>JARLIN010000249.1 GCA_031291715.1 Rhodopila sp. | reverse complement strand
TCGTTCACCAATGCGATGTATTTCGTGTCCGCGCACGGACTGGTAGGGGCGTTCTGCTTCGTGGTGGTCGTCGGTAAAATTCAGCGCCTGCTCTTGCCGGAGGCAGTTGGGGGCGCAGTGGGAAAAGAGTAACCAACGATGGGCCCGGAGGAAGGGTAGTCGGAGACGGGGCATTGTGACGTCGGACACCGACTTGGTCCGGACTTTTAACGGTGACGAGGCCTGCAGCCCGAACGGCTGGCACGAAGGGGCGTCTGCAGGAAAGCCCCGCACGGGGGGAAGTCGCCACGGACGCACATGTCCAAGGCGGGTGGAAGGAAGAGCCGGTCGAACTGGAAACCATGGGGCGGGTGATCGGGCGGCTGCTGCCGGTGCTCATGATCCGCTATTTCAGTGCCATCCCGGACCGGACCAGCGCGGGCATGGCCGCGCTGACCATGCCATCCGCCTTGAGCTTCTCGAACGCGGTATTCGGTTGCGGCGCCTGTCTGTTCTTCTTTGGCTACCTTCTGGCCGAGGTCTGCGAGCAAACCTGTTCCTAACCAGAGTGGGTGCGCGGCAGCGGCTTGTCCGCATCCTGATAACCTCGGGGTTTTGTCTCGAGACTTGCTGGCCTTCGCGTGGAACGGCTGGAGCCTTTACGCCGTTCGCTTCCTTCTTGGTTGGACCGAAGCCGGACTTTGCGTCAGACGTGATGCTGTACGTGACTTAGTTGTTCCCTTCGGCCGATCCGACGCGGAAGATGGCGATCTTCTACTTGTCGAGCATGAGCTACATAATCGTCGGGCCGCTGATCTCGGTGCCGTTGTTGCGGTTGAACGGCGCCGTGGGGGCTGTATGGTTGGAAATAGCGGTTCACATCACGGAGGCGGTGCCTTCGGTCGCCCCGGGGGCGTGATGTGGTCCTCGCTGGCGGCTCGGCCGACCGAGGGCGTGGTCTGCCCCCTGAAATGTGGTTTTTCCAGAGGGGAAGGCGTTTAGCCGGAAGGAGGACCTGACGATGGTGGGGGAGAGACATCCAGCCGAGGAAATCGACGCGAAGCTACGGCAGGTGGAACTACCGGTGCCGCAAGCCAAGTCGGCACCAGACGCGGTGCGTTTGATCGGCATAGCAGAGACGGCTTATTGTCGTTGACAGCAGGAGAATGGACACCTGGACGGCGACCCGGTGCGTCGGCCGAACGAGCTGGAGGCCGAGAACGCTCGCCGGCACCGGGTGGTATCTCGAAAGCCTCTTCTCAAGGAGGCTGCCCGTGAAAACTTCTGAGCTCCGCCTGCCGACTGCCTGCGCGGATCATGTAGTTGCCGACCTTGGTGTGTTCGAGCGCTTGACCTGCCGGGTTGGGCCTGCGCCGATCCACGCGGCGCGACGGCGCTGGCCGATTGTACGGCACTGACCAACAAACATCGGCGAGCTGGTCCGTCAGTGTGGCCGCTATGGCTGCCGCCGGATAACGGCGCTGCTGCCGACGGCGAGGTGGTCGGTAAACTCCAAACCGTCCCCATTTGGCCGGGGCAACTTGATCCCACGGGCCTCCATCGATCAGACACACCCAGCCCGAAAAGCTGCAAAGTCCGAAGGACCACTCCCTAGGGAGCGTTCATTCAGGGGGAACCATTGTGTCATCTACAGGTTCGTCCAGAGACGTAATGAGAAAGAAGCAGAGCACTGATGTCGCAGCAAGAAAAAAGAAAGCCATATCCCAGCTAGATGCGTCCAGCACGATTCCAATAAACAACGGAATGGACGCGCTTCCGATCTGTCCGACAAAGTTCACGAGGCTGAATGCTACAGGATATGCCTCCTTGGTCGTAACGCCCATAGGATAGACGGAAAATCCTCCATACCCAAGTCCGATCAAAAGACCAGTCAAATACAGTAGTGCGCCAAGATAGATGCCATTATTTGGCGCGAAAGCCATTGCAGCGGTCAAAAGCGTCGTGCAGATAGTGCTTACCATCATGCAGGGCTTTCGCCGCTTGCCAAGAAGGCGGTCCGAGATCAAGCCGCCGAGCGTCGTTCCCATCACCGAGCCAAGGAATGGAGCAGAGGCCAAAAAGCCCATCTGAATGGACGCGAAACCTTTGGCGTTCACGAGGTAGGTGGGAATCCAGGCCATCATGGTCGCATTGATGCCGGACATGCAGCCCCAGGCGAGAGCGGTCCCGATGATATTCCAGGATGTGTAGACCTCCCCGACCGTACCCAGAGGCTTAAGGCGTTTGCTGCGAATGATCTTATCAAGCCGTCCCCAGCGATAGCTGCTGGTAAGCTGAATTATCTTCTTCCGCGAAGTGGCTGGTGTCTGCTCAGTCTCGATATAGGCAACCTCGTCGGGTGAGCAGAAACGGCTCTGAGAGGGGCTGCTTGGTACCAATATCCACCATACAAACGATAGAACGACACCAGGAATTGCAAACAGGTAAAAAATCTCCCGCCATCCGAATGCCTCTGCGATTGCAACGCATATTACAGGAACCATCAACGGGCCGAATTTCGTCGCGGCCTGAAGCAATCCGCCAGTTGTGCCCTTCTCTTTCGCGGGGAACCAGTAATTTAACACGTTGAGCGAGCCAACGCCGAACGGACCTTCAGAAAGACCTAGTCCGATACGATAGATCCTCAAAAAAAACGGTGACGTCACTGTTCCCATCAGACCAGTAAACAGGGAGGTCAATAGCATTGACAGAGGGAGAATGAGACGTGTCTTGCTCGCTCCAAGCTTTTTGTATAGCAGCCCGATCGGAAGCTGAACTACTGCATAACCGTAGGCAAACAAACTGATAATGATTCCGGTTTCTGTATTGGTGAGGCTGAATTCCTTACGAATGTAGGGCAGCGCGACGCCAAGATTCGCGCGGTCTGCAGTCGCAATGACCCAGATGATTCCAATCAGGGCCATCACGAACCAGCGGAAATTAGTTTTTGGCCGCGCCAACGGCGGCTGTAATGTCTTGTTCGTTGCCGACGGCACGTAATCCTCCTGCATTGTGGTTGGCGGGGGTAGGTGACCCAAACATCCGGTTGATGCAGCCCCCACGTGGAAGCTTGGGCGGCAGAGACAAATGTAAGTGGTGGCCTTTACTCTTGTGGTTTGGCCTCCCCTGGAGAAGGTGCATTCAAGGGCGGCGGCACGATCCACCTGCCTTCGTCCAGTTTTCGCTCCGGCCCATCGACGCGGGTATCGTTACATATTCGGAGTCAGGGCCGGAATTCACCACCGTGCGTTTGGGGGCGCTGGCCATGTCGTAACGCGGGATGTCGAGGGCGACGAGATGGCGCGACCGTGAACCGAAAATGACGTAGCGCCCGCCGGAATCGTCGGCAGCGAAGTCGCTGAGCTTGATGCCTCACGCCCCACTGTGTGAACCGACGCTATCACCACGCGCGACCGCCCGAGCGCCTTGCGCACCTGACGATAGACGGCGGGGCCGGCGCGGTCGCGCACTGGAGCCTTGATTCCCGAAACAGGCCGGTGTCGCGCGCCGAGAAGCACCAATTGCAACACCCGCCGGGGCTCCTGACCATAGTGGTAGCGGCGCATGCGGGGTGTGTTGGTCAGAAGGACCGTCATGGTTGTTTCCTTCCCCGAATGCGCCGCGCCGGAACTCAGGCGTCCTTGAGGTCGAAGGCGTGGACGCTCTTGGTATGCGCTTTGATGAAGTCCCAATCGTAGGTGACGCCCAGTCCGGGCCCGGTAGGGACGGGCACGGTGCCGTCCTTGTCGATGCAATCGATCTGATCGCTGTAGCCGCAGGCATAGACCGGTGGCACGGTGTTGGGACAGTCAGGGCCGACCAACGCCAGTTCATAGAAGTTGCTGTTGCGGATGGCGCCCATGACGTGACGATGAGCCGGGCCACAGGCGTGGATTTCACAATCCAGGCCGAACGCTTCGGCCAGATGTGCCGTCTTGATGGCGCCGGTGATTCCCATGTCATACTCGGGGTCGGCGCGCACAAAGTCGGTGCCGCCCGCCATGAGAAAGTCCGCCTTGGGCTCCAGGCTGCGGATATGCTCGCCGATCAGCAGGGGCGTCTTCAGCATCTGGTGCAGCTTGTTGTGTGCGAAGGCGGACTTCGAGGCGCGATAAGGATCCTCGAACCAGAAGAAGTTTCCCTCGTCACAGGCCCGTCCGACCTGTAGGGCGTCTGCAAAGGTCTTGAGGTCCGACCCGCCATCGTACATCAGCGTCATCTTGTCTCCGACAGCCCGGGCCGTCGCCAGGATGGCGCTGGCCTCGTTGTCGGGATTTCCATCGAACCAGCCGTGGATCTTGTAGCCGCGGTACCCCATGTCGTGGCAGTGCCGGGCGAAGTTGGCGAACGCCTCCGGGCTGTCCAGGCCACCATTGCGGTCACCATGGAAGGTGCTGGCATAGGCCTTCAGGCGGTCGCGGTAACTGCCAAGCAGCACGGAGATCGACGCGTTCAGGCGCTTGCCCGCGAGATCCCAGAGCGCAATGTCCAATGGGCCGTGCCCCATGTGGTCGTGGTGGCACAGGCGGCGGTTGAATTCATCATAGATCGCCTCCCGCTTGTCCGGGTCACGCCCCAGCAGATCCGGCGCCAGCATGATGGTCTGCGTCAGGGCCGGACGGGTCGCACCCCAGCAGACAACGTACTCACCACGCGCACCGTCGTCAGTCTCAATAACCACGGCATACTTGGACATCTTGAGAGTCGAGCCCTTCTGGTACGCGACGTGGTTGTGCGTGTACTTCGACCTGGAGCCGACACTGCCAAGATTTTTTACTTCGTATTCAAACTCGTGGACTTCCACGCGTGAGATTACACTCATGAACTGCTTTCCTTCTAGTGCGGAGAACATCCAAGGTTTTCGTCGACTAGGTGGTGGCGGTAAAATCTCTGTGATAGAATAGAATAGTACAGCGCGCGTGGATAAATAATAAAAATAGATCCATTCAAAGGATATCGCCCTTTTGGAGTTCAGCTGTTCGTTCTGGATATAGCCGTTTTGCTTCCATCACCAGATTGTAGGAATCCCGGCGTCATCTCCGTGCCCTGATCTCGCTATCGCGCGCGTTAGCGTCGCTTATCCGATACCGCCGCTGCGAAAGCGCAGTCCAAGGTTGATTTTGCATCCGATCGATGCCACGATAACATCGATGTTTGAGATCAGTCAGCTTCGCTCCTTCATCGCCGTGGCGTCGGAACTACATTTTGGCCGGGCCGCGGTGAGGCTGCACATCACCCAGCCGCCGCTGAGTCGACAGGTGCAGGCGCTGGAAGATGCGCTTGGCGTGAAACTATTCACACGGACAAGCCGCTCGGTACAGCTGACGACGGCGGGTAGGGCTTTTCTTCAGGAAGCTCGGCGACTTATGGAGCAGGCTGAATCGGCAATGGTTGTCGCCCGCCGTGCCGCGGATATCGATAGTGGGCTATTAACCATCGGGTTGATCGGGGCCGCGACCTATCACGTCCTTCCTCGTGTCGTCGCGATAGCCCGACGCTCTCTTCCCCACATAGAGTTGGCGTTCCGCGAATTGTCGACAGCGGAGCAGTTGGACGCGCTGGCCCTCCACCAGATCGATATTGGCCTCGGGCGGTTGCCCGCGGGTGCGCGTGGGGTTGTTACCAGGCGAATTTCCCGCGAGCCGTTAGTGCTGGCCGCCCCCCACGACCATCCGCTCGCGCTGAGTTCCCAACTCCGCTTGCAAGACTTGGGCGACCATCCATTCATTGCGTACGAGCCCGATCCGGGCGGCGTTATCCACGGACTGCTCGAGGCGGCGTTTGCCCAAGCCCATTTCAGCCCAAACGTTGTCCAAAGAATTCGCCTGACACAGACGGCATTGTCTCTTGTGAGCGTCGGGATTGGAGTGGCGCTGGTGCCGCAAACGGCACAGCATGCCTGCTTTGCCAACGTCGTATTCCGCTCCATGATCATCGACACGAATCCAAAGCTCGACATGCACGCCTTCTGGCGCGAGGACAGCGTCAATCCGGTATTGCCTTCGTTTCGTGACTTGCTGATTGCGGATGGGGAGTCGGCGTAAGCGGATCCCGATCAAAACCGACCAGATCGGGCGCCATATGCAGCCGCGGCGCGCCGCAATCGATACTCTGCCTGCATCGCTCCGATCCAAAAAGAACCTTAGACCGAGAGCGTAACCGCCACATAACCTAATGGCGATTACGCGACGGCAACAACGTCGGCGGCGCCCGTTGATGGTCGAAAACCGAGTATCGCGACATAGAAGATGCTTGGATGAAGGCGCTTGCGTAAGGGGCGGCCTCGGATCGCGCAGCCGTCGCTGCTTCGGTTGGAAGCAACCACGGCATCGAAGCGATCGGCGCGGCCAATCGGACGCGCAGTTCATCATGGCGTATGCTAGCCGGGTCCGCGCTTTTTACCTGAAGAACGTCTGAGACCCGAAGCGGGAGCGCTGCGGCGCCCGCCACACCGTTTGCCACGACAGGGAGGAAATCGCCGTGGATGCAACAACGCCCAATACGCATGGAGTCGACCCGATGGAGCGGGAAACCATGCGGCGGGTGGTTTGGCGACTCCTCCCGGTACTCATGCTGGGCTATTTCTGCGCCGCCCTGGACCGAACGAACGTGGGTATGGCCGCGCTGACCATGCGGCCGGATCTCGGGTTCTCGAACGCGGTGTTTGGCTTTGGCACCGGTCTGTTCTTCCTGGGCTACTTCCTGGCCGAGATCCCGAGCAACCTGTTCCTCAATAAGGTCGGCGCGCGGCGCTGGTTCGCCCGCATTCTTATGACCTGGGGCATCGTTTCCGGGCTGACCGCCTTCGTGTGGGACGGCTGGAGCTTCTACACTGTCCGCTTCCTTCTCGGGTTGGCTGAGGCGGGGTTCTACCCGGGCGTGATGCTGTATATGACTTGGTGGTTTCCGTCCTTCTATCGGACCCGGGTCGTGGCGATATTCTATTCGTCCAGTACGATCTCAATGATCATAGGTCCGCCGATTTCGGGATTGTTGCTGCAACTGGACGGGGCTCTCGGGCTGCACGGCTGGCAATGGCTGTTTATCGTCGAAGCGTTGCCGACGGTTGTCATGACGGGGGTCATGTGGTTCCTGCTGACCGATCGGCCGATCGATGCAGCCTGGCTCAAGCCGGAGCAACGGACTTGGCTGAGCGAGCGGCTGGCATCGGAGCGAGCACAGCGCGAGGCTGTCCGCAAGTTCTCGCTCGGCGAGACATTCTACAACCCCAGCGTATGGCTTCTGACTCTGGCCTATTTCTGCAAAAACGTGGCATTTGTCGGGGTGTTGTTCTTCCTGCCGCAGATCGTCAAGGGGCTCGGGGTGACCACCGACCTGATCGGGTTGGTCAGCGCGTTGCCGTATGTGTTTGCTCTCGTGGCATTGAATTACTGGGGCTGGCATTCCGATCTCACCGGTGAGCGGACCTGGCATCTCGCCGGCCCTTGGCTCGTTTGGGCGGCGGCGCTGGGGGTCTGCATCGTCATCGGCGTCGGCCACCCGGTGGTGTTGATGATGACGTTGACTGTGGCGCTGGTCGCCCAGCAGTCCGCCGAGCCGATCTTCTGGGCGCTGCCGACTGCCCTGCTGACTGGCACCGCTGCTGCGGGTGGCTTCGCTATGATCAACGCAATCGGCAATCTGGGCGGGTGGTTTGGGCCGTGGGCGTTCGGGGCGGTGAAGGATGCCACCGGCAGCGACAACACCGCGCTGCTCTGCCTGGCATTGGCGCCGGTCATTGGCGCGATCGCGGTGATTGCGGCGGGCCACGACCACCGGCTGGAACGCATACCGCCGCGCTCATAGGAGGGGCAGGGGGTTGTTGTCGTGCTGCGCGTTGGCAGGTCACAGCGGTCGAGCCACGTGTGGCGTCAACCAGTCCGGCTGACGCATTAGGCGACCGCCGCCGTCACTACAACCAGGAAGATGATTTCTACACCATCGTCTTTTGATGGCGCCGCATAGGGCGCCCGTATCGCCAGCGGCTATTTGCGCCGGCAGACAGCCCGCGAGAGCCCGCGATCACCGATGTCCAACGGGGAACGATATGATGCCAAATGAACCTTGGACCGCACTCTTCTGGATCGTCAAAGTCCCGTGCACCCCCAGGGGCAACGCCTGAGGGGATGGCCGCCGCGTGGTGTCGTAGCGATCTCAGCCCGATAGAAATGCAGGCCTGATGTTGCACCTGCCGCGGTTCAGGTCGTCTCAGGTTCCGCACTCGATTCGGTTAAGATGAACGACAAAAGGAGGAAGTTGTGTGGCAGCCTAGCGAACGCTACCCAGACCCGGCTGTACAGATTCTCGATCCGCGTTTTGCGCGCTATCGGGTTTTCAATTCGACCGTGGAGCGTCTTGCCACGGGCATGCGATGGGGCGAGGGCCCGGTATGGTTCGGCGACCACCGGGTTCTCCTCTGGAGCGACATTCCCAATAACCGAATCATGCGTTGGAGCGAGGTGACCGGGGAGGTCGATGTCTTCCGCAGCAACTCGAACTTGGCCAACGGCAACACGCGCGATCGCCAGGGGCGTCTAGTCACCTGCGAGCAGCAGACTCGTCGTGTGGTACGGACCGAACATGACGGCTCGATCACCGTGCTGGCCGACACCCACAAGGGATTCCGGCTCAATTCGCCCAACGACGTCGTCGTGAAGTCCGACGACTCGATCTGGTTCACCGATCCGCCCTTCGGCATCGACAACAACCACGACGGGGTGATTGCCGAGCAGGAATTGCCGATGAACGTCTACCGCATCGATCCGAGGTCTGGCGCGCTAACGGCGGTTCTGGAGGATATTCCCGGTCCTAACGGACTGTGCTTCTCGCCTGACGAGCGGCTGCTCTATCTCGTGCAATCGCGCGCGAAACCCAATCGCCTGATCACAGCGCATCGGCTCAGTGGCGATGGTACGCGCGTCGACGCCGGCGAGGCGGTCATCGATTGTGATACCGGCACGGCCGATGGTATCCGCTGCGATGCCGACGGAAATATCTGGTGCGGCTGGGGTATGGGCAGCGACGAACTGGACGGGGTGATGGTCTTCGCGTCCGACGGCACGAAGATCGGCCGGGTCGCCCTCCCGGAACGCTGCGCCAATCTGTGCTTCGGCGGTCGCTACGCCAACCGTTTGTTCATGGCGACTGGCCACGGCCTCTACGCCGTCTATTTTCACACGAGTGGCGCCAAAGGCGGCTGATGTCGCCGCGCCCGACAGATGCCCAATTTGCACGATACTGAGGAAGGAAATGCGAAATGCTCAATGTAGCTGAGGTGGGAGAGAGAGCGCCTCCCGCGCAGGAGCATTCGATGACGCGGGATGCCTGGATCGTATTGACTGCCGTGACGGTAGCCTGGATCTTTGATGCTGTTGATTCGACGATCTATTCGCTCACGATTCCATCGATCAAGGATGAGTTCCATCTCACCATGACGGCGATGGGCTGGATCGGTACCGCGTTCATGGCGGGATCGGCGATCGGCGCCTTACTGATGCCAGCGCTGGCGGAAAAATACGGCCGCCGCTGGGGGATGGCCGGCTGCATCCTGCTCTACTCGATGTTCACCTGCTTGGTCGGCTTCTCACGATCGGTCGGCAGCGTCGGGGCGGCACGCCTTCTGACCGGGGTCGGCACCGGTGGTGAATGGCCGATCGGTGCCGCGTATCTCGCCGATTTGGTTCCTACCAGGAAGCGCGGCTTCATGATGGGGATCATGCAATCTGGCTTTCCGGTCGGATATTTCGCAGCGGGCCTAATATTTGCCGCCGTCACTACCCTCGGCTTTGGCTGGCGGACGAACTACTACGTAATGATCGTGCCCGGCATCATTCTCATCCCGATCCTGCTGCGTCTGCGGGAGAGCCCGACCTGGCTGAGCACCCACGTGCGCGCCAAGGCGGCGCCGCGGACCGACGGCAAGCTCGGTCGCGGCAGCTACAGAAGCTTGATAGGTACAGAGCATATCGGCTCGACGATACGGTCAACGCTCGTTCAGTTCTGTGGAAATTTCTATGGCTGGGCAATCAACATCTGGCTCCCAAGTGCAATGATGCTCGATTTCGGCGTCTCCAAGACCGAGACGGCGTTCATGATCATGCTCATGTGGGGCATCGGCATCTTCGGCTATATCGGTAGTGGCTATGTGCAGGACATCGTCGGACGACGTTTCTCCTACTCCGCCTACATGGTCGTCGCGCTCATCGTGACATCCTGCCTGTGTATGGCGCAGATCTTGGGTATCCAACCGCCCATTGCAGTACTCTATGCCACCTGCGTCATTCTTGGGTTGACAATGGGAGAAGCGACCATCCGTATCACCTACTCCTCTGAAATCTTCCGCCCCAATGTGCGGGGCATCGGCATCGGCTTCAGTGTCGGCGTTGCCAAACTGTTGGTGATGTTTTGCCCGGCGCTGCTCGGAGCGATGGCCGAAAGGACGTCTGTCTCGGCCGCCCTGGTGGTTGCCAGCGTGGTCGGCGTTCTGTCCATCCCGGTGCTCTATTCCGGTCCGGAGACGGGAGGGCGGCGGGTGGCGGCCCAGGCGGTTTCCTGATTACCCCTATCGGCGAGACGGCCGCCGGGATCGACTTCCGGCGGCCGCCCCGTATTTGGCTCCCGCTGCCATCAAGCTGTGTCGGTCGATGGAAGTCACCGCGACCCGCTGCTTGAAGATGACGGCTTCCGGCGGCTACGCTCTCTCGCGAATCTCAAAATTCGCGAGCGTCTCGAGCGCGCATACCATCGCGGAATGGTCCCACGCCTTGCCGCCGCGCGCGGCACACGCATTGAACAGCTCCTGCGCAGTCGCGGTGTTGGGCAGGCTGAGGCTGAGCTTGCGTGCGGTGGAGAGTGCGAGGTTCAGATCCTTCTGGTGCAGCTCGATGCGGAAGCCCGGATCGAAGGCCCGCTTCACCATGCGCTCGCCGTGCAGCTCCAGGATGCGCGATGAGGCAAAGCCGCCCATGAGTGCCGTGCGCACCCTGGCGGGATCTGCACCAGCCTTGGCCGCAAACAGCAATGCCTCGCCGACCGCCTCGATGGTCAGCGCGACGATGATCTGGTTTGCGACCTTCGTGGTCTGACCGTCGCCGTTGCCGCCGACCAGAGTGATGTTCTTGCCCATCAGTTCGAACAGTGGCTTCACCTTCTCGAACGCCGCTTCGGAGCCGCCGACCATGATGGTGAGCAGGGCCGCCTTGGCGCCCACCTCGCCGCCGGAGACCGGTGCGTCGAGATATTCGCAGCCGAGCACGTTGACCTTGCGTGCGAACTCCTTAGTCTCGACCGGCGAGATCGAGCTCATGTCGACCACGATCTTGCCCTTGGACAAGCCCGCGGCGACGCCGTTCTCGCTGAACAGCACCTTCTCCACGTCCGGCGTGTCCGGGACCATGATGAAGACGATGTCGGCGGCTGCTGCGACCTCCTTGCCGGTCTCGCATGCAGTGGCGCCGGCCGAGGTGATCGACTCCGGCACCTTGCCCACAGTGTTGGCGAATAGCTGATGGCCGGCCTTCAGCAAATTGGCCGCCATCGGCGCACCCATGATACCGAGGCCGATAAATCCAAGCTTGCTCATGCCTGTTCCTGCTCCTTTCTGAAGTTGTTTTCCTGGCCGGGGTGGCGACGGCAGATACGATTCGACCCTCCGTAATTTTTCAGTCGGAATAACACACAAATTGCTCAGCCGGGTCCTGCCCAAAGCCGGCTTCGCTCTCTGCAGTGACGCCGGAGGGCAAATCCACATCGTCCCAAGGGCCACCTTCCGAGCGCTTTATCTCTCAGACAACAGAGATTTAGGAGAACAAACCAGTGATATCGGCGCTATAAATTTAAGAGTGCCCGCGGGCGAGGTCCAAGATTGATTCCGTATCTTGTTGATGCGGAACGAGCATCAATGCTCGCGATGAGCCGGGTCCACTCCCTCCTGACCGGTTCCACCGAGCTACACTTTGGCCGGGCCGCGACGCGGCGGCACAGCCCTCAAGTGCCGAGGAGCGGCAGGTGTGGGGATAATGGATATTTATGGTGTTCAGGTTTCCACGCATGTCAATCCTTCAGGGCGGCTGGCTCAAGCCAATGCATGCTGGCGTGGAATTGCGCAGCGCTCCTGGGAGTTCAATTGCAGCGACATGATGACATGATAGACGGTCGGTTGAGCATAGTCGTCGGGAAGACGTGGGTTACTCCCGACGTTTGCTAACGTTGTCTTCCGTTCGCCTTCACTTGAAGGGGATCCCTGCCTCGATCTACATATTTCACGTGCCGATCGAGGGCAAGGTACGCTCAGTGGAGCCGATCGCTACGTGCAACAATGGATAAAGTAATTTCGATTCGGTTTTGAGTCGCGGCGATTTGTGGATTGAGGGGCACCGCTTCCAAAGCTCAGTGCTGGATGTTCGGCATGAGGGCGTGATCGGCAGCGATTGTCGGCGCGACCCGCCGCTTGCGGACGAATACCGCGACGCTGCTCGCGCCGATAAAGGCGATCGCCCCTGCCAGCACGAAGGCACCCACGAAGGAGCCTGTCGCCTGGACGATCCAGCCAGTAAGTGCGGGGGCCACGATGCCAGCGAGGCTTGCCACGCACAGGCCAAAGCCGCTGACGCGACCGATCTTGTCCTGCTCGACCGTATCGAGCAGCAACGCCCAAGGAGTGCTCGCGCTCAGGTCGAGGCAGAAGATCATCACCGACAGCAAGACGACGGCGAGGCCGACGCTCGCCACCAGGCTACTGAAGCCCACCGCCAGAGCGGCCACCCCCATTGCGCTGCACAGCACGATCTTGCGCGCGAGCCGCGGGTCGCCCAGCCAGCGATAGAGCGCGTCGGTGAGGAAGCCGCTACCGGCATGACCTATGAAGCCTAGCGTCCACGGCCACACGCTGAGTATCGCCATGCTCTTGATGTCGAGGTGACGCGCAGTGACCATATAGGTCGGAAACCACGACAGGAAGAAGAACAGTATGTACGAGTAGCCGAACCAAGCTGCCACCACGGACAGGACATCAGCCCGCAGGATTGTCGCGAGCGTCGAACTGGAGGGCGCATCACGCGTCTCGACGTTGATTCGCGCCTCGACGACATAGGCCCGCTCCTTGTCGCCTACATGGCGACTGTGCTCGGGATAGTCGCACACCAGGAGTGCCCAGATCGCGACCCAGCAGATGCCAAGCAACGCAATGGCAATGAAAGAGACCCGCCAGCCATACGCGACGGCAACCAGCCCGACCACTGGCCCGGCAAGCGCCGCCCCCAGCGGCTGGCTGGACAATGAGAATCCCATCGCGCTTGCCTGCTCGTCGCGCGGAAACCAGCGACTGACCAGTTTGTTAATCGACGGCGCCCAGGGCCCTTCGCCCATGCCGAAGATCATGCGCACGATCAGCAGCAGCGCGAACCCACCGGCCGTCGCCGTTAGACCGCAGAACAGCGACCAGACCAGCGCGGCGGCAATGATGACTTTGTGGGAACCGAATCGATCGGCTGCGAAGCCGCCAACCAGACCGAACAGGGCGTAGCCAGCGAAGAATGCGCTGAACAGGAAGCCCATCTGCAGCGGGGAGAGGCCGAACTCGTTCGCAATCATCGGCGCGGCAACGCCGAAGGCCGTGCGGTCGAGATAGCCAAGCATCGAACCCATGAATATGATGCCGACAACGACCCAGCGATAGCGAGTTCTCAATTCCGTTTCTCCTTTCCGCTGTAGTCTTCTTGTTCATGCGACGGCTGGTTTGTGTGAATTGCGCAGACTGCGAGTGACGCTCTCGTCAGACGGCAGCCGCGATCGGGTGCGGTGGTTCGACGCTGAGACGGCGGAGCCACGGTGTCAGCTTGTCGAGTACGTCCCCAGGCACGCCGACGCCCTCGGCCTCCTGGCGTTGCATGTTGGCGAGCGCGCGCTCGCCCGGGAGGCGCACAGGGGTATCGGCATCGACGGGTGGGCTGGCATGGCAACGGCCGACGAGATAGTCGATTTCGTCTAGAAAAGCCTCGCGGCCGCAAAAATTCGCTGGATTGATGACCTGTACGAAGACGCCCTGGCCGAAGCGGTCGGGGCGACTGCGCCGCCCGTATCCTGGCAGCGCCAGGGCCAGTGCCTCGACCATCAGGCCGAAGCCAAAACCCTTATAGCCAAACGTCTCGCCACCCAGTGGCATGATCGAGCCCGGTGGCGTCGTGCCGAGTACTGCCGGATCGTCGGTCGTCTGCCCCCGATTGTCGAGCAGCCAGCGGCCGGGTAATTTTTCGCCGCGCAAGCGATACGCCTCGACCGCGCTATTGCTGGTTACCGAGGTCGACTGGTCAATCAGGATCGGTGTCGTGCGCGTGGGGATGCCAACGGCGAACGGGTTGGTGGTCAGGATTGCCTCAGTGCCGCCAAAGGGCGCGACGGATTCAACGCCGGGATTCGTCGCTGACAGGAGAACCACCAGCTCGAGCTGAACGAAGGGCAGCAGATAGCTCTGCAGACAGCCGATATGGGAGCAGTTGGCGATCGCTCCAGTCACCACCGGCTGATGCTGAGCGCGGTCCAGCAGCGCGGTGGTGGCTTGCGCCATGGCCCAGGCGCCCGAGAGGCGATGCGCCTGCCAACAGAACGATGCAGGATGGTCCGACACCACTTCCAGTTTTCCCGACCGGGCGATGCCACCGGCCTCGATGCGGTCGAGATAGGTGCGCAGCATCGCGATGCCGTGCGTGCTATAGCCGAGAAGATCGGCATCGATCATACGCGCAGCCCAGGGGCTTGCCATCTCGGCATCAACCCCGGCCGCTTCCAGTACGCGACGAACGAAGCCGCGCAACGCCTCCGTGGCGAACAGAGCGCTACCACTCATCGGGGAACTCCTGCGGCTTGGCGGATCGAGACCGGGTTTCCAATCGTCGAAGGTGACGGCACCACGGCAGTGCCCTGGTCTCTCCCCCAGGTACATCTACATCCTTCTGATGCTGGGATGCTGACGGAGGAACGCGAAATCAACTCATTGGAAAATTGTGATTGTTCAAATCGCGACGTGCGATTACCCAATCCGTGAATTTTGATGCATGGAACGGTAGACATGGACGACCCTTCTACGGCGCCGCGGTGCAGCCACGGCCGTTGCATTGCGCGGAAGCGTAGGAGTGGCTCCGCTACGGGGTCCAAGGTTGATTTTGCATTCTGTTGATACCAAACGGACATCGATGTTCGGGATGAACCAAATTCGCTGCTTTCTGGCGATGTGCCGCTGGTTGCGGGGTATGAGCGGGGCGCCCAAACCCCCCCCACCGGCACCGGCGAGGGGGGGCTTCCCTCAATATATACCCCCGCACCCCCTGCACGTGGACGGGGCC
>JARLIN010000248.1 GCA_031291715.1 Rhodopila sp. | reverse complement strand
GTAAGCGAACCTCAGATTCGAGGCACTTGCTATTTATTTTCAGTGGCCTGCTTATCCCCGGAGCCCGCCGCACGATATGACAGACTTCGGGGACAGGACACCAGGTTGGGGTTGATGCAGAGGTTGCTCACGTTGGTTGCCGACGTAACCAACGTGATGGCGATGTCGGACGATATCATGCCGGCGTATATGCAACGGCCTGCGCGATCGTTACGACACGCGGTAGTGTCGTTGTGAATCAGATCGACGTTCCACAAATCGCTGATCGCCTAATCGCCGCTGATGCCAGACGCTCAAGAACGCCTACCTATACGAAATCGCATCGATAAGATGTTCACGTCAGGTAATTCCGGGCGCAAGACAGGCATCAATCGCTTTATGAAATCAACCGTTACGAGGCGGCCTCAAGCTCTTCCTCGGCCATCAGCCATGCTTCCTCGGCCGCGGCGGCCTCTTTGGCGATGGCGCCGAGTCGGGCATTGGCGGCGGTGATTTCCGCCGACCGTCCGGGCGCATACAATGCCGGATCGGCCAGTTTGCTTTCGATGCGCGCCCGTTCGGTTGCCAGCGCGGCGAGCCGCTTCTCTGCGTCCTGGGCTTTTTTGCGCAGCGGCGCGAGGGCGGCGCGGGCTTCGGCCCGCTCGCGCCGGTCATCCTTGCGGGTAACGGCATTGGCCTTGGCGACCGGACGGGCCCGCTCGACCAGCAACGCGCGATAGTCGTCGAGGTCGCCATCGAACGGACGCACCGTGCCGTCCGCGACCAGCCACAGCCGATCGGCCACGAGTTCGACCAGGTGCGGATCGTGGGTGATCAGCAGCACGGCGCCCTCGAAATCCGCCAGTGCCTTCACCAAGGCATCTCGTGCGTCGATGTCCAGATGGTTCGTCGGCTCGTCCAGGATCAGGAGTTGTGGCGCGTCGCGGGTCGCCAGCGCCAGCAGCAACCGCGCCTTTTCACCGCCGGAGAGGTTGGCGATCGGGGTTTCCGCGCGGTCGGCATCCAGTCCAAACCGGGCGAGTTGGGCGCGCAGCTTCGGCGGTGTCGCATTCGGCAAAGCGCGCGCCATGTGGTCGATCGGATTCTCGTCGGCGAAGAGTTCCTCGGTCTGGTGCTGGGCGAAGTAGCCGACTTTCAGCTTGGGACCGCGCCGTACCTCCCCAGACAGAGGCGGCAAACGTTCGGCCAGCAGCTTCGCCAGTGTCGATTTGCCGTTGCCGTTAGCGCCAAGCAGCGCGATCCGGTCGTCCATATCGACGGTCAGCGAGACGTTACGCAGGATTTTCGTCGTGCCGTAGCCGATATCGACCCGGTCCAGCGCCAGGATCGGCGGGGCAATGCGCGGCGGTTCGGGGAAATTGAAGCGGGTCGGGGCGTCCTCGATGACCGATTCGATCTGCGGCAGCCGCTCCAGCGCCTTGATCCGCGCCTGGGCCTGACGTGCCTTGGACGCCTTATAGCGGAAGCGGTCGACGAAGGACTGGATGTGGGCGCGCTCCGCCGCCACGCGTTCGGCGGCGCGGGACTGCTGCATCGCGCGTTCCGTGCGGATGCGGACGAATTCGTCGAAGCCGCCGGGAGTGAGAGAGATCTTTCCCTTGTCGAGATGCGCGATGGCCTCGACCGCGCGGTCCAGAAGATTGCGGTCATGGGATACCACCAGCACCGCGCCAGGGAAGCGGGCGAGCCAGCCTTCCAGCCACATCGTCGCTTCCAGGTCGAGGTGGTTCGTCGGCTCGTCCAGCAGCAGCAGGTCGGGGTTGGCGAACAGCGCCGTTGCCAACGCCACGCGCATGCGCCAGCCGCCCGAGAATTCCGCGACCGGACGCGCCTGGGCGGCTTCGTCGAAGCCGAGGCCGGCGAGGATAGTCGCGGCACGCGCCGGGGCCGAGTCGGCGCCGATGGTCAACAGCCGGTCATGCACCTCCGCCAGGCGGTGCGGGTCAGCGGTTTCGGCTTCCGCCAGCAAAGCAAGCCGTTCGGGATCCCCTTGCAGCACGGTATCAAGAAGGGACATCGGTCCCTCGGGCGCTTCCTGGCGGACGGTGGCCATACGGGCACGCGAGGATAGTCTGATGTCGCCGCCGTCGATCGGGAGTTCGCCGGCAATGGCGCGCAGCAGCGTCGATTTGCCGGCGCCATTGCGACCGACCAGGCCGATGCGCCGGCCGGGATCGATCGTCAGGTCGGCATCATTCAGCAGGGTACGACCGCCCATGCGGATGACGATGCCGGAAATCACCAATAAAGACATGGGCGGGGTTTAGCGCCGGGAGGGGTGGTAAGGAAGCATCGCCTGTGTGGGCGGCCGGGAAAAGAAATGGAACCGCGATTTCAATTTCTTGAAGCCTTGGTCGTACGGTTCACTGGTTCGTGACTTCGATCATCGCGCGAACCCTCGGGTAAACTTCTCGCGCCCATTTCGAGCCGCTGAACACGCCGTAATGGCCGACGCCGCTTTGCAGGTGATGCCGTTTCTGGCTGATGCGGACTCCACTGCACAAATCCAGCGCCGCCATGGTCTGGCCGATGGCGCAGATATCGTCGCGTTCCCCCTCTACGGTCAGCAGTGCGGTGCGGCGGATGGCCTGCGGCCGGACCGGCTGGCCGTGCCAGGTCAGTTTGCCCAGTGGGAGGTCATGATCCTGGAACACCTTCTGCACCGTTTCCAGGTAGAATTCGGCCGGCAAGTCCATGACCGCGCCGTATTCATCGTAGAATTTCTTGTGGGCAGCGGCGCTGACCTCATCACCACCCGCGAGCGCGCGGAACTGACTGAGATGCGCGTTGATGTGACGGTCCAGGTTCATGGACATGAAAGCCGTCAACTGCAGGAAGCCGGGATATACCCGACGGAAGGCCCCCTTGTACCGCCAGGGAACGCTGGCGATCAGATTCTTCTCGAACCACTCGATCGGGCGGGATTTCGCCAACTCGTTCACTTTGGTCGGGTTCTGCCGTGTGTCGATCGGCCCGGCCATCAGCGTCAGGCTACGCGGCTGGGCACGATTTCCCGCTTCGGCCATCACCGCGGTGGCGGCGAGCGCGGCGACCGCCGGCTGGCAGACCGCGATCATGTGACTGCCTTCGCCCATAATCTCCATGAATCGGATCAGGTGATCGACATACTCGTCGAACCCGAACGTGCCTTCCGACAGCGGGATGTCCCGGGCATTCTTCCAGTCGGTGATATAGACGTCATGGTCCGGCAACAGGACGGAAACCGTGCCGCGCAGCAGGGTGGCGAAATGACCGGACATCGGCGCCACGACCAGGACCCGCGGCTGCACCACGTCTGTGTCCTTGCGGAACCGCAGAAGCGTGCCAAACGGCGTCTCGAACCGGGATTCCTCGGTCACCCCGACGACGTCGTTGCCCATCCTCGCGGTTTCGAAGCCGTAATCCGGCCGGTGATGGGTCAGCCCGCTGTCCGCCAATAGATTGCAGGCCGCGCCGAACTGGCGCAGGGGGGAGGGGGTGAAGTCGCCCATATCCAACGCCCGCGCCATTCCGGCGCCTAGGCGGGCAAATTGGCGCGCGGGATACAGCAGGTCAGCCTGCGCCTGATAAAATTTGTAGATCATCGCCTGCTGAGTCACACAGTCCCTATCACCGAATTGTTATCACGTTACCACAAACCCTCGCCATGTCATCGAACATCTTGCTATATTGCGGCGCAGCATGCCAGCACGCTCGGGGGTTGTCACTATGGCAGGGGCCACACTTGTAATAAGCAGTAAGAATTACTCCTCCTGGTCACTGCGGGGATTTCTTCTGTCGCGCATCGCTGGCCTGGCTTTCGAGGAAAAGGTCGTCGATCCGGACGATCCGGTGAACCGCAAGGAACTGCTGATGCAGTCTTCATCGATTCGGGTGCCGACGCTCATGCATGACGATGTGGTGGTATGGGATACGCTGGCGATCGCGGAATACCTGAACGAAATGTTTCCCAACGCGGCAATGCTTCCGGCCGACCGGGTGGCGCGCGCGCGGTGCCGGTCGATCTCCGGGGAGATGCATTCCGGCTTCTCGGCCCTGCGGGAGGCATTGCCCATGAATCTGCGGCTGTTCCGGCCTGGTTTCGCGGTCTGGTCGGCGGTGCAGGCGGATATCGACCGGATCACCGAGATCTGGCGGGAATGTCTGACAACCTGGAAAGGGCCTTGGCTGTTCGGCGCGACACCGACGATCGCCGACGCGATGTATGCTCCGGTCGTGACGCGTTTTCGTAGCTACGATATCACCGTCGATCGGGTGAGTGACCGCTATTGCGAGCAGATCATGGCGTGGCCAGAGATGAAAGAGTGGTTCGCGGCGGCCCAGAAGGAGCCGGAGCAGATCGACGAGTTGGATATCGAATTCTGATCGGGCTGGTCGGAATCGACGGTTTTGCCCCCACTATTATGATAGCCCGGCGCGTGCCGGCTGACCATTCATGCGCGGATGGCAGGCACACGCCCGATTATGAAGTCGAGCGGGCTGTGCGCCTGATCAGTATGATGCCGCCTACCAGGAATGCGGCTCGGGCACCGGGACGGAGCTTTCCACCTCGACCGTCTTGAAATCCGCGGGGCCGACGACTTCCAGATATTCCATGTCCGGCGAGTAATCGAAGAGGAAGTGCGTGATTCCTGGGCGTTGATGCACGCAGTCGCCAGCGGATACCAGATGTTCCTTGTCCTCATACATGAACTTGGCCCAGCCCTTCAGCATGATGACGATGTGAAAATCGGCGACGTGCTGGTGCCAGCCGGTGCCTTTCTCTGGCGCCTCCTTCGCCCGGGCCAGCTGGGCGATGACGCGACCACCGGTAGCGTCGGCGACACCGAGGTCGCGATACTCGAAGAATGAACGAAGTCCGTCGCCGACCCAAGGCGTGTCACCCGGCTTCACGTGGCTGAATGTATTGACGATTGGCTTGTCGAGCATGTGCGAAGCTCCCCTGTTTGGGGGCCGCGGCCTGACGCTGGAATCCACCGGCGGCCAGTTAAGTAACAGGCCTGCTCTCCAGGTTTTCCTCCCGCCGCGATAGGTCGGCGTCCAGCAGCGGCCGCCCTCCGCAAATCCTAGCGTGGCACGAGGCGGTGGCGCGAGCAACGGTTTTCAGCGGCAAAAAAGTCACCTCTGGCGAAACAATCCGACGTCACCGGAAGCGCGGCATCATCTGTTGGCAGAGCAGGCGGAGCGCCTCCTTCTTCTTCGGACGCGGAAGCTTGCCGCCGCAATTGATTTCCAGCAGGAGGCCAAGATCGTCCCAAAGCGCCTCGATCCGTCCCGTACATCTGTAAGGTGTGCGTAGATACACTAGGCCCTTCGGGATTGGTGGCCGCGATACGGATCGGCGGACCGGAGGCTGGAGCGGACGCGGCGATGCGACGCGGATTACCGAGAGGACGCACCTGCACAGCGATGCCGACTGGGTCGAGGCGCTCGCGATGACACCGGGCCATCGGGGCACGATCGGCGAGCAGGCCTCGGTTCCCTACTCGCCAGACAATTCCCGCCGGCGGCGATCCAACTCATCGCTGTAGCGGCGCAACGCATACTGCTCCGTCAACAGGCCGATCACATGGCGGCCGTCTGCGCTGTCGACCACGACCAGGGCGTCGCTTTCAGCGTTCTCGAACATTGCCACCGCTTCCTTGATCGTCATCTGAGGCAGCAGGACGGTGTCGGCGTAGTGGACGATATCGCGCACCTTGTGGTCGTCGTCCGCATCGGCGTGCGCCTCCGGCAACAGCACAATCCCAGCGTAACGATCTTCCTCGTCCAGAGCGATGACGCGCTGTGAGGCGCCGAGCGGGAAGTCGCGCTTGAACGCACTCAATGGCGTGTCGGCGCGTACGGTCCGCATTTCTCGCCGCATCATCCGTCCGACGGTCAGGTTGCGCATCCAGCCGATGTCCACGGCACTGCGGATTGCCTCGCCGCGGAGATGGAAGCGCCAGGTGGCGAAGGAATAGCCAAACGTCCGCCGCACCGTCAGCGAGGACACAACGCACGCCGCCAACACCGCGACGGTCATCGGCAGACTGCCGGTCGCCTCCAGCGCGAGGAAGCCCATCGTCAGCGGGCCGCCGATGATCGCCACCGCCAGTCCGCTCATGCCCACCAGAGCGCAAACCTCCTGCGGGATCGCATGGGTGGTGCTGACCAGCGCCAGCGCGCCGGCGAAGGCTTTTCCCAAGAGCGCACCCAGGAACAACGAGGCGAAGAACAGGCCGCCACGGAAGCCGGAACCGATAGAGATCGCCGACGCCATCGCCTTCAGCACGACCAGCAGGACGACCCAGCGAAGTGGGCTATGCACCTCGAAGGTGGCGCCCAGCGCGCCATGACCCGAGGAAAGGACGGCCGGCGTGACCAGCGCGAGCGTTCCGACGGCCAATCCGCCGATGGCTGGACGCAGCCAGACCGGCACGCCGCTCTTGCGAAACAACTCCTCGGTGACCGTGACGCCGCGCATGATGGAGATGCCGAGCAGCGCGCAAAGCATGCCGAGGGCGAGGATCGGGATGTAATCGAGAGCCTCGACATGGCCGGGAATCTGTGGGGTCAGGTCGAAGATGGAAGGGCCCAGGGCATGTACCACGGCCTGGGAAACCAGCGCGGCCACCGCCACCGGGGCGAAGGAGACGAGAGTATATGTGCCGATCACCAACTCGAACGCATAAAACGCGCCGGTCAGCGGCGCATTGAATGCGCCGGCGATGGCGGCTGCGGCACCGCAGCCCACCAGCAAGCGGAGGTCGTTCCGCCGGACACGAAAGGCGTGGCCCCAACGGGAGGCTATCGCGGACCCGATCTGGGTGTACCCGGCCTCCAGTCCGACGGACGCGCCGACACCGTTGGACATGATCGTCTGCAGCACCACGATCAGGCTGCCGCTCAGAGACATGCGGCCGCCGAACAATGCGTTGGCCTCGATCGGATCGACGGTCCGGCGCGGGCGAAGCCGGGTGATGCCGAGCGACACCAGTCCCAGGACCAAGCCGCCCAGGGCGGGAACGACCACGGTGCGTAGCGGGTTGAGCGACGCCATCGCACTCAGCCGCTGGCTGGACGTGATGCCGAACAGGGTTTCGTGGACGAGTTGCGTCGTGGCCGTCATCAGCCAGACCATCAGGCCGGTGGCGCAACCGAGGAACGCGGCGAGCACCACCAGCCAGATTTCATCAGCCCGTACCAGCGCACGCAGCATCTGCGGGGCGTGCAGAACGGCGGACCCGATCGGCCGACGAGGACGCCGTACCGGAGGCCGTTTCGGCCCAATATCCGTTTGGGAGGCGGGCGCAACGGCGAGGCGGACGCCCTGAGCGGCCGCTAATGTAGAATCGCCGTGTACTGTCGGCATTTGGGACGTCCAGCCGAGATAGAGAGGAGCCAGGAGGAGGTTGTGGGACCAGACTCGATCCCAGGCAACATTTCATCCTCCGATTGGGGCACCACTGTGGTAAAATTATCGTCCGTTCGTTCCGGTCACAGGCCGCGATCGGCCTTCGTCGCCTCCAGGTCGTCCTCGATGAAGGCGCGGATGACATCCAGGACCGGTTCATGGGAGGAAAATCCGAGCGTCCTCGCATGCAAGGCTTCGAAGGCCGGCGGCCAGGTGGATACGATCGCGGCGATGGCCTTGTCTTCGACCCGTTTGACGTGGGTCGAGGCGCCGGGGGCGATTTCCTCCAGAGCTTGCAGCAGATGGGCGACGGTGGTGCTGATACCGGGTGGGTCGATGCTGCGGTCCAGCCCCATCTTGCTGGTGTCCATCGCCGCCGCGTGCAGCAGCCAGTCCACCGCGCGCCGCGGGCTACAGACCCAGACGGCGAAATCGTCCGGCACGGGCAGTTCTGTGTCCAGGCCCAGCAGTGGCTCGCGCACGATGCCGGAGAAGAAGGAGCTGGCAGCCTTGTTGGGGCGGCCTGGCCGGACGATGACGGTAGGGAGGCGCAGCGTGACCGCGTCCAGGAAGCCGCGGCGGGACGCGTCCGCCAGGATCAACTCAGCCGCGGCTTTTTGCGCGCCGTAGCTATTGCCAGGGATCTGCCGCGTATTATCCGGCAGCGTGGCGTTCTGGTCGGCGCTGAAGCTTGCGACCGAGCTGGTGAACACGACGCGGGGCGCCGTTCCCAGGGCGCGACAGCGATCGATCACCGCGTCGGTGCCGCGGATGTTGACCCGGCGGCCCAGGTCGTAATCCGCTTCAGCCTGTGCGCTGACGACGGCGGCGAGGTGGAAGACCACGTCCGTGCCTTTGGGAATCGCGCTGTCCGGCAGGTTGACGACGTCGCCGCCGACGGAGGTAACCGGAAAACCGGCGTCTGGCTTCGGCGGTGCGGTCATATCGAACAGCGTCAGCGCTGTGACCTTCTTGCCACCCAGCGTGCCGTCCTTCGCAAGCTTCGCCGCGATCTTTCGACCAAGGAAGCCGCCGCCGCCCAGGATTGAAACCTTCATTTTAGTGCCTCCCATCGATAGAGATAGATTGCACCGCCGCCGCCGGCGGTCCACCGTTCGTGCATGCTGGGGTCACACAAGTTCGAATTGCTGGTTAATCCGCGTCACGGGATTCCCGGCGTCACCATCCTGCCGGCCGGCGGTTTCCGGCGGGCGAAAGCCACGATCACCTCCTGGCCGGGCTATGCGCCGACCCCGCTGCGCGATTTGTCGCGTCTGGCGGCTGAGAGCGGCGTGGGGGCGCTGCGAATCAAGAATGAGGGCGACCGATTCGGTCTTGGCAGTTTCAAGGCCCTGGGCGGCGCATACGCGGTCGCCAATCTGCTGACGGCCGAGTTGTCGCGCCGGGGTGTGGCACTGTCCACGACTTCGGCGGAACTGGCGGACGGTCGGTATGCGGACGGGACGAACACGATCACTGTCACCTGCGCGACCGACGGCAATCATGGACGGTCGGTCGCCTGGGGTGCCCAGCGCTTTCACTGCCGCTGCGTGATTTTCGTCCACGAAACCGTTAGCCAGGGCCGGGTCGATGCGATCGCGCGATTCGGCGCGGAGGTGGTCCGGGTTCCCGGCAATTACGACGACGCCGTGCGGGAGGCAGACCGTCAGGCACAGGCGAATGGGTGGTTCGTTGTCTCCGACACGTCCTATCCGGGATACACTGAAGTACCGCGCGATGTGATGCAGGGCTACCGCCTCATGGCGGACGAGGCGGCAGATCAGTGGACCGGGCCGCCGCCTACGCACGTATTTATTCAGGCGGGCGTTGGCGGTGCAGCGGCGGCGGTTTCGGTACAGGTGCGGGCACGTTTCGAGCTGGCACCGTTGCTGGTCGTGGTCGAACCGCAGCATGCGGCGTGCCTGTTCGCCAGCGCCCACGCCGGTGTTCCCACCGTCGTGCATGGCGACCTTGAAACGATCATGGCTGGCCTGGCCTGCGGCGAACCAAGTCTGTTGGCGTGGCAGGAATTGGAGCGGGCTGCGGCGGCGTTTATGTCAATCCCGGACGAAGCCGCGATCGGTTGCATGCGGTTGTTGGCGGCGGACGGCATGGCCATCGGCGAATCGGGGGTTGCCGGATTGGCGGGTTTTCTGCTGGCGGCCGCCGATCACGCCGCCAGGGCGGCGCTTCGCCTGACCGAGGACAGCCGCATCCTATTGTTCGGCACGGAAGGCATTACCGACGCGGCGGTGTACGAGGACCTTCTCCGCTCACGACAGGGTTAACGAAATATCAAACAGTTGTGGCCCATTGTGTCGTAGGGTTGACGGAAAGTTGGACGACAACTGGCGTTAAGCTGCCAGGTATTCTTAAGGACGGAGCGAGCGGATGCGTGCCAGATGGCCACTTCTTGCAACGTTGCTGAGTGTAGCGGCCGCTTATGTGGCCTATCCTTATGTGACCTTGTACCGCCTCGGCTCAGCGATACAGGGCGCTGATGCCAATACGCTTGAAGCACTGGTCGATTGGCCCGCGGTGCGGGAAGGGATCAAGGAGGATATCTGCGATCTCGTTACCGACGACTCAGGCCCGAAGACAGGTGCCGAACTCCCGCCATTCGGGGCGTCGTTCATAAGAGGGATCGCCTCGAGCGCTGTCGACCAGGCGGTGACCCCGCAGGCACTGCTGGCTGTGGCCGCGCCGATCCCTGCTCGCCCGCCAACGACCCGAGGCGCGGATGTTCATGTAAACTGGGCGTTCTTCGAAACCCCGACAACGTTCATCGTCAGCCTGAGCGCGCCCGGTCAGGCGGAGCCGATCAAGCTGGAGATGGATTTGCGGCACGCCGAATGGCGGGTGCGGCGTGTGTGGCTGCCGGCGGACCTGCTGTCGAATTCCGGGTCGCCGACCTGACGCCGTGCTACGGCCGATTTGGGCCGGGTCAAGGTTTATTGCGGTTGCGAGCCCAGCTGATCAACGGGAAAGGGGGGCTGGCCGCTTCCGTTGCCACTCAGCCCGGGTTCGGTTTGGCTTTCGGTTCCTCGACCGGGCAGCCCGCCTTCTTCCAGGCGCCGAAGCCGCCGTCGATATGGGCGACATTCTCCAGCCCCATGTCCTGTGCCGTCTTCGCGGCGAGGGCCGACCGCCAGCCTCCAGCGCAAAAGAAGACGAAGTGCTTCGGTTCGGCGAAGATCGGTCTGGCGTAGGGGCTTTCCGGATCGATCCAAAATTCCAGCATGCCGCGCGTGCAGGCGAAAGCGCCGGGCATTTTTCCCTCGCGCTCCATCTCCCGAGGGTCGCGCAGGTCGACGAACACCACATCCGGCTTCCCAAGCAGTTCCGCGGCGGCCGGCACCGAGAGCGTTTTGATCTCGGCTGTCGCCTCGGCCACGAGCTGTTTGTAGCCCTTCTTGATGTTCATCCTCACGATCCTCCTGGCCCGGCAATTCTAATGTCCCGACGCACGGGCGTGCAATGGCCGGACGCTGCGATTGCCCCACCTGCGGTTCGGCCGTATTTCTCAAGGCAACACCGCTGTGGGAGGCACGCCAATGGACGCCGAAGCAGGCTCCAGGTCCGACACCGACCATCAGGCCAGGGTTGATCTGGCCGCCGTTTACCGTCTGCTCGCGTTGCACGGCTGGGGCGATGTGATCTTCAACCACGCAGCGGTGCGCTGCCCCTCCAACCCGCGACACTTCCTGATCAAACGCCACGAATTGCTCTACACCGAGGTCACCGCCGCCAACCTGGTGGAAGTCAGCATCGACGACGACCTGGATGAACGGTCCGGCGTCAACCGCCCCGGCTTTACCCTGCATAGCGGCATAATGCGCGGCCGGCCGGACGTGATCTGCTCGGTTCATGTCCACCCCGAGGAAGGCATCGCGCTGTCTGGCCTGAAGCACGGACTGCGGCCTCTGTCGCAGAACGCAATGCGATTCTACAACCGGGTCGGCTACCACGATTACGAAGGCCTGACCGACAGTTTCGACGAGCGCGAACGGATCATCGCCGCATTGGGCAACAACCGCGCGCTGATCATGCGGCATCATGGCGTCACCACGGTGGGCGAAACGGCGCGGGAGGCGTTCTCCCTGATGAAGGAGTTCGTGCGCGCCGCGCGAATCCAGCTACAAATGGAAGCGACGGGCGCCGAGTTGCTGGAAATCCCGGGGGATGTGTGTGAACGGGTGGCGGCGCAATACGAGAAGCATGACCGGGGACGGGCGTCGGCCGAATGGCCAGCGTATCTTCGACAACTCGACAGCATTGATCCCGGTTACCGCTCCTGACCCCATCCGCGCGGCCGGGTCTTGATGAACCCGGCCTGGATCCTTCGGACCGCTCGCCTGGTGCTGACCCCGGTTGGGGGCGGTGACCTCGCCGATCTGCGCGCGATCAAAGCCGACCCAAGCGTCTTCGCCGTCATGCTCGGCGGCGTGCGTGATTACGCGCAGACGGCGGAAGACCTTGCGCATGACGTGGTTGCCTGGGGCCGGAACGGGTTCGGCATCTGGGCGATTCGCGAAGGCGGCCGTTTCGTCGGCATCACCGGGCTGGAGCACCGGCCGGACGGACGCGGCGTGGCCTTGCGCTTCGCGTTATGGCCGGAAGCGCAAGGACGAGGCCTGGCGCGGGAAGCTGCGTTCGCTGCCCTGCGCTATGGTCACGACCGCGCGGGGCTGCCCCGCATCGTCGCGGTGGCACGGGAGAGCAATTTCGGCTCGCGCATGGTTCTGGGTGGAATTGGCATGCGCGAGGCCGACTCGTTCGAGCAGCGCGGCTACACGATGATTCTGTATGAAAGCGCTAGCTGCTCTGCGAAACCTGGGTCTTCATCGCCGTGATCAGCGCGTTGATATCGTTGTTATTGTGCGTCAGGTAGGACGCGTAGTCGCTGCGCTGGGTCAGTCGGAGCGATGTTCCCTCCGCCACGACATCGATGATTTTCGGATCGGATGATGGATTGCTGATGATCCAGTCCACGGCCGTAGGTGGATTGTTCGGCCGTTCCACGACCGTGGACACGACGACCTCGTCGTCCTGCGGACGGCTGCGGCCCATCGTGAATCTTACGCCTTGGTATTCGCCCAGTTTGGCTGTGATATTGGTGACCAGGACCTCGTGGAACAGTGTCAGATATCGCTTCTGCTGCTCCGACGTCGCCTGCCGCCAGTAGCGCCCCAGGCAGAACCGGCCGACCCCATCGACATCGACCGCCGCATCGATGATCTGCGTCATTTCGGTGCGCTTCGCGCCGGTCGCACCCGGATTGTTGACCACGGCGACCAGCCTGTCACCCGTGGTCTTGACGAATGCGCTGGCCCTGTCGGCAGCCTGGGCGCGAACCGAGAATGGGAACAACGCCGATGCGGCAACAAACGTCAGGAAGGGCCGGCGATAAATCATAAGGGCTCCGTGCTACGGTAACGGGGTCGTTTACTTCGCGGACGCATTCGCAGGTTGCGGAAACCAGACGGGAACGGTGGCGGGATCATCGTTGCGCAATTTTTCGATCTGGGCGTGACGGTGCTGGCGATACAGGCTGCGGAACGTCGCGTAGGGATCCAAAGCCGTCTTCTTGATCTGGTCAACGGAATCGAGCACCCGCTCCCGCGCGTCAATTGCATTCAGGCTAAAGCGCGTCCATTTGAAGACCGTAAGGCCGGTATCGTGGCTTCCCCCCACCCAGGTGAACGGATCCATCACGATGTCCACGCCGAACCCGGCTGCATCGCGCGGGTCGGTCGGGCCCAGGACCGGTAGGAACAGGAATGGTCCCTCCGGGACGCCCCACATGGCCAGCGTCATGCCGAAATCGGCGTCGTGATCGGGGTAGCCCCACTTCTTGGCCACATCGAAGATGCCCAGCACGCCCACTGTTGTGTTGATCGCGAAGCGCATCACTGTGTCGCCGGCACGCCTGGGCTTGCCTTCCATCATGTCGTTAGCGAGCTGCACGGGGGTGCCCATATTGGTCAGCATATTATGCACCCCCTCGCGCATGGGGCTGGGCACGACGGCACGATAGGCCAGCGCTGCCGGCCGCAGGATCACCGTGTCGATACCGTTGTTGACCGCATAGAACACGCGGTTGGTCGGCTCCAGCGGGTCGTTCGTCTGCTCGTAATCCGCCAGCGCGTCGGGATCGCTTGCGGGCGGTTTGGTCGCGCAACCGGTCAAGCTGGTGACGACCAGCGCGAGACAGGCCAGCAGCCATGTTGTCCCGTAGAAAGAAGGGCGGGAACGGGAGAGAGATCGCATCAACTTCCTCGGGGCAGGTCCGGACGCGGCTGGGTATCATCGCACGTCCAGGCAGACAATCACATGGCGCGTTTCAACCGGATTGGAACACCCCGGCACTGAGTTTTTCGTGAACGGCTTGCGGAGACTCATATCATGGGCTGGGCGATCAGGGGAATCCCTGATGGGAAAACCTTGCGTTCCGTGCTGAAACCAGAGATTCAACGCCGATGGCCGAATCGCTCGATAACCCTTCCCCCACTCTCCAGCGCTGGATGACCGGGCCCCGTTTCACCGCCCTGCCGGTGCGGGCGGCGGGTCACCCCGCACCGAAACTGTCGTTCGAGTTCTTTCCGCCACGGACCGAGGCACTGGAACAGCAGCTCTGGGCATGTATCGAACGGCTGGCGCCGCTCGCGCCCCGCTTCGTGTCGGTGACCTATGGTGCCGGCGGCACAACTCAGGCACGCACCCATGCCACGGTCACACGGATCGTAAAGGAGACGACGCTTGTTCCCGCCGCGCATCTGACATGCATCGGCGCGACGCGGGAAGAGGTCGATGAAGTGGCGCGCGGGTACTGGGAGGCCGGGGTGCGCCATATCGTGGCCCTCCGCGGCGACCCCCCGCCAGGTTCGGCGTATGAGCCGCATCCGGGCGGGTATCATTATGCCGCTGACCTTGTCGCCGGGTTGCGCAAGGTGGCTGATTTCGAGATTTCCGTCGCCGCCTATCCGGAGGTGCATCCGGCCGCATTAAGTCCGGTGGCGGATCTGGAGAACCTGAAGCGGAAGCTGGATGCCGGGGCAACGCGGGCGATCACGCAGTACTTCTTCGATACCTCGACGTACCTGCGGTTCCTGGACCTGTGTCTGGCGGCGGGGATCACGGCGCCGATCGTGCCGGGGATCATGCCTGTGTCCAATTTTGCTCAGGCTGTAAGGTTTTCCGACATGTGCGGCGCCAGCGTGCCGGACTGGATGGGCCGCCTGTTCGAAGGCACGGAAAACGACCCGGAGACGCGCCGGATGATCGGCATGGTGGTCGCGGCCGAGCAGGTGCGGCTGCTGCAGGCGAACGGGGTGGATGAATTCCACTTCTACACGTTGAACCGGGCGGATTTGACATATGCCATAGCGCACGTTCTCGGGGTCCGGGCGGGCAGCGGCACCTCGAAGCAAGGATGAGCCAGTTGATCGGCGACGAACTGAAGGTCGTCGTCCGTCCGCTGGGGCGCCGCGATTTGGCTGGCGCCTTTGCCGCCAAACAAAATTCCCGGTCCGTTGGGAGGGTGTAAGGCTCGCCTTACACCTCTCACCCAAATCGGCACTCGTCAAAAGTCAACTTATTGATTCAAGGCATTTTCCTAAGATGGCACGGTGATTGCTTATCTTTTGACAGGCTTTGATTTTGACCGGGACGGTGTCATGAAACTCAATCTGCTTGCGTCTGCCAGCACAATCGCCATTGGAGGCGTCTTGGCAGTCGTTGCTCCGACAGCGGCGCAAGCCGGCTACTCGTGCAACACTGTCGCCATGACCTGCACCGGCACCTACGACACGGGCTACCTTTCCACCGATCTGAGTTCGGGGGACAATCCGAATACTTACCTGCAACTGCCAAAGTTCAATACGAACAATGGCCAGTATACGCTGACCGGAATAACCGTCACAGTGACCGAGGCAGAGTACAGCACGGGCTCGATCATTAACAACGGCACTTCCCCTCTGAACGTCACCGCTACGATGAGTTCTGGATGGAGTTTTGGAAGCTCGGGAGTCACCTCTTTAAGTGACTTTCTCTCCAGCAAAATGTCCGGAACGTTGGCCTCAAGCTTTAGCTACAATGGCCTCGCGGGTAATGGGGGCTCGGTTACATACTCTCCAAACAGTGGGACCCTCGCGAATCCGGTTACATTGACACATCATTTCTCTCCGACGGATTTCGCCGACTACTCGTCGGCAAGTGCTGATGATAGCATCGCTGCGCTGATAACCACGCTGACAACGACACTCTCCGGTCAGACGGGGTCGGGTGGCAACGCGAATGTGACGAATGACATATCGACCATGGCCGACCTGAACTTGACGGTCAACTACACCTACGGTGTCGCTGCGCCCGAGCCTGCCTCCCTGGCCGTGCTAGCTGCTGGGTTGACAAGCCTGGGTGTCATCCGCCGTCGGCGCAAGGTCTAAGCTCCGCCGAGTTACCCCGTCTTCGCGTTCACGGCCCCGGAGCCATTGGCTCCGGGGTTTTTCGTTGTTTTCCTTTTCGATCCGCGGCGGCGTACATCCTTGATCCCGCAACGGAATCGGTTTAGCCGTGGACGCGACAGGGTCGCACCTCTAGTTTTCCGGTCGTTTGGGCAGCCCCCTGTCAATTGAGGCAGTAACATCACCGAAACAGCGCACTCCGATCTGGAAGCGGTTCTCGTCGATGCCGTGACCCATCATCAGGCGGGCAACGCCAATCTTGCCGAAGCGGGTTATCGGGCTGTACTCAAACTGAATCCCGATGAACCCGATGCGCTTAATTTGCTCGGCCTCATCTTGCAGGAACGAGGTGCGCTGGACGAGTCTCTGACCCTTATCCGCAAGGCCTTGCGCGTCGATCCTGACTTTCCGGAGGCGCTGACCAATCTCGCGCGAGGCGAACTCGTTGCCGGTCACGCCGACAAGGCGGCCGCCAGTGCCAGGCACGCCATTCGACTCGATCCAGACCTTGGAGAGGCCCATCTGCAACTCGGCGCTGCCCTGCTTTCATTGCGTGATAACAGCGGTGCGCTGACCGCGCTACGGCAAGCCGTGGCGCTCATGCCAGATGCGGTCCCAGCCCTGACACATCTTGGCACGACCTTGATGCGTCTCGGTCAACACCGCGAAGCGCTGCCTATATTGCAACACATCCTGACATACACGCCGGAAAACATCGAAGCGATTGTTAACCTTGGTACTGTTCTCGCGACTCTCGGCCGTCTAGAAGAAGCCGAGCATTGGCATCGCAAAGGCGTGGCCCTGAAGCCGAATGATTCCGCGGCCTTGGGCGCGCTGGCGACGACCTTATATGCCGCGAACCGTCCGGAAGAAGCGTTGGCCTCATGCGTTCAAGCGCTTGCGCGTGCACCGCGCCGCGTGGATCTTTGGCTTACCAGGGGAACGTGCCTTGCTGATCTGGGCCGATTTCAGGAAGCTGAAGACGTCTATCGACACGTGCTTCTGCTCGCGCCGGATTCCGCCGACGCACGGCGCGGCCTTGCCGTCATTGGTAAACAGGCAGCGGACGCGGGCGAGGTTGAACTGCTTGAGCGCAAGATCGCCGATCCGGACCTTCGTATTCAGGATCGCATTACCGCGGGCTTTGCGCTGGGCGGTCTCCTGGACCGAAACGGTGAATATGACAGAGCTTTCGCGGCGTTCGACACTGCGAACCGTCTGAGCCGGCAGCAAAGCATCGCTGCGGGAAAGACCTATAATCTTCCGGCGCTAACGAACGAAGTGAACTGGCTGGCCAGCGTATTCAATCCTGGCTCGATCGCGACGATGTCTGCGTGGGGCGACCCTTCAGAGATCCCCGTGTTCGTGGTTGGAATGCCGCGGTCGGGAACGACATTGGTGGAGCAGATCGCCGCCAGCCATTCCCGGGTTTTTGGCGCGGGTGAATTGATCGACATCAGTCGTCTGCTTGACCGCATCAACAAGGGCAGGTCGTTTCTACATCCTGTCGAGTGGGATCCTGCGGAAGCGCGGCGCGAGGCGAGCGCCCACGTCGCGAGATTGGCGGCCCTTGGTCACGGCGCTTCGCGCGTAATAGACAAGCTTCCGGATAATGTCATTTACCTGGGACATATCGCCACCCTGTTTCCGAACGCGCGCTTCGTGGTCTGCCGGAGGGACCTGCGGGACGTTTGCTTGTCGGCCTTCTTCCAATATTTCAAGGATGAGATCGGGTGGAGTCAGAATCTCTCTGACTGCGCTGTCCGCGCCCGAGAGATATCTCGTTTGATGGACCATTGGGTCGCTACTCTGCCTGGACGAATATTAGAAGTACGGTACGAGCAGCTTGTCGCGAACCTTGAAGGCGAAAGTCGAAGACTTATCGATTTTCTTGGTTTGGAATGGGATCCGGCCTGTCTGGCGTTCCATCAGACTGAGCGTACAGTGCAAACCGCGAGTCGCTGGCAGGTCCGCCAGCCACTATACACAACCTCGGTCGGCAAATGGCGACACTACCGCAAGCATCTTGGTCCATTGATCGACGGCCTAAAGGGCCTGGTCCCGGAAGGCGACTGAACCGGATCGGAGGTTCAAGGGGGATTTGGCCAAGTTCGCCCGACGTTCTATATCCAGCCGCGTGACAACCGAAACGCCCCTTTCCCCTGACTACCTGGCCCGCCTGAACGCCGAGCAGCGGGCGGCCGTCGAAACCGTCGATGGACCGCTGCTGGTTCTGGCCGGCGCCGGCACCGGCAAGACGCGCGTGCTGACCACGCGCTTCGCCCATATCCTGCTGACCAAGCGCGCATTCCCCAACCAGGTGCTGGCCGTCACCTTCACCAACAAGGCCGCGCGCGAGATGCGGGAACGCGTCTCCGCCATCCTCGGTGAACCCGCGGAGGGTCTTTGGCTCGGCACGTTCCACGCGTTGTGCGCCCGCATGCTGCGCCGCCACGCCGAACATGTCGGGCTGGCGTCCAACTTCACCATCCTGGACACCGACGACCAGCTTCGTCTGCTGAAGCAGGTGATGGAGGCCGAGCGGGTCGATACCAAGCGTTGGACACCGGCGTCGCTGATGGGGGTGATCCAGCGCTGGAAGGATCGCGGCCTGACCCCCGCGCGGATCACGCCGAACGAGGACTCCGACTTCGCCAACGGTCACGCCCAGGCGCTGTATGCCGCGTACCAGGCGCGGTTGCGCACCCTGAACGCGGCGGATTTTGGCGACCTGATACTGCACGTGACGGAAATCCTGCGGACCCAGCCGGACATTCTCGCCGCCTACCATCGCCGGTTCCGCTACATACTGGTGGACGAGTACCAGGACACCAACCTAGTGCAGTACATGTGGCTGCGCCTGCTTGCCCAAGGCCATCGCAACATCTGCTGCGTCGGCGATGACGACCAGTCGATCTATTCCTGGCGCGGCGCCGAGGTGGAAAACATCCTGCGCTTCGAGAAAGACTTCGAAGGCGCGCACATTGTCCGTCTGGAGGCGAATTACCGTTCCACCGCCTCCATCCTGGCGGCGGCGGCCGGGCTGATCGCGCATAACGAGAGCCGGCTTGGCAAGACGCTGCGGCCAGGCCGGGCGGATGCGCAGGGCGGGGAAAAGGTCACCGTCGTCGAACTGTGGGACTCCGATGAGGAAGCCCGCTTGGTCGGCAACAAGATCGAAGAACTGCGTCGCGACGGACATCCTCTGGCCGAAATGGCTGTCCTGGTGCGCGCAGGTTTCCAGACCCGCTCCTTCGAGGAACGCTTGATCGCCCTGGGTGTGACGTATCGCATCGTCGGCGGCCTGCGCTTCTACGAACGCGCCGAAATCCGCGATGCCATCGCCTACATGCGCGCGACCGTGCAACCGGCCGATGATCTGGCGTTCGAGCGCATCGTCAATGTGCCTCGGCGCGGTGTGGGCGAAACGGCCCTGAGGACGATGCATGAAGCCTCCCGCGCCTGGGGAATTTCGCTGCTGGCCGCCGCGGCGCGGCTGGTCGAAACCGGAGGGCTCAAGGGTAAGGTGAAGGAGGCGATCGGCACACTGCTACGCCAGATGGGCCACTGGCGGGACATGCTGGAGGTCGATGGTCATGTCGTCACCGTCGCCACTATGCTGGACGAGAGCGGCTACACCGAGATGTGGAAGCAGGACAAATCGGCGGAAGCACCCGGAAGGCTGGAAAACCTGAAGGAACTCCTGCGCGCCCTGGCCGATTTCGAGACGTTGTCCGGGTTCCTCGACCACGTCGCCTTGGTGGTGGAGAACGAGGAACGCTCCGAAGCCGACAAGGTCAACCTGATGACCCTGCACGGTGCCAAAGGCCTGGAATTCGACACTGTCTTCCTGCCGGGGTGGGAGGAAGGCGTGTTCCCCAATCAGCGATCCATGGATGAAAGCGGCAACAAGGGGTTGGAGGAAGAACGGCGCCTAGCTTATGTCGGCCTGACCCGAGCCCGAAAGCGCGCCATTGTTAGCCACGCCGCCAACCGCCGCATCTATGCCAACTGGCAGGTCAGCATCCCCAGCCGATTCCTGGAAGAATTGCCGGCCGCGCATGTGGAGCAGACCGGCGGTAACAGAGCGGCGCGGGTTGCCGCCGCGACCTCTTTTTCCGGCCAGTTTCCCCTGATCGCCCGGCCGCCGCGCGTGATCGACGCGTGGGAACAGCCGGCCCGGCCCGCCCGAACCGATAAGATTCCCGTGGGCGCGCGGGTCTTTCATCAGAAATTCGGCTACGGCACGGTCAAGGCGGTCGATGACGACAAGCTGGACGTGCATTTCGAAACATCCGGCGACAAGCGCGTTCTTGATCGCTTCCTGGAGCGTGCCTGATGGCTAATCATCCGATTCCCCTGGAAACCGTCGCCGTCAGTGTCCCCGAGGACGCGCTGGAAGCGTTCGAAGCCGCCCTGGCCACTGCCTGTGAGACCGTCGGCTTCTTCCGTAACGAGGATACCGGCATCTGGCGCGTTGAAGGGGTCAAACCGGTCGGCATCAAAGAACCCGAGCTTGCTGCCTCCCTGGCCCTGGCCGCGGCGATCACCGGGGTGTCCCCGGTGCTGGAGCGCGCGGCCACCGAGGCGGATGGCTGGCTCGCACGCACCTATGCCTCGTTCCCCGAGCAGTTGATCGGCCGGCACTTCGCGGTGCGCGGCACCCACCTGGCAGGACCTGCCACGGCCAACCGCATCACGCTGACCCTGGATGCCGGCCTGGCCTTTGGAACAGGCGAACACGGGTCCACCCGCGGTTGCCTCGTCGCGCTGGAAGCGGTCGCGCGTCGGCGGCCCAGGCGCATTCTCGATCTGGGGACGGGGTCGGGAATCCTCGCCATGGCCGCCGCGCGGCTGCTGAACCGGCCCGTGCTGGCGACCGATATCGAACCTTGGGCTGTTCGCGTCGCGGCGGAGAATGCCGAGCTAAATGGTGTCGCGCATCTGGTGCAAGCGAGGCTGGCGGATGGGTGGCGTGACCCGTTCGTGCGGCAAGGCGGTCCTTACGATCTGGTTCTTGCCAACATTCTCGCCCGTCCGCTGTGTGTGATGGCGAAAGATCTCGCCTTGAACCTGGCCCCGGGCGGCACCGCGATCCTGGCCGGGTTGCTCGCCAACCAGGCGCGCTGGGTGCTGGCGTCGCATCGCGCGCAGGGGCTGCGCCTGGAGCGCATGTTGCCGCAGGGGCCGTGGACCACGATCGTGATGCGCAAGCCCTCCGCCTTCTGAATCCGGTGGGTCTTGTATGCTCCCCGCCGGTCATCTAGAGGCGCGTTCGCGGTGATTGGACATGCGAACCTGAAGGGGCTTGCCCTGGCCACATGCCGCCGCACTGTGTCTGAGCAGATGGTCCGGACGCAGCCGGGTCATCACGGAGGGGCCGAATGGCGCGCGCCTTTCCGATCAGCGTGAACGCGCTCGAGGGAGAGTTGAATCATGGCAAGTATCACCATCAAGGCCGCCGACGGTAGCGGCACCTTCTCGGTGTTAGTGGTGGAACCGAAGGCGAAGCCCACGGGCGTCGTCGTCCTGATTCAGGAGATCTTCGGCGTGAACCAGGCGATGCGCGACACGGCCGCCTGGGTCGCCGATCTGGGTTTCATCGCGGTGTGCCCCGACCTGTTCTGGCGCATCGAACCGGGCATCGACATCACCGACAAGACGGATGCCGAGTGGAAGCGCGCGTTCGAATTGTTCCAGGCCTTTGACCAGGTCAAAGGCATCGAGGACCTGAAGGCCACCGTCGCCGCGAGCCGCACTCTGCCCGGTGCCAACGGCAAGGTCGCCACGATGGGCTACTGTCTCGGCGGGCGGCTGGCGTTCATGATGGCGGAACAATCCGATGCCGATGTCAATATTTCGTATTACGGAGTCGGGCTGGACGGGCTTCTCGGCGACCTGGGCAAGGTCACGAAGCCGCTGGTGGTGCACATCGCCGACAAGGACGAATTCTTCCCGGCCGAAGGACGCGCTGCGGTGGTGGCCGCGACCAAAGGTCATCCGCTCGTCACCAGCTATGTTTACCCCAACGCCGACCACGCTTTCGCGCGGGTGAACGGAATCCACTGGGACGGACGTTCGGCGACGATCGCCAATGGACGCAGCGCCGAGGCTCTGGTGGCCGCGCTGGTTTAGGCGTTAAGCTAGGCTGGTTGGTGGCCGTGCTGCCGGCGGTTTCCAATTCGTTATGGCCGGACATGATCCGGCCATCCCCATCGGCACCGGTGCTCGTGGGGCCGCCTGGGTCAAGCCCTGGCACGACGGTAAGAAAGCGCCCAGAATGGGCGAGCGTAGATACGGAGAAGACGACCTGATGGATGGTTCAATCGCGCCGGCACCTTCCGGCAAGGGGCTGGCCAAGACCGCGGGCGCTCTGGCTGGGATCAAGGTCATTGACCTGACCCGCGTACTGGGCGGCCCGTACTGCACGATGATCCTGTCGGACCATGGCGCGGACGTGATCAAGATCGAACCGCCCCAGGGTGATGAGGTCCGCGACTGGGGCCCTCCGTTCCACGAAGGCGATGCCAGCTACTTCATCGGGGTCAACCGCAACAAGCGGGCGATCGCGCTCGATCTCGGCAAACCGGAGGGCAAGGCGGTGCTGCTGCGCCTGCTGGAAGGGGCCGACGTCCTGATTGAGAACTTCAAGCCAGGCTCGATGGAAAAATGGGGTCTCGGCTACGAGGAAGTGCTGTCCAAGCGCTTCCCGGCTCTTGTCCACTGCCGGGTCTCCGGCTTCGGCGGCGACGGTCCACTGGGCGGCCTGCCCGGGTACGACGCGATCCTGCAGGCGATGACCGGGCTGATGAGCGTCAACGGTGATGCCAGCACCGGGCCGATGCGGCTGGGCACGGCGATGGTCGATATGGGCACCGGCCTCTATTCCGCGATAGCCATCCTGATGGCGCTGCACGAGCGTGGCCACTCCGGCCAAGGCCAGTATCTCGACATGACGCTGTACGATTGCGGGATGGCGCTGCTGCATCCGCAGGCCGCAAACTTCTTTCTGAATGGCAAGCGCCCGACCGGGACCGGCAACCCGCATCCCAACCTGGTACCCTACGACAAGTATCCGACCAAGACCTGCGAGATCTTCATCGCCAGCGGCAACAACGGGCAGTTCAGAAAGCTGTGCGAGTTGATCGGGCGTCCGGAGATGGCGGACGATCCGCGCTTCGCCAACAACGGCGAGCGCAACGTCAACCGTGTCGCATTGACGCTGGCGTTGGCCGCCGCCTTCGCGGATCAGGACGGCAAGGAACTGTCGCTGCGGCTGATCCGCGCCGGCGTCCCGGCGGGCCCGGTGCTGCCGGTGGATGAATCCACCGCCGCGCCACATACGGCTCACCGTGAAATGGTGACCGAGCTCGATTGGTACAAGGGCATCGGCACACCCATCAAGTTCAGCCGCACAAAAGGGGGCACGCGTCGTCCGCCGCCGAAATTCAACGAACACGGGACCGAAATCCTGGCGCAGCATGGCTACACAGAAGCCGAGATCGAAGCGCTGCGCGAGGCAGGCGTACTGCATCTGAAACGACGGCTGTAGCCAGCAGCCGCCATGTGGCCGCTGGATCTGCCAGCCCGCGAAGTACTAAAGCTGCCCGGAGAAACGGTGATTCCCTGGGCCGTTTTCGATCCGAACTGGTATCTTTGCACATATCCCGAGGCGGCCAACATCGTCGGTAACGACGAACCGCGGGCGGTTCTCGAATACTACCTGGAGATCGGCCAGAAGCAGGGGCACTCGCCCAACCGCATGTTCGACGAGCAGTGGCATCGCCTGATGTATCCACAGATCGCCGAAAGAGTGGCCGCGGGCCACCATGCCTCTGCCTTCGATGCCTATTGCCGCCGCGGCGCCTTGGACCGCTCTGCCCATTGGCTGTTCGATGAGCTGGCCTACCGCGATCGATATCCGGATCTTACGAACGAAGTTTTTTCCAAGGCGGAACTTGCCAACGGCTACGATCATTACCTGCGGCACGGCAACGGGGAAGATCGCATCGGGCACTTGCTGTTCGATCCAAATATCTACCTATCCCATTTCGACGCCGCGGACATTTCCGCGATCCGCCGGAACGGCGTGTTCCAGCACTACCTGAACCGCATCGAGTCCGGCGAACCCGAGCTGCGGACATCGATCTATTTCGATCCAGCCTGGTACGTGAAACGCTATCCCGAGGTCGCCCAGGGCATCGCGGAGAAGCAGTGGAAATGCGCGCTGCATCATTACCTCTGCAACGACAGGCCGACGGAATTCGACCCGCTGGAGAGCTTCTCGGAAGCCCACTATTTGCGGCGTGATCCTGGCCTGCTGGAGGTCATCGCATCGCGGCACTTTCGCAACGGATACATGCATTTCCTTAAGTTCGGCGCCCGGGAGCTGCGGTCGCCCGCCGCCTCGATCGACCTTGCCTGGTATGCCGCTCAAACGTCGGTGCGAGCCGATCTGGAGCAAGGGTGCGCGGCCAACGCGTTTGCCCATTGGCTGACGATCGGCGCATCCGGTGGGCTTCCCTCGGCCGAACCCGAGACGGAAAAGGTCACCGATTCGCAGGCGCGGCATCTGTTCCAACGGGCCGCCACGGCACTGCTGCCGATTGCCGGACGGTTCGGCTATCGCTTCGAATGCCTCAATCCCCCAGTCGTC
>JARLIN010000247.1 GCA_031291715.1 Rhodopila sp. | reverse complement strand
GCCGCCCCGCCAACCCCGCGCGCGATACCAACCGCCGCTATCGCCGGAAGAGTCGGCGACAGCGGCGGTTGGTATCAGTCATTGCGCGAGCTGCCAGACCATTTTCGGGCTGACTGTACAGCCCGAGAATAGTCCAGCTCCCTGTTTGATCGCATGATTCACGCGCTGCGGACGTTCCGCCCAGCGCGATCATGCTCTATGACGCGTGGGTGACGGGGGGCAAAATCTCACTCTGCCGGTTGCACCACCGTCTCATCAGCCCGCGCGGACACGCGGGCGGAGCCGGCGCAGAACAGGCTCAGCAGCAGGATCACCGCCACCAGGACCAGCACCAGCTCCGGGTGGCCCCTGTCGATCAGGATGCCGAACGGCACCGGGGTAATCGCGCTGCCCAGCGGCAGGCCCGCGCTGACGAACCCGAATACCTTGCCGATCTGCCCTGGCGGGGCCGCGTCTTTCACCATCACGTCGCGTGGCGTCCGGCTCGCGCCCAGCGCCAGTCCGGACAGGAAGGTCATGCCGATGATCGCCATCGCCGGCAGGCCCAGCCAGTCGATGCCCAGCATCAGAACCGAGGACAAGATCGTCAGCCCGGTGACGAACGGCAGAACATGGTGCTTGAACGTGTCGGCGAACCAGCCGCCGAACAGCACGCCGCAGGTGGAGCCGAGCATGTAGGCGGTCAGTGCGGTCGCCGCGACCGGCAGATCGATCCCTTTGTAGTTGTGCAGCACCGTCACCAGCCAGGACTGCACGCCGCCGCCGGCCATCGCGCCAAGCATGAAGAACATGAAAAACAGGATCATCGTGCGGCTGGTCAGCAGCTCGCGGCCCGACATCTTGACAGCGCCGTGCGCAACCTCCCGCACCTGATCCATCAGGATGCGGCTTTGCAGCAGGATCGACACGACAACCGGCACGCCCAGCAGCCCGACGATCAGCAGCGTGCTACGCCAGCCGACCAGCGCCATCAGGAACGCCGCCACCGGCGGCCCGGCCGAGAAGCCCAGATTCCCGCTGAACGTGTGCAGCGCGAACGATCGCCCCATCCGGTCCTTGTCGACGGACCCCGACAGGATCGCATAATCCGCCGGATGGATGACGGAATTGCCGACCCCGGACAGCGTCGCCAGCACCAGGATTTGCCAGAACGACGTCGCCAGCCCCATGCAGGCGATCGAAAGCGACATCAGCAGCGCCCCGCCGATGAGGAAGGGCCGGGCCCCGTGGCGGTCCACCAAAAATCCCACGGGGGTCTGCAGCAGAGCGGTCGTTCCCGACATCAGCATGATCGTCATGCCGAGTTCGGCGAAGCTGACATGAAAGCTGCTCTGCCAGGCCAGGAACATCGGCGGCAGGCACAACACATAGAAATGCGAGAGGAAGTGCCCGTTGCCGATCAGAATGTTGACACGGGTCGAACGGCTCAGCGCCATGTGCGGGCGTCCCAGATGAACGGTCCGTAAGATTGACGGGGGGGCCGCGGTGGGTCAAGAACGGCGCGTCCGGCGCCACACAACGGCCGGCAAATGGAGAAAACGTCATAAAGCCGGGGTGCGCGTGTTGCGTGCCCCCATACCCCATGCTAGACGCCCCGCGCCGGTTCGGCCGGCCGGTCCCGATACATGCCCGTGCCTCCCGGCTCGGCCCAACATATGGAAACGAACGTGGCGTCTGAGGCTACGACAATCGCATCCGGCGGCGGACTCGCCGATCGATACGCCGCCGCGCTCTATGCGCATGCCGACGATACCCATGTGCTCGACGCCGTGGTGTCGCAGATGGAAGACCTCGGCCGGCTTATTGATGGCAGCGCGGATTTCCGCCGTCTTCTCGAATCGCCCCTGATCGATGTGAAGACCGCCACCGCCGCCGCCCAGGCGGTGCTGACGAACGAAGGCTTCGGCAAGGAAGTCCGCGATTTCGTCGGGGTGATCTCGGTCAACCGCCGTCTGCGCGTCCTGCGCGACATCGTCAGCGCCTTCGCCACCCTGGTGGCCGAACGGCGCGGCATCGTCACCGCGCATGTCGCCTCGGCGCATCCCCTTAACGACGTGCAACGCCAGCAGCTTCGCGCCCGCCTGATCGAGGCCGGCTATGGCAACGTCAATATCGATGAGCGGGTCGAAGCCGACCTGCTTGGCGGCCTGGTCGTCCGGATCGGTGCCCGCCTGTACGACACCAGTTTGAAATCCCGGCTGCAACGCCTGCAGTACGCCATGAAGGGAGCCGCGTGAGATGGAGATCCGCCCAGCAGAGATCTCGGAGATCCTGAAGAAGCAGATCGCCGCGTTCGATACCGAAGCCAATGTCGCCGAAACGGGCCAGGTCCTGTCGGTGGGTGACGGTATCGCCCGTGTGTTCGGTCTGCAGAACGTGATGTCCGGCGAGATGGTCGAGTTTCCGTCGGCCGGCCTGCGCGGCATGGCGCTGAACCTCGAAACCGACAACGTCGGCGTCGTGATCTTCGGCTCCGACACCACCATCAAGGAAGGCGACACCGTCAAGCGTACCGGCGCCATCGTCGAAGTGCCGGTGGGCAAGGGTCTGCTCGGCCGGGTGGTGGATCCGTTGGGCAATCCCATCGACGCCAAGGGCG
>JARLIN010000246.1 GCA_031291715.1 Rhodopila sp. | reverse complement strand
GCTCATGCGTATATTCGGCGAAGATGATCTGATCGAATGTTTCGGAAGCTGTCCGAACGGCGTCCATGATGACCGGGTGCCGATGGCGATGGGTGATCACCCACCAGGACGAGATCGCATCGAGAACCGAGCGGCCATCTTCATCAATCAGACAGGCGCCCTCGGTTCGCACGATCCTTTTCATCACCGGTTCCAGCGCATGCTGGGTAAAGGGATGCCAAACCGGCGATGATGGAGAAGGGCGCATCACGCATTCACCTTCTGGAAGAAAGAAATGTCGAAATGCGTGCGGAAGCTCTGGCGCAGCGCGTCAAGTGTCAATGGATCGAGCCGCGGCAGCCGGCCGAGGCTGCGGACACCACCCATCTCCACGATAATTTGTTCTGAGTCCGGATGGGCGTCGCCGATGAAAGCAACACCGAGGATCGGGATCTGGCGTTGCCGCATCGCCTCGAGCGACAGCAGCGTGTGGTTGATCGTTCCGAGGCCGGTTCGTGCGCAAAGGATGACCGGAAGCTGCCAGCGCGCGAAAACATCAGCGAAAACCTCGCGGCGGGTCAGCGGGACGAGCAAGCCGCCCGCGCCTTCGATAATGAGCGGCAAAGTCGTTTCGGGCGGCGAAAGCGTTTGCGGAACGATCGTCACCTTGTCGATTTCCGCCGACAGATGCGGCGAAGCGGGTGTTTTGAGGCGCCAGGCCTCACGCAGAATGCGCTGCGGCGGAATCCGGCCGAGCCGGCCGACCGTCTCGCTGTCGGTCTCTTCCTCAAGGCCGGACTGGATGGGTTTCCAGTAGCAAGCGCCGAGCGCATCGGTCAGAGCGGCCGAAAATACCGTCTTGCCGATGCCGGTATCCGTGCTGGTAATGACAATGCGTGCCGTCATGGTGACTCGGCCGCGATGGCATGTGCCAGGCGATCGAACATGCGGGCGATCGTCGGCGGATCTACATTGAGTGTGATGGCGACACGCAGGCGGGCGGTGCCCGCGGGAACCGTAGGCGGCCGGATCGCGCGGATATCGAAACCTTCCGCTTGCATCCTTTCGGCAATGCGCAGAGTGCGTTCATTGTCGCCGATGATCACCGGCAGGATCTGCGAGCCGCTGCCATCAATCCCAAGACGGTCGGCAGCCTGCTGGTTGGCGAAAGCGATCAAGTGCTGGAGTTTCTCCCGGCGTTCGGGTTCGTCCGCCAGGATATTCAACGCCTGGCGGACGCTTGCCGCGGCAAGCGGCGATGGCGCCGTCGCATAGATGAAGGGGCGGGCGCGATTGACCAGAAAATCGCCGAGCACGCGGCTGCTGCTGACAAGCGCACCGGATGTGCCGAGCGCCTTTCCGCAGGTATGCAGCACGACGACATTGTCGCGCCCTTCCAGGCCGGCCGTGAGGCCGCGGCCATCGGCGCCGTGGACCCCGGTTGCGTGAGCTTCGTCAACAAGCAGAAATCCATCATGCCGATCGGCCAGTTCAAGCAGTTCGGCCAAGGGGGCTGTGTCGCCATCCATCGAATAGAGGCTTTCGACCGCGATCCAAGGGTGCCCCGTTCCGCCAGCCTTGCGCCAGTTGGCGATGGCATCGTCGAAAGCGCCGACATCATTGTGTGGCACCGCGACGGCGTTGGCTCGCCCGGCCGCTATGCCTGCATGCGCGCTTGCATGAATCAACGCGTCGTGGACGACGATGTCGCCGCGCTGCGGCAAGGTCGAGAGGATCGCTACGTTGGCTGCATAGCCGCTGCCAAAATAGAGCATCCGCTCGGCGCCGAAGAACGCGGCGGCTTCCGCTTCCAGTGCTTCGTGCTCAGGGTGATTGCCGCGAAGCAGGCGCGAGCCGCCCGCACCGATCGGTACACCGCGTTCAAGCGCGGCAATCACAGCGGCGTTCAGACGGGGTGATTCGGCAAGTCCCAGGTAGTCGTTCGAAGTAAAGTCAATGCCGCTCCGCCGTGCCAGGGAACGCCGTCGTCCATCCTGTTCAAGCTGCCTCAACAGCGTCTCGTAGCGCGCCGACCGTTCCGGCGTCATTCGGCGCTGTCCAGGGCAGCCGGCGTCAGGCCGAGGCGGCGAAGAAGGCTGGAGTCGCGGTCGTCGCCGGGATTGGCGGCGGTCAACAGGGTATCGCCGACGAAGATCGAATTTGCTCCGGCGAAGAAACAAAGGGCCTGCATCTCGTCCGTCATTCCCGTACGTCCGGCTGTCAGGCGCACATGCGATTTCGGCATCAGGATGCGCGCGAGGGCGATAATCCGGATGAATTCGATCGGATCAACCGGCGCCGCATTGGCCAGCTTCGATCCCGGCATCGGCATAAGCATGTTGATCGGCACGCTCTCCGGCGGCTCGGCCAGATTGGCCAGCGTCACCAGCATGTCGATCCGGTCGCCAGCGGTTTCGCCCATGCCGAGGATGCCGCCGGAGCACACCTTGATGCCAGCCTGGCGCACATTCCCGAGCGTTTCGAGGCGGTCCGCGAAGCTTCGGGTGGTTACGATCTCCTTATAGAACCGCTCGGACGTATCGATATTGTGGTTGTAATAGTCGAGCCCGGCCTCGGCCAGAGTGTCTGCCTGGGAAGGTGACAGCATGCCGAGTGTCATGCAGGTCTCGAGGCCGAGGGCTTTCACGCCATGCACCATGGCGATGACCATATCCATGTCGCGGTCTTTCGGGCTGCGCCAGGCAGCCCCCATGCAGTAGCGGGTGGCGCCACCCTCCTTGGCCTTGCGTGCCTCGGTGATGACGCGCTCCACCTCCATGAGTTTCGAGGCCTTGAGGCCCGTCGGATGGTGGGCGGACTGGCTGCAATAGCCGCAATCTTCGGGGCATCCGCCGGTCTTGATCGAGAGAAGCCTGCTGAATTGCACGGTGTTGGGGTCGAAATTCGCCCGATGAACCGTATGTGCGTGGAACAAAAGATCGTTGAAGGGAAGATTATAGATTTTATTCGCTTCGGCTGCGTCCCATTTCGGCTGGGCGCCGACACTGGTCATAGTGACTGCGCGGGACTCAAGGTCCATATCTAGCACTCGATCGTCCTTTCGTGATGGCGTCTGCCTGGTTCCGTTCAACGGCGGCAATGGGCCGAATCAAATTATAGATAGAACCGTGATATTGTCTATATCGTTCCCGGACCCGAATCGAAGCGCCCCGATCCTGGCGCCGGAATCGGCTCGCGCGGCGTGAAAAGCCGCTCAGGGCATGCAGGAAAAAGCAGCCGGAAGACGCCGGGTGGTGCCTCGGTTCAACCAGGGGGCGGCACGGAGCAGGTGACCCCGCCATCGGTCATCCGATGATGGCGAAGGCCTCGCGGGTTGCGCCCGAACCGGTTCTGACGGGCTTCTTGCCGATCCACTGGACATGGCGGGCGAGGGCCGAAGCGGCAACCTCGATTTGACCTTGCCGCAGCGCCGCCAGGATCGCCCGATGATCGTGATCGGTGCGGCTTTCCCATTCCTGGCGCCAGGCCGCGAAAAGGAACCGGGCGCTTGCCGCATGCAGATCGTCAATCGCAGCCAGCAGCCGAGGCATGCCGCAAGGTGTCAGGATCAATCGATGGAAGGTTCGATTCGCCTCCTCCCATGATCGCACATCATGGGATTTGTCGCCGGCTCTGGTCGCTTCCTCGGCCTGGTCCAGGATCGCGGCCGTCATATTCGGCCCGGCCTGGCGCAGCGCCAGCCCTTCGAGAGCGGCACGCATTTCCGCGACTTCCTTGACTTCGCCCAGGCTGAATGCCGCGACACGGACCCCGCGACGCGGCTCGCTGACCGCCAGGCCTTGCGCTTCGAGACGCCTGAAGGCCTCGCGCACCGGAACGTGGCTGGAGCCGAACTCCTCCGCGATGTGATCCTGCCGCAGCCGGGCGCCCGGCTCTATGCTGCCGGATATGATCCGATCCGCCAGCGCGCGGCTGATCCGGTTTGCGATCGTGTCGTCTTTTGCCTCGGCCATATTTTATAGATAATTTTAATCCCGGCGCTTGTCGAGGCGATCGCGGCATCGCAGCGCGCAGGACCCAGGGGCTTGGCCGTGGAGCCACGGGGAAAGTGCCTTCAGCCAATCGAAAGAACCGGGTGTTGCGGGTCCCGCAGTCGCCGGCTGGTATCGTTATTGTCTAATAATTTACCGTTATCAATTAATCAGGCCTCGATGCCACCACAACCGTCGCCACCCAGCAACGTGCGTGGCTCGGACGAACCTGTTTGGCCGCCCGAGCCCGTCATGGAAAGTGCCTGCCCTAGTAGCCCGGCGGCGCATAGTAGGCCGGAGGCGGCGCGTAGTAGACCGGCGGCGGAGCGTAGTAGACCGGCGGCGGCGCATAATACACCGGCGGAGGTGCCGCATACGCCTGCGACGCGATCACGCCACCGACCACAGCGGCCGCGCCCAGTCCAAGGAGCGCACCTGCCACGCCCGGGCCGACACCCCCGTGATGATGTTCGTACCCGCCATGCCATCCACCGCCGCCATGACCGCGCCATTCCGCATGAGCAGCCGGCGCAGCCAATAGCCCTGCGGCGACGGGAGCCGCGATCAAAAGGGATTTCATGCGCCACATGGGTCTCACTCCTTCAACTCTATCCATCGAGGTTGAATCTAGGCGCCCACCATGACCGGATTGCGGCAACAGCGCGCTCGTTTGATGGTTTTGTTTCACCTCAGCGTGCATTGGCCGGCGCGTCCAAGGGCCAAAGAGCCGCGCGCCATCGCACCGCGATCACCACCGTCAACAGCAGTCCGACGATACAGTAACCGGACGCGGTGGCCGCGAACCCGAACCGCTCGATCAGCCCGCCGGCGGCGAGCAGGCCGAGCGGCAGGCCGTAGATGGCGAGCATACGCACCCCCATGACGCGCCCGCGGAATTTGGCGCTCGCGCTGTGCAGCAGCATCACCGCCATTGGCACCATGCACAGGCTTTGCGCGAATCCGGCCAGCACCAGGGCGATCCGTCCCCCGGTGATGCCGGGCACATGGATGAAGACCAGCAGCATCGCGTACCAGGCGACCGTATAGACGATCATCATGCGTGCCGGACGGATCGACCGGCCGGCGAAACTGACCGCGACGGAGCCCGCCAGTGCACCAAAGGCGAAGCTCGCCACCAGTGAGCCCAGGCCGGTCTGGCCGACGTGGTAAATCTCCCGCGCGACATAGGGCAACAGCCCCAGGGTCAGGGGAAACGCCGTCATGTTGACCAGGAACGCCAGCCACATCGCCGCCAGTGAGGCAGGCGTATCCCAGACATAGGCCATCCCTTCACACAGGTCGCGCCAGAAAGAGAGCCGCGCCATCGCCCCCGACGGCCGCGGCACCCCGACACCCAGCGTCAGCACCAAGCCGGTGGCGTAGAACAGCGTGATCACCACATAGGCCGGCGCCATTCCCAGCAGCGCGAACAACCCCGCTCCAGCCAGGGACCCGACGACGCGGGCGGAATCGACTGTCGTTCGGGCCACGCCCATCGCCGCCATCAGCCGGTCGCCGGGCATTGTCTCCGCCACCAGGGCGTTGCGCATGGCCAGATCCGACGGCCGGATCAACCCCACCACCGTGGCGATCGCCAGGACCGCCACCGGTGTCAGCGCATCCAGCCCCGCCAGCAGTGTCATCAGCCCGGCCAGGGCCGCGTAAACCAATCGCATGGCGCACAGCACGTTCCGGTGCCCCAGCCGATCGCCCGCCAGCCCGAACATCGGTGCGATGAGCGTGCCCGCATACTGCAACGACCCGTACACGGTCAGCAGCAGCACCGATCCCGTCGCGGTCAGGATGTACCAACCGAGGATCAGGATCTCCATCTCCCCGGCCCAGGAGGTCAGCAGATCACCCGGAAACTGAAACCGGAAGCTGCGGACCTGGAAGGGGGCGAGGACTTCGGATCGGCTGTTGCGGCGTGGCTGGTTCACCGGAACGGGATTGCGTACATCAGCCCGCCGTTGGTCCATAGCGCGTTCGGTCCGCGATCCAGCTTCAGCGAGCTACCCATGCCGACATTCCGCTCATACGCCTCGCCATAGTTGCCGACCTGCTTGATGATGTTCAGTGCAAAGGCGTTGTCCAACCCCAGCAGTTTGCCGAAATCGCCGGATTTGCCCAGCAGGCGCTGCACCGTGGGGTTCGTGCTTTCCGCCAACATCTGGTCGGCGTTCGCCGAGGTGACACCCAGTTCCTCCGCTTCCACCATCGCCATCATCGACCAGCGCACCACATCGAGCCACTGGTCATCGGCACGGCGGACCATCGGCCCGAGCGGCTCCTTGCTGATGCGGTCGGGCAGGATGACGAAATCGTCCGGGTTCGGCACGCCGGCGCCGCGGATCGACGCCAGGTTGGAGCTGTCGGACGATGCCGCATCGCAGCGGTTGGACAGCATCGTCTTGATCAGGACGTCGGTCGTATCGAGCAGGACGATGTGGAAGTCGATGTTGTGCTGTTTCATCCAGTCCGCGAGGTTCAACTCGTGCGTGGACCCTTGCAGCATGCAGATCGTGCCGCCCGCGAGATCCTTCAGGCTGCCGATCTTGGCGTCCTTGCGGACCAGGAAACCCTGGCCGTCATAGAAGTTCACCATCACCATGCGCAGGCCGATCGTCGCGTCGCGCAGGAACGTGAAGGTGGTGTTGCGCGAGAGGATATCGATCTCGCCCGATTGCAGCGCAGCGAACCGGCTGGTGGCGGTCATCGGCACATACCGCACCTTCTCCGCATCCCCGAACACGGAGGCTGCCACCGCTCGGCAGGCATCGACGTCCAGGCCGCGCCAGACCCCCTTGCTGTCCGGCATCGAGAAGCCACCCAGCCCGACATTCACGCCGCAGGAGACGAAGCCCTTCTGGCGGACTGACTCGAGCGTTCCGGCCTGTGCCGCGACTGCTGCCGTCAGCATGGCGGCGACAAGAAAAAGCCTCTTTAGCATGGTGCGTATATCCCCCCAGTTCGTTGACGAAATGCATGTTTGCCGATTGGTGGGCCGAAACCAAGTGGCAAGCATCGGACGCCCGCTTTGGCGGGGGTGGGCCGGGCCATGGCGGGGTTAGAGAGTCAGCGCCAACGCGGGGTGGTATTGGATGTCGCCAATCGAACCGTCGCGATCATTGAGGTCTACATCGCATCGATGCCATTACAGTTTCGCCCGCGCGCTGCGGATATCAATTCATGCAAGCGCCACGTGTGAGGCCGCCCGCCCGCTCGAATTTCAACCCGAGATCGCCTATCTTACGGGGCGGCGGCATTAAGCCGAAGAATGAAATTTGACGGCGTCGGCGAGACTTGATTGGCGGTACGCTCGGCCGTTGGCACCTAAATCGGAGAAATTCAATGAGAGCACGCTTTGGCGGCGCGATGAATGCCAGTACAGCCGTAACCCTTCTTTCGACCACCCTGCTTGTCTACGCCGCGTGGCTGACCTCGATCGTCTTCTGCGCGTCCGGCGGTCATCGGCCTTTGCTGATCGCGGCGGCCGCATTCTTCCCAGTAGGGGTCGTCCACGGCGTTGGTCTCTGGTTCGGCGGCTGGTGAGCGTCATCGAGAGTGCCCGTATGACCACAGACTGGTCTGGAGATTGTCCTTGCGCCCGGGGGGCGGCCGGAGCGCAGTGGCCAAAACGGACTTTCTCTGACGGGCGTGCGTTGTCATCCCAGGAATTCAAAACGACCCACGACCTGTTCGCGTCCGATTGACTCGGCCCGTGCGCTTCGTCAATTTCCCAGCGTCCAAGAAATACAAGACGAAGGGATCGGAGGCGCATGGGGGGCTTCGGCGGCATCGATAGGACGTGCGGGTTCCCCGCGTGACAAACCTGCTTGAGGCCAAGGGCCTCTACGCCGCCTATGGCGAAACCAGGGTTCTGCACGGCATCGATTTCGCGATCCGCCAGGGCGGTGTGACCGCCCTTCTCGGGGCCAACGGCGCCGGCAAGACCACCACCCTGCGCGCCATTTGCGGCCTCGTGCGCACCCGGGGGGAAATCACCCTCGGCGGCAAGCGTATCGACGGATCGGCCACCGAGGACATCGTGCGTCTTGGCGTCGCCCATGTTCCCGAAGGCCGCGGCACCTTCATGGAACTGACGGTCGAGGAGAACATGCGGCTGGGGGCCTATACCCGGCCGGCGCGCGAGGCGACCGCCGATTTCGAGCACATGTTCGACTACTTCCCCCGCCTGAAGGAGCGCTTCAAGCAGCAGGCCGGCACCCTGTCGGGCGGGGAGCAGCAGATGCTCGCCATCGTCCGTGCGCTGCTGCTGCGCCCCCGCCTGCTGCTGCTGGACGAGCCGTCCTTCGGCCTCGCGCCCCTGATCGTGCAGGAAATTTTCCGGATTTTGACGCGCATCAGACAGGATGGGGGCGTCAGCATCCTGCTGGTTGAACAGAACGCCGCCCTGGCGCTGGAATTCGCCGAAGATGCCTATCTGCTGGAGACCGGACGCGTGGTGATGTCCGGCCCTTCCGCCGACATCAGCAAGGACGAGGGCGTTCGCCGCTCGTATCTCGGTTATTAGGGGGGCACGATGCTTGCCGGCGTCATCCATCAGATCATGTCGGGAATCGCCACGGGCGGCATCTACGCCAGCGTGGCGCTGGCCCTGGTGATGATCTACCAGGCCACCCATCATGTGAACTTCGCGCAAGGGGAGATGGCGACCTTCTCCACCTACATCGCGCTGACCTTCATCAATGCCGGCTTCCCCTATTGGGTGGCGTTCGCCATCGCGGTCGTTCTGTCCTTCGGTATCGGCGTGACGATCGAGCGCGTGCTGATGCGGCCGTTGGCGAATGCGCCGGTCCTGGCCTCGGTGGGGGTGTTCGTCGGGCTGCTGCTGATTATCAACAGCCTGAGCGGCTGGTTCTTCGACTACACGATCAAGCAGTTCCCCACGCCGTTCCCGGACCGGCCGATGCTGGGCGGGTATCTGTCGGGGCATGAACTTGGGTCCACGGCGGTGACGTTGATCGTCTTGCTCAGCGTCTATCTGTTCTTCCGGCACACACGGCTGGGGCTGGCGATGCGCGCCGCGGCGTTCAATGCGACGTCCTCCCGGCTGGTCGGCGTGCGCGTAGGGTGGATGCTGGCACTGGGCTGGGGCCTCGCGGCGGCGATCGGGGCGGTGGCGGGCTGCATGGTGGCGCCGATCGTGTTCCTCGATCCAAATATGATGGCGGGCATCCTGCTTTATGCCTTCGCCGGCGCGCTGCTGGGCGGCATCGACAATCCGCTCGGCGCCGTGCTGGGCGGGTTCGCGGTCGGAGTGATCGAGAACCTGGGCGGTGCCTACCTGGTGGGCACCGAGCTGAAGCTGACCCTGGCGCTGGTGATCATCGTGACGGTGCTGACCATCAAGCCCACCGGCCTGATGGGCCGCAAAGTCTATAGCCGGGTGTGACGATCATGCGGACACCCTGGCTGATCGCGATCCTCGTGTTGCTGGCGGCGATCGTGCCGGTCGCCGGCTTCACCGACTATCATCTGTTTCAGCTTACCATGGTGGTGGTCTATGCCATCGCCATCCTCGGCCTGTCGCTGCTGACCGGGTTCAACGGGCAGATCTCGCTGGGGCACGGCGCATTCTACGCCATCGGCGCCTATACGACCGCGATCCTGATGACGACGTGGAACGTGCCGTACTGGCTGACACTGCCGGTGTCGGCGGTTGTGTGCGCGGGCGTGGGGTTCCTGCTCGGGCTGCCGGCACTGCGCCTGGGCGGCCTTTATCTGGCGCTGACGACCTTCGCACTGGCCGTCGCGATCCCGCAGATCCTGAAATACAAGGCGATCGAGGACTGGACCGGCGGTGTGCAGGGCCTGGTGATCGACAAGCCGGATGCGCCGTTTGGGTTGGATCTGTCGCCGGACCAGTGGCTGTATCTGTTCACCGTGGCGGTGGCGGCGGTGCTTTACGTCATCGCCTGGAACATCGTCCGGGGCCGCATCGGACGGGCGATGATGGCGATCCGCGATCACGCGATGGCCGCCGAGGCGATGGGCATCAATCTGGCGATGGTGAAAACCCGCACCTTCGCGCTGAGTGCGATGTACACAGGATTGGCTGGTTCGCTGGGTGCGATCGCGGTGCAGTTCGTGGCGCCTGACAGCTTCGGGGTGTTCGTCTCGATCTTCCTGTTCGTGGGGCTGGTTGTTGGCGGCGTGTCGTCCATCGGCGGCACGCTGATCGGGGCGGCGTTTATCGAGTTCGTGCCGAACCTCGCCGACAAGGTTTCGAAGGCAGCGCCGGGCGCGGTCTATGGCGTGATCCTGATCGCGGTCATGTTCCTGATGCCGGCGGGGGCAGGGGGGTTCCTGTATGCGCTCTGGCGCAGGGTATTTCGTGCGCGGTCGGGACAAGGTGCGGCCCCGGAACAGCCGGTGGAAATCGGGGCTGTATCGTACGAGCCGGATTCCGGGCTGACCGGCATGCAGACCGGCGCCGCATTCGTGGACCGGCCCGTTCCCTCCGAGAACGCCGGCAGGAATGAGTGACGGGGTGTCGGCTATTATAGGCGCCTGGGTCCCCGCGTTCAGAGCCGCTTGCTCATGTGAACGACAACGCCGCCTTTAAAAGCCTCCTCTCGGTCCACCCGATAACCGAGTTTGCGATAGAACCGTACGTTCTCGGCAAAAAGCTTGTTCGTGTAGAGCCTTGTTTCGGGAAGTCCTAGTGAGGCCGACAGTTTCTCGGCGTGGTCCATCAGTTTGCGACCGTATCCATATCCCTGATAGGCGGGTGAAACGGCAATGTTCTCCACAAGAAGATGATTGGTTGCAGGGATTGTCTCGATCAGAGCAGCCAAGTTTCCATCGACATACAGAAGATCGATCAAGTGGTTGATAACGGCGTCATGATAGTCAGCCACCATCGGCTTGGGTTCGCGTCCAATCACGGGAACCCATTTCGCATAGGCCGCGCGCGTCAGTTCCCGAATGGACGGCGCATCCGCGGCCGTCGCCCGCCGCAATTCCACGCCTCGTTCAGTCACCTCGATCTCCTGCCGCGTCGAGTTCTTATCGTCGCGATGAGAGCGGCTAGGCGCCCAGCCCAGCCTTACGCCAGCAGCGTCAGCGCCTGCCCCGCCACAGCACCCAGCACCACGACCAGCCAGGGCGGCACCGACCAAAGCGTCAGCAGCAGGAACGCCACCAGTCCGAGCCCGAAATCGGCGGATGTATGCACCGCCCCGGCCCAGATCGGCGTGAACAGCGCCGCCAGAAGCACGCCGACAACCGCCGCGTTCACGCCTCGCAGCGCCGCGCGCACGCCCGCACGATGCCGCAACGTGTCCCAGAACGGCAGCAACCCACCGACCAGAAGGAACGACGAGGCAAAGATCGACACCGTCGCCACTACCGCGCCAACCCAACCGCTCGGACCCGGGGTCTCCACCGCACCCAGGAACGCGGCGAAGGTGAAGATCGGCCCGGGCATCGCCTGTGTCGCGCCATAGCCGGCCAGGAAAACCTCCTGGCTGACCCAGCCGGGTGTCACGACCGTCGCCTGGAGCAGCGGCAGCACCACGTGTCCGCCGCCGAACACCAGCGAGCCAGCCCGATAGAAGGCATCCACCAGCTGGACGAGATGCCCACCCAACACGTCGGCCAGCAAAGGCAGACCAAAAAGAAGCGCGAAGAATGCGGCCAACAGTCCGACGGCCAGTGCGGCCGGGATACGAATACCCATGGAAGCGGGGGGTTCTGCGTGATCGGCCTCACGCGGCAGCGCCGTCGAGCCGATGACCGCGCCCAGCAGGATCGCCGCGATCTGCCCCAGGGACGACGGAACAGCCAGACAGACGAGGCAGGCGGCGACGGCCAGGCTCGCTCGCGCGCGATCGGGGGCCAGGCTGCGGGCCATCCCCCAGACGGCCTGGGCGACGACCGCCACCGCGACCAGCTTCAGCCCGCGCAGCCAGCCGGCATGCGACAGATCGCCGATCGCGCCGACACCGTAGGCGAAGAGGGTCATCGCGGCGGCGGATGGCAGAGTGAACCCTAGCCAAGCCGCGAACATCCCCAGCGGCCCGGCCCGCAGCAATCCGATCGCCATCCCGGTCTGGGAGGACGCCGGGCCTGGCATGAACTGACACAGCGCGACGATGTCGGCGAAGGTCGCCTCGGTCAGCCAGCGGCGCCTGGCGACAAGATCCGCGCGGTAGTAGCCGATATGGGCGACGGGGCCGCCGAAGCTGGTGCAGCCTAGCCGCAGGAACACCAGGAAGACTTCGAGCGCGCCACCGCGCATCAGAGCGGCCCGCGCCGGTTCAGCCGTTGACCGACGCGAGGAAGTTCATTGCCGCCTGCACGCCGCCTTCCTTGTGCGGGATGCCGGCCGCGCGCAGCCCCATCTCCACGCCGGTCAGCGTGCCGGTGAAGGACAGCACCCCCAGATCGCCCATGTGGCCGATGCGGAACACGCGGTCCTCGACGCGACCGAGGCCGTTGCCCAGGCTCATGTTGAACTTTTCGAGGATGATGCCGCGCAGCTTGTCGGCGCTGTGGCCTTCCGGCGTGCGGATCGCGGTCACGCCCGGCGCATAGGCGGCCGGGTCGAGGCATTGCAGCTCCAGCCCCCACGCCGCGACGGCGAGACGCGTCGCCTGTGCATAGCGGTCATGGCGGGCGAAGACGGTCGGCAGACCTTCCTCCTGCAGCATCGTCAGCGCCTCATTCAGCGCGTACAGCAGGTTGATCGCGGGGGTGTACGGGAAATAGCCGGTCTTGTTGGAAGCAACCAGCGGCTCCCAGTCCCAGTAGCTGCGGCGGGACCCGCCGGCGCGCGCCGCCGCGAGTGCCTTGTCGCTGATCGCGGTGAAGGACAGGCCGGGCGGCACCATCAGGCCCTTCTGGGAGCCGGCGATGGTCACATCCACACCCCACGCGTCGTGCCGGTAGTCGGCGCAACCCAGGGAGGAAATCGCATCGACCATCAGCAGCGCCGGATGCGACGCGCTGTTGATCGCCTGCCGTACGGCGGCGATGTCGGTCATGCAGCTTGTCGAGGTCTCGCTATGGACGGCGAAGACGGCCTTGATCCTGTGCTCGCGGTCCTGCTCCAGCACCTGGCGGATCGCCACCGGATCGGCGCCGTGGCGCCAGTCGGTTTCCAGCGCCACCACGTCCAGGCCAAAGCGCAGCGCCATCTGTTCCCACAGATGGGCGAACTGACCGGTACGGCTGATCAGGACCCGGTCACCGGGCGACAATGTGTTGACCAGGGCGGCTTCCCAGGCACCGGTCCCGGAGGCCGGAAAGATCCCGACCGTCCCCTGCGTCTGGAACACGGTCCGCAGCTTGGCCACGATCTCCAGGCCAAGCACACCGAATTCCGGGCCTCGGTGGTTGATCGCGTTGCGATCCATCGCGCGCAGCACGCGGTCAGGCAGATTGGTCGGCCCAGGGGTCTGCAGGAAATGGCGGCCGGAAACAAATTTCGACATTGGGAATGCACCCTCCAAGGGGCGCGTAACAAGCATGTCGGGCGGCAGTTTGCAATGATACCGGCGTATAGGAGGGGTGCAATAGACTGGCCCGACGGCGCGGGAGCCGGTATGTCGGCCCCCCGAACTGGAGGAGCGACCGGACATGGCTTCCCTGATCCTGACTGTCATCGGACCGGACCGCCCTGGTCTGGTCCGCGCGCTATCCGAGGCTGTCGCGGCACGCGGCGGCAGTTGGCTGGAGAGCCGCATGGCCCGCCTGGCCGGCCAGTTCGCCGGCATCGTGCTGGTGGAGGCGCCCGAGGCGCTGCTGGAGGACCTGCGGACGCTGGAAAGTCAGGGCCTGCGGATTGTCGTCCAGAGCGGGGAGGCGGCCGCGGCCGTGGCGGTCGGCGAGCGGCTGATCCTGGAAGTGGTCGGCCATGACCGTCCCGGCATCGTCCGCGACATCACGGCGGTCGTGGCAGCCAATGGGGTCAACATCGAGGAACTGACCACCGGCGTGCTGAGCGGCTCGTTCAGCGGCGAGACGATGTTCAAGGCGACGGCGACGCTGCGTGCGCCAAACGCGGCCGCGGTGGAGGCGATGCGAGCGGGGCTGGAACGGTTGGGAAATGAGATGATGGTGGATATCCAACCGGCGCCGGAGGGGTGATCGTCCCCTCAAGGCAACGTCCAGCCTCCGTGGCAACTGGCGCGATCACGTCACCTGCGCGGCCACCGAGCGGAAGCGCCGCAGCGCGAGGCCGAAGAACAATCCGCCGATAAGCGCGGTGGCCAGGAACTGCGGCCACACGACCTCCAGGCCGGCGCCGCGATACAGGATCGACTGCGCGAACGACACGAAATGGGTTGATGGCGACGCCTGCATGACGAAAGCGAGCCAGGGCGGCATGCTTTCCAGCGGTGTGTTGCTGCCGGAAAGCATGTTCATCGGCATGTAAACCAGCATGTACAGCAGCCCAAGCTGCGGCATCGAGCGTGCCACCGTGCCCAGGAATATGCCAATGGCCGTGGCGAAGAACAGGTAGATCACCACCCCGACCATAAACAGCGGTATCGATCCGGCGATTGGGATGGCGAGGATAAGGCGCACCACGACGGAAAGCGAAAGCCCGACCGCCACCGTGATCACTAGGCCGTTCGCCCACACCTTGGACATGGCGATCTCGAACGGCGTCAGCGGCATGACCAGCAGGTGGTCCATGGTCCCGTGCTCCCGTTCCCGGATGATGGCCGCGCCGGAAAGGATGATGGCAAGCATGGTGACGCTGTTGATGATCCCCATCACGCTGGTGAACCACGCGGTCGTCACATTGGGATTGAACGCGATGTGGACCACCAGATTGACCGGCGCCAGCGGCGTGCCTTCCGCATGCGAAAGAAAGTTGGCGATTTCCGTCGTTATGATCTGGTCCGTATAGCCGGACCCGAGGCCCGCCTGCACCATCGCGGTCGCATCGACATCCACCTGGATCTGCGGCCGGCGTCCGCCCAGGACATCCTGCTGAAAGTTGGGCGGGATATCCACCACGAACGTATATTTCCCCGCATTCATCAGCGGGACGATATCCCGCTCGGCGATCGGCTGAGGCGGCTTGAAGTATGGTGGCAGGAACGCATGCGCGATCCGGCGCGAAAGTACCGAGTTGTCCTCATCGACGATGCCGATCGAGGCGTTATGCAACTCCTGCGAATTGCTTTGCGCCTGGGTGATCACGGCGAAGGAGAATGCGTAGACGACCAGCCCCAGCAGCACGAAATCATGCATGAAGCTGCGCAACTCCTTGGTCCCGAGCCAGAAGATGTTGGAGAGCTTGCGCATCGGCGGGGCTATCGTTCCTGCTTGCGCAGCAGCAGGCGGTTCAGAACCAGCAGGACCGGAACGAAAACCGCCAGCGCCACGAGGTCCGGGCCGAGATCGGAGAAGTCGAGACCCTTGGTGAATGTGCCCACGCTGATCGGGACGAAGTAGCTCATGGGGAAGGCGCGGCCCATGATCTGGGCGGTCCCGGAAAGCGATGCGACCGGTGTCATCATGCCGGAGAACTGCGTCGCGGGCAGGACGGTCAGGATGGCGGTGCCGAACAGCGCGGCGATCTGCGTCCGGGTGAACGCCGAAATCAGCATGCCGTACGCGGTCGTCGTGGTGACGTAGATCAGCACGCCAAGCAGCAGGGCCAGGAAGCTTCCCTTGAGCGGCACCTTAAAAATGAACAATGCCATCAGGAACATCAACGCGAAATTCACCATGGCAACGGCCACATACGGAATCTGCTTCCCCAGCAGAAATTCCATGCGCGTGACGGGGGTCACATAAAGATTCGTGATCGATCCGAGTTCCTTCTCCCGCACGACCGCAAGCGCCATCAGGATTGCGGGGAACAGTGCCAGCAGCAGCGAGATGGTCGAAGGCACCATCGCATAGATGCTGTCGAAATCCTGATTGTACTTGAACCGGATCTCGATATCCGCCGCCG
>JARLIN010000245.1 GCA_031291715.1 Rhodopila sp. | reverse complement strand
CCGCCTTGCGGCTGCGGTTCCACAGGACGAGCTCATGCCCCGCCTTCGCCATGCTGGCAGCCATCGGCACGCCCATGGCACCGAGGCCGAGGAACGCGACCCGCATCGTCAGACTCCATTTTTCGTGTATCGGCCCACCCGGCGCGGTGCATGCACCGAAGTGGGCGAAATTCCCACGCACGATGCCGTGGTTACGCAATCCGGCCGACGGGGCTGGTGACGAACGCGGATCCGTTTCGTTTGTGACGATCTATGGTCCTATCGGAACATGGTGTTACGGCGCTGTCATACACGGCGGACATTGGTGAACAGGATCAGTCCGCGCAGCATGTCCGTCAGGTCCGACTTGTAGGCGGTTGGCTGGTAATACGAGCCCAGCGGCAGGAACGGCACATCCTGGAACGCCTGGAGCTGGATCTTGCGTGCGATCGCCTGGCGGGCGGCGACGTCCTCGGCCGACAGCCAGGCGTCGCGCAACGATTCCAATTGCGGACTGTCCGGCCAGCCGTTGTATGCTCCCGGCCCGTTGCCGCGCAGCAGGTTGGCGCTGCCGGGGTTGCTCATGTCGTAGCCGCCGGTGAAGGACGCGAACATGTTCCAGCCGCCTTTGTCGAGCGGCTGGCGGCTGACCGATCGCTGCACCACCGTTCCCCAGTCGGTTGCGACCTCGTCGACGTTCATGCCGAGCTTGCGGAGCAGGTCGGCGCCGACTTCCGCGATGGCGTTGATACGGGGGACGTCGTTGACGGCGAGATAGACCACACGCTCGCCCTTGTAGCCGGCCTGAGCGATCTGGCGCTTGATCGCATCGAGGTCGGGGTGATCCGACAGGCCCTCCATCCCCGCATCGCTGGCGGCGTCGCTGCCGGGCGCGAAGAAGCCGACGTTTGCGTCGTAGCTGGCATTGCTGCCGACCACCGCTTCCATGAATTCCTTCTGGTTGACGGCGGACAGCACGGCGCGGCGGATCGCGGGGTTGTCGAATGGCGGGAACAGCGTGTTGAAGCGCAGGAAACCGATCAGGCCCTTGGTTTCCGCCACCTCGATCTTCAATGCCTTATCGCGTCGCAGGTCGCCCACGAGGTCCATCTGGGGCTGCTCGACCCAGTCGACCTCGCCGGCCTTCAGCGCGCCGACCTGGGTGGCGGGATCGGGCGTCGTCAGCCACTCGATGCGGTCGAAATGGGCGATGCGCGGGCCGGCGCAGAAGCTGGCCGCCCCTTGCGGGCGCGGCTGGTAGCCTTCGAACCTGGCATAGACGTTGCGCGCACCGGGGACGCGTTCGGCGTTCAGGTAGCGGTAGGGACCGCTGCCGACGATCTCGGTCAGGCGCGTGGTGGCGGGGGTTCGCGCAAGCCGCTCCGGCATGATGGCGGCGACGATGTTGGTGGGATGCGCCAGCGCGTCGGGCAGCAGGTCGAAGCGTCGTTTCAGGCGAAACTGGATGGTCTTGTCGGTGGGCGCCGAGATTTCCTCGGTCGCAGCGGCGAGCGCCTGGCCGTAGGCGTCGTTGGTCCACCAGCGTTGCAGGCTGGCGACCACGTCGCGCCCGAGCACGGGCGTGCCGTCGTGGAACGTCAGGCCGTCGCGCAGGGTGAGGACCCAGGTCTTCCCGTCGGCATCGGCGGTATGGCCCTCGACCATCTGCGGCTGGGTGTCGCCGGCCTCGTCCATAGCGTAGAGCGTATCAAACACCATCATGACATGGTTGCGGGTGACGAAGGCGCTGACGATCGGGTCGAGCAGTGCCAAGTCGGCATATGGAATGAATTTGAGCGTGGTTGCCGCTTGTGCGCGCCCAACCCAGGGCAGCGCGAGCAGGGCGCCGGCGCCTTTGAGGACGGTGCGTCGCTTCATGATGGGTCTCCAGGGGCGGGTTCCCTCCCGGCGAAGCAAGGTGCATGCCATGGCGGGACGCTCAGCCATGCCTGCCGCCAGGGCGGGGTCATGGGTGGGGCTCGGCGCTGGTCGGTGCCGCACGCCGGCAGGACAGGCGGGCTTATTATTAATTTTTCATAACGTAAATCGACATCATGGTATTTCATATTCCGTTACGTTCTGTAATATCGTAACAATAGCATCATACAACCAAGAAACAGGCAGCTATTTTCCGATCATATCGATGTCACCGTAACAAGATTTCCGACATCACGATCATTTCAACAATGCCTGGAAATCCAACTCGACTTGCGCCTCCTGGATGTTGCAGAACGTAACGGGGGCTCGCCGATCTCTCTCCCCATGTCTCCAGACCACATCTGCAACATCTCAACGACAAATAAATCGGAGGAGTCACGCGACATGCCGGACCTCACGACAATGCTCGATTCGCCCATCACATGGATGCAGGCAGCAACCGATCCGGATATCAAAGCCTTCCTCGACGATCTGCAGGCGAATATCCTGAAGGGCCATGGGCGCCAGCACAGCGGCCATATCTTCCTCAGTTTCAAGGACATGCGCCCGTCTCACGTGGCGGCGGCGGTGCGCGCCCTGGGCTCGCATTGCACCAGCGCGTACCACCAGTTGCGGACCAACCGAAAGCTGCCGCCGCATATCGATGGCGGGCCGGTACGGTGCCTGTTCCTCACGGCTTCGGGCTATGCGGCCCTGGGCGATCACGCCGCAGTCCCGACCGGTGCGGCCTTCCAGGCCGGCATGGCACAGCGCACGAACATCCTGGGCGATCCGCCGCGCACGGCTTGGAATGCCGTCGGATGGCGCGGCCCCGCCCCCGATGCGATGTTCCTTGTGGCAGACGCCGACGAATATGCCGTGACCGCCGATCTCGAAGCGACCGAACGGTGGCTGAACGGCACCGGTGCGACCATCCTCGTCGTCGAACGCGGCCTGCAGCAGACCCGCAGCTTCCGGCCCGGCAAGCCCGAGGGTGTCGAGCATTTCGGCTACGTCGATGGCCGCAGCCAGCCGCTGTTCCTGACCGAGGACATCGCGGCCGAGGGCATCCCGCCCAATCCCCCCGGCACCAATTCGGGGGCCGCCCTCCATTG
>JARLIN010000244.1 GCA_031291715.1 Rhodopila sp. | reverse complement strand
GCTGGCGCTGGATGTTCGGCCATCCCTGCCCGAAACCCGAGTTGTTATTGACCACCAGCACCACGGCGATGCCCCGCCGGCGTGCCGTCTCCAGTTCGGTCAGGTGATAGTACAACGCCCCATCGCCGGACCAGCAGATCACCTTCCGTTTCGGTGCCGCGCATTTGGCCCCCAGCGCCGCCGGAAACGCCCAGCCCAGCGAGCCCGCGGCGCGTAGATACGTCTGTCCCTCGCCATTGAGCTCGATCAGCGTGCTCGACCAGATGCCGGAGTAACCGGTATCCGCGACCAGGATGCCATCCGCCGGCAGCGCCCTTGTGATCTCATCACACAGCCGGTCGGGCCAGATCGGCGTCGCGTTGCTGGCGAGCGCGGCGGCCCGGCTCTGCCGCCACACAGAAACGATTCCGGCCGCGCGGTCGGCGAACGCGGTATCGCGCACGGGCCGTCCCAACGCGGCAATCAACGCCGCCAGCGTCGCCTTCGGATCGCCCATCACGCCAAGCGTGTTGGGATAGGAACGACCGATATCGGTCGGATCGAGATCGATCTGCACACACGGCGTGTCGATTGCCGGGATGCGCCAGGTGTGAGTGACCTGATCCCCGGTCTCGCAGCCGATGAACACCACCAGGTCCGCCTCATGCACGATCTGATTCGCCGGCGGTGCCGCATAGTTACCGGCGCAACCGATCGACAGGCGATGCCGCGTCGGGATCAAGCCGCGTGCGCCAAGGGAGGTCGCGATCGGCGCGGCCAGCACTTCGCCCAGCGCCAGCAACTCGGCACCCGCCCCGGACGCGGTTGCCCCCTCGCCCGCCACGATCACGACCTTCTTTGCTCGCAGGATTCGCTCCGCGGCCCGTTCGATCTCGCTTGCCGATCCAACCGGCCGGTGCGGCGGCAGAGTCAGCTGGAAAGCCGGGTCGGCGACAGGGGTTTCATTGACCAAACCGGTCTCGATCACCTCGGCCTGCAACCCGTTCAGGTCCAGATGCGCCGGGCGCGGCGTACCGGTCATCGCCTCCCGCCAGGCCTGCCGCATCAACCGCGGCAAGTCGGCCGCCTGATCGACGCGCGCGGAGAATTTCGTCACCGGCGCGAACAGCGGCGCGTGGGGAATTTCCTGATAGGCATTTCGGTGCTGCATGGATGGCTGCTTGTGACCGGTCATCGCGATCACCGGGGCACGTCCGAGATAAGCATCCTGCAGACCGGAGGCGAGGTTCGCCGCGCCGACCGACTGCGCGAAACAAACACCCGGACGCCCGGCGATACGCGCATAACCGTCGGCCATATAGGCAACGGCCTTTTCGCTATGGCCCAGGACGCGCTGGACGCCCAGCGTGCCGAGCTCGATCAACGTACGGCGCAAGACCGCGTCGATGAAGAAGACATGGCTGGTACCGTTCGCGGCCAGGCTGCGCGCCAGGAACTCGGCGCCGGTCACCGGCTCGGTTTGCGTCATGGTTGTTTCCCCCTTGGCTTGGGGGGAGCTTAAATCAACCGTGTCGGGTGTAAAATCCAGCCGCCGCGCCGGTCAGGCGGTTGGCGTGTTCCGCAGCAACTCGTAACGCAGGCGCGCATCCTGCATCGCCTTCGCGTGAGCGAGGAAATCCTGGCCATGCTTCATCCGCTGCTTCTGGCTGATACCTCTGCGCTTACGCATCACCAGGCTGTAGATGGCGGAAAACTGCTTCATCGTCACATCCGCCGCCCGCAGCCACTCCTGCTGGTCGCGGGGCTTCAGATCCGCGGTGAAGTTGAGCGCATCGGTCCATCGACGTGCCTGGTCCACGAAGGTTTCACCGGGCAGGACGAAGAGGTTCCGGCACATCGCGGCGAACAGCAACTCAAGAAAAGGGTCGTCCCGCGGGCCCGGATCAGGGTGTTCGGCGGGAGGCGGCAAGTCGTCGTGCAAGGCGTTGCCCAAAACAGTTCGATATATGGAACATATATAGAACATTCCCTCCGCTTGTGTCAAGGCCGGAAAGGGTGAGCAAAACATACCCTGTCCGTTTCTCGGCGAATGGACGGCGGGACCACGCGATCGCGTTCACGATTTGCTTGCCGTAGGTGGTTCTGTGGCTGCCTCGCGCGTATTCCCGAAGTCCGTCGGGTGTTTCAAGTTGTCGGCAGGCGCGGGTTACATCTGTCCGTAGATAACGGCCAGTCTGGAGAGTATTTGTCTCGGCACCGTCGTTGCCTGGACCATCTTCAGGCTGCGGTTCCGTCCAATGCGATCATGGCCGGGACAAGCCCGGCCATCAGGAGGAAACAGGGTGCGTCACGCCGCCGTGCGGATCGCCACGGCCTTCACGTCGTCGCCCACGCCGGCCTCGAACGACGCGAAATTCTCCTCGAAACGCTCGATCAGGTGCTTCGCCATCGCGTCATACGCCGACTTGTCGGCCCAGGCCCGGCGCGGGTCCAACACATCATCCGGGATGCCGGGCACATGCGCCGGTATGGACAGCCCGAAGAACGGCTCCTGGTGGAACTCCATCTTCGTCAGCGACCCGTCCAGGGCGCCGCGCAGCAGCGCGCGGGTATGCTGGATGGCCATCCGCTTGCCGACGCCAAACTGGCCGCCGCTCCAGCCGGTGTTCACCAGCCAGCATGTCGCGCCATGCTTGGCGATCAGGTCGGCGAACATCTGGCCATACACCTCTGGCCGCCGCGGCAGGAACGGATGGGCGAAGCAGGTGCTGAAGGCGGCTTTCGGTTCGCGGCCGAGCCCCTTCTCGGTGCCGGCGACCTGGGCGGTGTAGCCGGAAAGGAAGTGGTACATCGCCTGCGCCGGCGTCAGCCGCGAGATCGGCGGCAGCACGCCGAACGCATCGCAGGTCAGCATGAACACGTTCTTCGGCTGGCCGCCACGACCCGACAGGTTGACGTTCGGAATGAACTCGACCGGGTAGCACGACCGCGTGTTCTCGGTCAGCGTGCCGTCGGTCAGGTCCAGTTTGCCGTGCCGGTCGCCCAGCACGTTCTCCAGAACGGAGCCGAAGCGATGGGTCGCCGCCCAGATCTCCGGTTCGGCTTCCTTCGACAGGTTAATCACTTTGGCGTAGCAGCCGCCTTCGAAGTTGAAGGTACCGTTCTCGCCCCAGCCGTGTTCATCGTCCCCGATCAGCTTCCGCTCGGGGTCCGAGGACAGCGTGGTCTTCCCGGTGCCGGACAGGCCGAAGAACAGCGCCACGTCGCCGTCCTTGCCGATATTCGCGCTGCAATGCATCGGCATCACGCCCTTGGGGGGCAGCAGCCAGTTCATGATGGTGAAGATCGATTTCTTCACCTCACCGGCATACTCGCTGCCGGCGATGACGATCATTTTCTGCTCGAACGACAGGGCGATGGTGGTGGAGGATCGCACGCCGTCCACCACCGGATCGGTGTGGAACATCGGCGCGTGCAGGATGACGTAATCGGGTTCGAAGCCTTCGAGTTCGGCCTCGGGCGGGCGGATGAACATGTTGCGCGCGAACAGGGCGTTCCAGGCCTGGGTGGTGACCAGGCGAACGCGAACGCGGTGCTCCGGATCGGCCCCCGCATACAGATCCTGGGTGAACAGTTCCTGGCCTTGCAGATAGGCCTGGACGCGTCCCTTGAGCGCGTTGAACCGGTCCACCGGCATGCGCTGGTTGATCTTGCCCCACCAGATGTCGGCGGTGACGGACGGCTCATCCGCCACGAACTTGTCCTGCACGGATCGGCCGGTGTGCACGCCGGTTTCAACCATGAAGGCGCCGTCGAGGGACAGGCGGCCTTCGTCGCGGCGGATCGCCTCGGCCACCAGGGCGGTCGCGGTCTGGTTCGAATGAACGGGGCGGGATGCCTGCACGCCTGTGCCAGCCAGCGCTTCCGCGGCGTGCTTCTTCCATGCGTGCTTGGTCGCGGGAGCGTGAGTCAAGGTCGGTTTCCTGCCCTAATCAACGAGGTCGTCATCAATGCTTCCGGGATCGGCGCAAGGCCAGCCTCCAAGAAGCCGATCCAGCGTTATGCCCGAAGCAAGGCGTTTCTATGGCGTCGATCAGGAAAGGTCCACCTTCCGATAACGTGGGATCAACTGTCGGCACGACCCGTCTGGCCAGGAATTCGGGGCGGTTGCGCGTGATGCAACCCTGGTATCATTGGGCCGCGGCGCCGCAAAAGGGCCGCAAATCGTCTACGCTGCTTCGTGCCCTGGCCCGCTGTCCGAGGCCTTCGCCTCGGCCAACGCCTCCAGAGCCGCCGCGGGACCGAAGGCCACGCCGCCCCCGGTCCAGCGTCATGCGACCGTCCTTAAACCCGCTGAATGGCGCGATGACCGGTGAGAAGGTCGGCAACCGCGGTGGATCGGGCACCTGCAGCCGGCCGGCCTTCACCTTCGCTTCAGACGGCCGATGTCGGGGCTGCCGAACCACACCCATTTTCATCGATGAACGCGTCGGGCGGCGCTGGCGACGCGGGTCAGCAGTACGTCGCGTACGGGCATCGTGTTCCGCGAGAGCAGGACGGCACCTCAACACATCGCTACCGCGCGATACGCGCAGCAATGGAATGAAATATTCATTACTATAATGATTTATGTGCCAAACGACCGGTTCTGAAAAAACAATGCCGATGGGAAATCAACGCAGACAAAGATGCTCCGGCCTGCAGGCCCTCAGACGCTCGGGTCATCGCGGAAAACTTTTCGGTTCCCGGGAATAAGTTCCCGCCTGCCTCGTCCACAGTCTCGATAATACCCGGCATGCGCGCGCGACACGCTGGACACAACGAGAAGGAGACCACCAGCATGCGACACATGTTTCTGGGCGGCATCGTGCTCGCCGGGATCTTCGGACTGGGTTCGGTAGCGCGGGCGCAGGATGCCGCGGGAGGCGAACGAGTCTTCAGGTCACAATGCAGCATTTGCCACTCCCCGCGACCCGATCGAAACATTATTGGTCCCAGCCTGTTTTCCGTCGTGGGCCGTCATTCGGGAATGGTGCCAGGCTTCCACTACTCCGTCGCGAACCGATCGTCCGGGCTGGTCTGGGATCCCGCCACGCTCGATCGATATCTCGGAGCACCGAATAAGGTCGTGCCTGGCACATTGATGACGTATCCTGGGCTGAAGGACCCGCATCAGCGCGCCGACCTCATCGCGTATCTGGCCACCCTCCGGTAGGCGGACATCGTGCCGGGATCACTTTTGAGGTTCGGGCACCCACGTTCGCACTGCCCCGATGCTGTCGGTGGCCAGGCAGCCGTCGCGGGGGGCCTCCCGGCCGCGCCCGACTGCCCTACTAAACCCGCAACACGCCTGATCGAAGCGCGGACGGGCAGTTCGGTTGCGTCCGCACGAACGGCGGGGTTACGTGAACGTTAATGGAAACCGAGAGGCCATTGGGCTGAAACTGGAATAGCCGGCCGCTCCGCGCGTCTGTATCAAGTGCAGAGATGTCAGCGCAGCTTTTTGCGGGTGCCTTTCCGAGAGGCCATGCAGCCATGCCGCGTCCAATGCGGATGTCAGCAATCCGAGCAGCGTATTGCCGGCACCTCTGGCGGCAGCGCCTTCGTGACTGCACGTGACTGGCACTGTGGGACTCATTGAGTCCTGCATCCCGGCGTTGAGACGATATGCTGGCTCTTTGTTGCGAGACAGACAGGAGGTGGACGATTTGGTGCATGATTGTCTGGTGCGTGCACTTGATCGGTTGCACACACATCGAAGCGACGCAGAAATGCGGCCTTGGCTGTTTGCGATCATGCACAATCTATACGTCAGCCGGGTCCGTCAGAAACGGACGCGCGGAGAGGCAGAGCCGCTTGATACGATCGCCGAGTCGACACTGGGCGTGGGTGCCCGCCAGGAGGACCATGTCGGGACGCGCGAGATCATCCGCGTGGTAGAGCGTTTGCCGGAAGATCTTCGTAGCGTCCTGTTTCTGGTCACGGTCGAGGACCTGTCCTATGCGGAGGTCTCGAAGGTGCTCGACATCCCGATTGGCACGGTGATGTCGCGCCTGTCCCGTGCCCGCGAACGTGTACGGCGCGCGTTATGAAGGCGGAGGAGCCTGGAATCAGGCGACCAGGATGAGCGAGGTGACACCACCGGTTAATGAGGACGACCTGCACGCATACGTCGACGGCCAGCTCGAGGCTGGACGGCGATCCGCTGTCGAGCGTTATCTCGAAGAAAACCTTGAGGCCGCGCGGCGGGTGACTGCTTACCAAGAGCAGCGCGAAGCTATTCGGGCGGCCTTCGCGGCCCGTAGCTCCGAATCGTTGCCGCCGGCTTTGTCGCTCGTCCGCGTCATAGAGCAATGGAACCGCCGTCCCCGCCAACGATGGCTTGTCGCCGCGTCGGTCCTACTCGCGCTTGGCATCGGCCTCGCTGGCGGGTGGTTGCTGCGCACCGCGCCGGCTCCAGGCGGAGCGCAGCAGGCATTGGCTCTCCTGGGGCAAGAGGCGCTCTCGAGCCATGTCGTTTACGCGGTCGACCTCCGTCATCCGGTGGAGGTCCCGGGCACAGAGGCGCCGCACCTGCAGCAATGGCTCTCGAACAGGCTGGACCGGATCGTGGTGGCGCCCGACCTCTCGGCCCTCGGTTATCACCTGGTCGGCGGCAGGCTGCTCGCGACCGAGCGTGGCGGTGCCGCCGCGCTGTTGATGTATGACGATGCGAACCGTCACCGGATCTCGGTGTTGCTGCGACCGATGACACCCACCCTGCACGCACCGGCGGCCATGATCCGAAAGGACGGCGTAAATGGCCAAGCCTGGATCGCCAACGGGCTCGGTATCGCTGTCGTGTCGGCGATGCCCGAGAGCGACATCACACCTCTCGCGGCGCAGATCGGCACGGATCTCCACACCCCCGGATAGCACCGGCAGGAAAATCACAGGTTCCCGGGAATAACGGACCCGATGGTGCGTCTGCATCGGCACGGGGCCAACAGAAATGAGCCCGCGCCATCCGGCTATCCATGCTCCGGATGATTTATTGCTGTACTCGTCAGGGGAAAAACGCCATGGGCTACACCGATACATCCAAGTCGCATGATCACGTGCCAGAATCGGACGTCGGACGATTCCTGCATCACAAAGCAAAGATGACCTTCACGGTGACCAAGCTGGTGGGCTCCGACCCCTCGGTGGGCGCTGCGCAGACCGATCCCAATCTGCTGAATCCTTGGGGGATTTCCGACAGCCCAACCAGCCCGCTCTGGACCTCTGACAACGGCTCCGGCTTCGCCAGCATCTACGGCGTGGCGTCTTCGGGCGTGACGACGAACGTCATCCCGCCGATCACCATCGCCGTACCTCCCGGCCAGATGCCGGGCACGGCCAGTCCAACCGGCCAGGTCTTCAACAGCTTCCAGTCCGAGGGTGCATTCACGCTGCAGGACGGATCCCCCGCCACGTTTCTGTTCGCCACCGAGGATGGGACGATCTCGGGCTGGAACGCAGCGGCCGGCATGCAGTCGATCATCGCGGTCAACGAAGCGGACAATCCGGCCGCCGGGGACGAGGCACTGGGACTGGGCGCGGTCTATAAAGGCCTTGCGATTGGCGAAAGCGATAATGGCCCCGTCCTGTTCGCGGCGAACTTCCGCCACGGCACGGTCGACACCTACGATAAGAATTTCAATCTGATCAATAGCTTCACGGACCCCAACGTGCCGCAGGGTTTCGCCCCGTTCAACGTCCAGGTGCTCGACGGCAATCTGTTCGTGACGTTTGCCAAGCAGGATGATGTCAAGCACGACGACGTCGCAGGAGCCGGAAATGGTTTCGTCGATGAATTCGACCTGAACGGGAACCTGATGCAGCGTGTGGCATCCGGCGGCCCACTCGACTCGCCGTGGGGGCTGGCAATCGCACCGCAAAGCTTTGGTAAATTTGCCGGGGATTTGCTGGTTGGAGATTTTGGTGACGGCACGATCAACGCCTTCAACCTTAAAAACGATCATTTCGCTGGTCAGCTTACCGGTGCAAACGGCAAGCCAATCACGATCGGCGATCTGTGGGCGATCACACCCGGCAATGGTGGCTCCGGGGGGAGTCCCAATACTCTCTATTTCACCTCGGGTGTCCAAAACGAGGCTCAGGGCCTGTTCGGCAGCGTGACCCCGAATCTGGCATGAGGCCGCATCATGCTTGTTTGACCGATGTGGCGGAGTCAGGCGAGGTGGTTGGCTGATCCACCTCAACTGACGCAAGCCCGCCGCTCAGATGATCCCGCCCAGATACGTCGGTGCCTCGCCCCGCAGAGCATCCGCGAGCATCTCCAGCGCGTCGCGCAGCACCGTCCTGCTCTCAGCGGCACCCAGACAGATGCGGACAGCATTGGGTGCCGCCCCTCCGACCAGGAATGCATCGCTCGGCACCAGCGCCAGCCCATGCCGGCGCATATGGGCGCTGAAGGCCAGCCGGCTCCACTGTGCCGGCAGTGTCAGCCAGACATGCAGTCCGTCGGGATGCGCCGCGATCGCCTGGCCAGCCAACTGTTCCCGCGCCAGCGCCTGACGTGCGGCCGATTCCTGGCGAACGGCATTGCGTAGCTTGAGCGCGGTCCCATCCTCGATCCAGCGCGTCACCAGGCTGGTCAGCAGCGGCGATGGGGTCAGCGAAATTGCCCGCACCGCCTCCACGAGACGGCTGGCCTGCGCTGGCCGAGGCGCGACCACGAAGGCCGTGCGCAGCCCCGGCGACAGGCACTTGGATACGGTTCCAATATAATAGGCCTCACCCGCTGCCAGCGACGCGATGGCGGGCAGAGGGCGCGACGGGAGCAAGCCATACGGGTCGTCTTCGATAAAGCTGACCTTCTGTCGTAGAATGACGTCGGCGATGGCGTGGCGCCGCTCCACGGGCATGGTGACCGTCGTCGGATTGTGAATTGTAGGGACGCAATAGATCGCCTTCGGCCTAATCTCCGCGCAGGCCTTCGCCAATGCGTCGGGAACCAGGCCGGCGTCATCGGTTGGAGCCGCGACAAGCCGGATCCCAAGCTGCGCCGCCAATGCACGGAACGCCGGATAGGTCAGCGTCTCTGTCAGGACGGTTTCGCCCGGCCTGGCCAACGTGGTTAACAAGGCCGTCATCGCGCATTGCGCCCCGCCGCATACCACGATGCGATCAGCATTCACGTCACCCATGGTGGGATGCAGCCAGCCAGCAGCGGCGGCGCGGTCCTGGCCGATACCGGCGCCTGAGCGATAATTCATCAGGCTGCGCATATCCGCGTGGCTCAGCAGCCAGTTCAGCCCTTCCCTCAGCAGGTGCCCCAGAGCCGGCTCGGTTGGCTGCGGCGGCAGGTTCATGCTCATATCTACCACGCTGCGTTGCTCCCCGAGTGAGGCTGGCGATCTGTCCATCGCTCGCACGAAGGTCCCGCGGCCCACCGTCCCATCCAGCAGCCCACGGTGTCGTGCCTCGGTGTAGGCGCGCGTAACTGTGGTGACATCGACATCCAGACGGACGGCCAAGTCCCGCTGGGTCGGAAGCTGATCGCCTTCAATCACTATGCGCTGCGCGATTGCCTGCGCTATGGCATCAGCGATAGCGCGATAACGTGGGCCGCGCGCGTGTTGTACCCTGCCTTGCAAAAATTGCATGATATTGTCTGATGACAAGACTTACGATCCCCAGACAAATGGCCACATGGCCATCTAGCACAAAAGATATGGCCATACAATATTGGCTGAATGACGGCGCAACCTCTCCGGATCGCTAAGTCGGGGGAGTTGCGCCGCTTTATGCGCATCGTGGGGCAGCCGCCTCTCGTTGGCCTGCTTTGACCATCACACTCACTCAGCCCCGGCGCGTATAAATCGAGAATTTGTATGCATTATATCTCTGGAAATCATACAGTATATACCTACATCTCCGCGACTACGCGGCTTTTATCCATACAACGTTGACTTGGGCGGCAATGCGCCTTCGGTGCTCCTGCGAGGCCAAAGGCTGCAATGCGTTGGCAAGGCGATACAATGCGCATCACTACGATCTGGACGGGAATTTGCCGCGGGATATGCCGGCGATGCCCGACCCGCGGACAGGGCGATCTGTTGGACGGACTGCTAACAATCCGCACCGCGCGTAAGTCGTGTGGAACGAACAACACCGTGTATCCCGCAGACGATACGCCACCACATCCGACGATCCTGATCGTCGGCCATGTGATCGTCCTGTTTGACGGCATGGTGGCACCCGCACTCTGGATCCCGTTAGCGCTCTGGCTCCCGTTAACGACGCTGCTTTGCCTCGCCCAGCTTTCCCCGGTGAAGGGAGGCGGCGGCGAACTGTGCCCGGCAGCAGGCCTTGCACGACCTCTGGCGAATGTCCCTTCAAGGCCCGGCTTAGCCCGGCAGTTGCACAACTAAGGGAGGGTGGTCGAGATGGTCCTATCCTTATTTCTTGCACGGCCTGTCTTAATCGATGTTCTCTTCAGGTCACAGGCCACATTCCCTGAGGCTTCGCCCAGGGTGAAGATAGCAACCTCGGTCGCGGTTCTGCTTACCATGACAGTGGCACTGGTCTGGACTTTCTTGACGCGGCGCCCGCGCGGGACCTTTTCTGGAAACGCCACCAGCAAGATCAACGGTCACGTTGCGAAACAGGCCGTGACACTCACGACGAGCGGCGTATTGGTGGCCAATCTGCGTAAGCCGGGTTGCCCAATTGTGTATGCAAACAAGGCGTTCGAAGACATTACCGGGTATCGGTCCGCGGAAGCGGTCGGGAAGAATTGCCGCTATCTACAGGGCAGCGACCGCCTCCAACCCGAGATTGCCATTATACGGGACGCAATCGAGCAGCACCGCCCCGCGCAAGTCAGTCTGCGCAACTACCGCAAAGACGGAACGATGTTCCACAATGATCTGCGGCTCATTCCCGTTCTTAACAGGCGAGGCAGCGCGACGCATTACATCGGGATCATCGATGATGTAACGCGGATCAAGGAGATGGCCTCGCATTTGGAGCGGGCCGCCCACCTCGATCGCCTAACCGGCGTCGCGAACCGAAATCGCTTCTACGATCAGCTTGAGCGGATGCTCCAGCAGGGCAGCGGCGATTACACTCTGTTGACCAAGACTGACATCAGCCGGTTCCACGATATCAACACGAGTTTTGGTTACGATACCGGCGATGCGCTCCTGATCGAGGTCGGACAGCGGCTGCGCGAATTGCCCGACTCCGTGATCGGTCGGTTGAGCGCCGACGAATTCGCGGTTGCCCTTCCTCTGTCTGACCCGGATGGATCCAAGAGGATGGTTTCCCGCATCCAAGCGCTGCTTGCCCCAAAGTTCGTGTTGCCCGGTGCGACGATCGACGCTCGCTTTTCGATCGGCTACGCGATCGGCAGGGCGGGAGAAGACACTATGGCGCTGATGCGGAAGGCTGGCGTGGCTTTGCACGAATCGAAATTGTCGCCATTCCGAAATCCGCACGAATTCGACCGTGATGCGGCGATCAGGATCACGAGCCACGCACGCTTGACACGCGACCTGCAACAGGCAATCGTAAATGGTGAATTCTTGCTTCACTATCAGCCGAAGATAGAACTCGCCACCGGGAAGGTCATCGGCGCGGAAGCACTTATTCGGTGGGAACATCCAACCTTCGGACCTCAGCCGCCCAGTCGCTTCATTCCTATCGCCGAGGAATCCGGGCTGATCGTTGATATCGGTGCCTGGGCGTTACGCCGCGCCGCGGCGTTTGCCGTCCAGGTCAATCGCGGCCGGCGAAATCCGCTGGTGTTTTCGGTCAACGTCTCTCCACTCCAATTCAAGTACCAGGACATGGCGCAACTCCTGCGTACGGTGCTCGATGAAACCGGCGTAACCCCTTCGTGGCTGATGCTCGAGCTGACCGAAAGCCTGCTCGCGGAGAATGCACCTGCGATGATAAGTACTTTGCAAGAAATCCGGGGTACGGGCGTGGGACTTTCAATCGACGACTTCGGCACAGGATATTCAAGCCTCAGCTACCTTGATGCGTTTCCGGTCTGCGAAATCAAAATCGACAGGAGCTTCGTCTCACACATCGATCTGAACCGGTCCAAGCACGTCATCGTTGACGCCATGATCCGCCTTGGCAAGGAATTTCAGCTATCGGTCATCGCCGAAGGCGCCGAAACCGAGGCTGAGGTTTCGGTGCTGCGAAAGCTCGATTGCCCGTATGTCCAAGGTCACTTTTTCAGTCGGCCGGTGCCGGAGACTGAATTCATGACTCTTATCGATACCGAGACACAATCAAACGACGGGGATGGTATCACTGCGGCGGCGCATTCTGTAAGAGTTGAGGATCGTTCGCGGATCGCGATTGTCGTCGACGACGATCCACTTGTCCTGGAGACTCTCAGCGAAACACTGGAGCATCTCGATTGGTCGGTGACAGCGGCATCCAGCGCCGAAGAGGCGTTGGCATTATCTAAGTCAATCTCAACTCCGGAAATCCTGGTTACGGATGTGGACCTTGGCGCGGGAATGAACGGATTCGACTTTTGCGCAATCGCACGGCGCCGTTGGCCCGAAGCTGGAATCGTCGTTATCAGCGGTCGGCCTCCCCGCCCCGAACAGTTGGCTGCGCTCGGCTCGCGAGAAACCTTTCTATCGAAGCCTGTGATGATGTTGGCGCTGGAGGCGGCAATCGCCCGTGTCAGCGGGAGATCGGATCACGCCGACCCTCAAGCGGTGTCGCCTCCCCGGAACGGTGGTCTGGATGACGGCGATCGAAAAGCCGTCGCGGCCCGTGTGGCGTGACGGCCCATCGACAGCACGCAAGCTGAACGTGGCGGCTGAGGTTCGCATCGCACTTACGGTTCGCTGGCGGTAGAATCGCTAACGCGGTCCAGCGCTGGCGGCTGCGTCTGATTGTCAAACGCCTGAACAGCCGTGCCCGGCATCCTCTCCCCGGGCGCCCCGAGTTGCATGGGATATCGACAAGGGCCAGGGGTTCGCCTTGACCAAACACGCCCATGCTCTAGAAGCGCAAGCCGCAAGGAGAGCCAGATTTGAACACCCCAGTCGCGCCGCCAACCGGAGCCAACAGCCTGCGCACCGGTCCCAACGAACGGGGCCGCTTCGGCGAATTCGGCGGCCGCTTCGTCGCGGAAACGCTGATGCCGCTGATCCTGGAGGTGGAGCGCGCCTACAACGCAGCCAAGGCCGACCCCGGCTTCGACGCCGATCTGAAGCACCATCTGACGCATTATGTCGGCCGCCCCAGCCCGCTCTGGTTCGCCGAGCGCCTGACGAAGCATCTCGGCGGCGCCAAGGTGTACTTCAAGCGCGATGAGTTGAACCACACCGGCAGCCACAAGGCCAACAACTGCATGGGCCAGATCCTGCTGGCCCGCCGGATGGGCAAAACCCGCATCATCGCCGAAACCGGCGCCGGCCAGCATGGCGTCGCCACAGCCACCATGTGTGCGCTCTTCGGCCTCCCCTGCACCGTTTACATGGGCGCCACCGACGTGGAGCGCCAGGCCCCCAACGTATTCCGCATGAAGCTGCTCGGCGCCGAGGTCAAAGCGGTGACGTCCGGCCCCGCCACGCTGAAAGACGCGATGAACGAGGCGATGCGCGACTGGGTCGCCAACGTCACAGACACCTATTACCTCATCGGCACCGTCGCCGGCCCGCACCCCTACCCGATGATGGTCCGCGACTTCCAATCCGTGATCGGCGAGGAAGCCAAGGTTCAAATGCAAGAAGCCGAAGGCCGCCTGCCCGACGCCGCTGTGGCCTGCATCGGCGGCGGCTCCAACGCCATGGGCCTGTTCCACCCGTTCCTGGATGACACCTCGGTCCGCCTGATCGGCGTCGAGGCGGGCGGCCACGGCATCGAGACCAAAGAACACGCGGCCAGCCTGACCGGTGGCCGCCCCGGCGTGCTGCACGGCAACCGCACCTACCTGCTGCAGGACGATGATGGCCAGATCCTCGAGGGCCACAGCATCAGCGCCGGCCTGGATTACCCCGGCATCGGCCCCGAGCACTCCTGGCTGCACGACATCGGCCGCGTGGAATATGTCTCCGCCACCGACCAGGAAGCGTTGGCCGCGTTCCAGCTTTGTACGCGGACCGAGGGCATTATTCCCGCGCTCGAACCGGCACATGCGCTGGCCTACGTGACCAAGCTGGCCCCCACTATGGATAAGGATCAGATCATCCTGATGAATCTCTGCGGCCGCGGCGACAAAGACATCTTCGCGGTGGCCGAGCACCTGGGGGTGAAGCTGTGAGCCGCATTGCCGCCAAGTTCGCCGAACTGAAACGACAGGGCCGGGGCGCGCTGATCCCGTTCCTGGAGGCATGGGACCCGGACCAGGCGACCTCGATGGCGCTGCTGCGCGGGATGCCGGAAGCTGGGGCTGACCTGATCGAGATCGGCATGCCGTTCACCGACCCGATGGCCGACGGCCCGATCATCCAGGCCGCCGGTAAGCGCGGCCTCGCCGCCGGGGTGAAGGTCCGCGACGTCCTGACGATGGTGCGGGCGTTCCGCGTGGCCGACAACGAGACCCCGGTGGTGCTGATGGGCTACCTGAACCCCATCCTGTCCTACGGTCCCGAGCGTTTCTGCGTCGATGCCGCCGCCGCCGGCGTGGACGGCCTGATCATCGTGGACCTGCCGACCGAGGAAGCCGACCTGCTGCTGCCCTTCAGCAACGCCAACGGGTTGGATTTCATCCGCCTGATCGCGCCGACGACGGACGATGAACGCCTGCCGCATGTGCTGAATGGCAGCTCGGGCTTTGTCTATTACGTCAGCATCACCGGCATCACCGGCACCCGCAGCGCGTCGGCCGAACATTTGGCGGCGGCGATCCCCCGCATTCGCAAGGCCACCGACCTGCCGATCGCCATCGGCTTTGGCGTCCGCACGCCGGAGCAGGCTGGTTCCGCGTCACGGATCGCCGATGCGGCCGTGGTGGCGTCAGCGCTGATCGACACGCTGTCGGCCAACCTGGATCCAAATGGGAAAGCGCTGTCGGGCGCCGTGGAGAAGGTGCTGGATCAGGTTCGGGGTCTGGCTGCCGCCGTCAGGGGTCACACCTCCGCGCAAACCGACGGAGCGATTGCGCGCTAAGGTCGCTGTTCCAGGGCGGAAGCTATCATCGGGGTCAATGAAGGTGACCCCGGTATGGCGCGCCGCAGAACACCGACATCCCCGAAATAGCGATAGGTGTGATCCTCGAAACCTTTGACCGGGGACGCCTTCGACGGCCACGCGCAACGCATCAAACGCCTGCGCGGAGGGGAGATATCCCCAAAGGTGGACGATGCCATCGGTCACGATGACATTCCCCTCCGACGGAAGTCCCCAAGGCAGACGCCTGTATTCGGCCAGCACAAGGTCGCGCACGTGCCGGTGTCTAAGCCGTCCGTTGCGATATCCTTCCGTCAGAGACAGCAAAAGGCAGGGGCTGACCTCTCAAGTTAAATTTGGCCCGAAGAACCTGGGCGGATCACTGGCAAAAATCCACCCGAGAAGTCTGATCGTCACAAGGGCGATATCTTCTGAATCGGCCATGAGATTTCTATTTAAAATCGAACAAAACTGCGCTACCCGACAAAAGGGCGGCAAGCGGGATTTCAAATAATGTCAGATAAAGCCATGAGGATCGGCAGATTCCTGGATCCATTACACAGGGCGATAGACAGATTCCTCGCAGTGCCGCCCTGGGTGATGGGCATCCTGTTCACAACGGTCTTTTTTCTCCGTCGTCCTCAAGCTATTCTGCAAGCCGACTTCTGGGCCGAGGATGGCTGCGTCTGGTACGCCGACGCTTATGAAGCCGGCTGGCGATCCTTGCTTTCGCCGCATGGTGGCTACTTGCAGACGATATCCCGACTCGTTGCCGAATTGGCCCAGAACTTTCCGCTGAGTTGGGGGCCGACGATTTTCGCGGCATCCGCCCTGATCATTGAAGCTCTCCCCCCCACACTTTTGATATCGAGACGTATGGATGATGCATGGCCGGATCGACGCGCGCGCCTCGGCTTCGCCCTGATCTACGTGCTGCTGCCGAATGCAATGGAACCGCTGACAAATCTCACCAATTCGCAATGGCACCTGGCCTGTCTGGCCTTCCTGATTGTTACGATCAGGCCCAGTTCGAGCCGATTGGTAGGCACAGCAGAACTCCTTGCGCTCGCCATTTCGGGCTTGAGCGGACCGTTCAGTATTTTTCTGCTCCCGATCGCGGTGTGGCAATTTCTGGGATCGAGATCCAAGCCTGCTCTGCTCCGGGTTATCATCCTGGCGACATGCGTTATCATCCAGGGATCAATCCTGTTCGATACGATGAGCGCCACACGGCCTGAAGCGCCGCTCGGGGTCGGCGTGGTGACGCTGGCGCGTATTATTGCCCTGCAGATCATTCTCGGCGCGGCCCTTGGGATCACGAACATAATTCGGGTTTCCCGATCATGGGTCTGGGGCATCGACGCCGTTCCGCTGGCAATTGCGTTGGTGGGCGGGTTTCTCTGCCTCGTCGCTCTCCGCCGCGGAACTCCGTTATTGAGGAAGAGTTTCGTATGGGCCGCGCCGATATTCGCCGCCGCCCTGATCACACCCGTGGTTTCACTGACGGAACCTCAGTGGACCGTCCTGACCATTCCGGGTGCGGGCAATCGATACTTCCTGATCCCCATGCTGGTCTGGATCGCCATCTGCATGTCCCTCCTGCACGACCGCACCATGCTCGTTCGCGGCCTTGCCTTCGGGTTCATCGTCCTGTTGCCCGTCGGGATGTTCGCGGATTTCCGCTACCCAGAATCGAAGCCGACTGGTTTCGCCGAGCACGCCCGGGAATTCGAGAGGGCTCCCGTCGGAACGCGCACGGTGTTCCCCGTTCTCCCGCCGGGGTTTCCGCCTATGGTCCTGACGAAGCACTGACCTGCCGGCCGTGCGCTCCACACATATAACCGGCCCATGACGCCCGCTTGCCCCCACTATCCCTCCACGAACTGGCTCACCGAATACGTCCGCCCCATGATTCGCACCCCGTTTCGCCCGATCGTCAGTGTCGGACAACCTTTGGCATCAGTGCCCTTCCTGCCAGGAACGGCGCTGGTGGCATCAGCTCTGATCGACACATTGTCGGTAAACCTGCATGCGCACGGGAAAGCGCTGCCGGGCGCAGTGGAGAAGTGCTGGATCAGGTTCGGGGTCTGGCTGCCGCCGTCAGGGGGCACACCGAGGGAGTGATCGCGCGATGAGGTCGCCGCTCCAGGTTGGAAGCTATTATCAGGGCCAACGAAAGTGACCTCCGATATGGCATGCCGTCGAACACCGACATCTCCGAAATAATGATAGGTGTGACCCGCGAGATCTTTGACCGGGGGCGCATTCGACGGCCACAAGCTCCCCATCGAGGGGGCGCGACGCCCGGCATTGTCACCCAAAGCATGGGCCAGACCGAACGCGAGGCCAGTTGTCGTGATAGGCTACCTGGATTCGGGCCGGTCCGCCGGCCGAGACGCCGCCGCGGCTCGCGTGGCCGACCAGGACTTAAGAGTCCTTGCGCCCCCAACTGATTTATTTCCTCGAACAAAACATCCTCGGCGACGCAGCCTCTCGTTTTTCGGATGGCGATGAATACACCGCTCCCACAATTCCTGCGGTCAATGCGGTAATTTCCGTTCATCGGGATGGCCGAAGCGCGCAGCCCCACGGTATCGACGTGGCGGTTCAGGTCCACTGAAGAACGATCCGCGTCCCCCAAGCAAGGTTTTGTGAATAAGTCATCAAACCTCCATTGAAAACGGAACGAAATCACGCTACCCGAGAAACGGGTGGCAAGCGAGATTTCGAGGAATGCTGAATAAAGTCTTGAGGATCGGCAGATCGCCGTACCCATTGCAGGGGGCGATCGGCAGCCTCCTCACACTGCCCCTCTGGGCGATGTGGATCATGTTCATGGCGGTCCTTTTTCTCCGTCATCCTCAAGCTATCCTGCAAGCGGACTTCTGGGGCGAAGATGGCTGTTTCTGGTACGCCGACGCTTATGAAGCCGGCTGGCGATCCCTGCTTTGGCCGCATACTGGCTACTTGCAGACGATATCCAGGCTCATTGCAGTATTTGCTCAGAATTTTCCGCTGAGTTGGGGCCCGACGATTTTCGCGGCATCCGCCCTGATCATTCAGGCTCTTCCACCTACCCTGTTGGTATCGAAACGCATGGACGATGCGTGGCCTGATCCAGGTGCGCGCCTGGGCTTCGCCCTGATCTATGTGCTGCTGCCGAATTCCATGGAAGTATTGACAAATCTCACCAATTCTCAATGGCACCTGGCCTGCCTGGCCTTTCTGATCGTCACGGCCAGGCCCAGTTCAAGCCGATTGGTGGTTGCAGCCGAACTGGTCGCGCTCGCCATCTCTGGCTTGAGCGGACCGTTCAGTGTTTTCTTGTTCCCGATCGCGGTATGGCAATTTCTGGGATCAAGAACCGGGCCGGCTTTTGTTCGGGTCATCGTCGTGACTGCGTGCATGGGCATCCAGGCGTCGTTTCTTTTCGACACGATTGGTACGGCACGACCTCAGGCACCGCTTGGTGCCGACGTAATCATCCTGGCGCGTATCCTTGCACTTCAGATATTCCTCGGCGCTTCCCTCGGAATCCGTATCATGCTCCGGATTTCACGATCATGGGTCTGGGGCATCGACGCGGTTCCGCTCATCGTCGCACTTGTCAGCGGATCCCTTGCCTTCATCGCGCTTCGCCGCGGGAACCCGTTGTTGCGCAAGAGCTTCGTATACGCCGCGCTGCTACTTACCGCTGCCTTGATTTCACCCGTGGGATCGGGGTCAGAGCCAGCATGGATTTTCATGACACATCCCGTCGCCGGTAACCGATACTATTTCATCCCCATGCTCGTCTGGCTCGGCATTTGCATATCGCTTCTACCGGACCGCGTCGTGCTCGTTCGTTGCCTTGCGTTGGGATTCATTGTCCTGTTGCCCTTCGGGTTCGTCACGGATTTCTACTATCCAGGATCCAATCCGACTGGTTTCGTCGAGCACGCCCGGGAATTCGAGAGGGCCCCCGTCGGAACGCGCATGGAGTTCGCCGTTCTCCCGCCGGGGTTTCCGCCCATGGTCCTGACGAAGCACTAACCAGCGGGCCGTGCGCTCCACGCATATAACGGACCAGTGACGCGCGCTTGCCCCCAACCCCCTCCCCCGCTATCCACGCGCGCATGAGCTGGCTCACCGAATACGTCCGACCCAAGATTCGCACCCTGTTCGCCCGATCATCGGTGCCGGACAACCTGTGGCATCAGTGCCCCTCCTGCCAGAAGATGATCTTCCACCGGGACCTCGCGACCAACCGCAAGGTGTGCCCCCATTGTGGCCACCACATGCGCGCCAGCTCGACCGAGCGTCTGGACTGGACCTTCGACGAAGGCTCCTACACCCGCATCGAACTCCCCAAGCCGGTCACCGACCCGCTGAAGTTCCGCGACACCAAGCGATATGTGGACCGCCTCAAGGAAGCCCGCGAGAAGACCCACACCGACGACGCCATCACCGTCGCCCACGGCACCATCGGCGGCCAGAAAGCCGTCGTCGCGGTCATGGAGTTCAACTTCATCGGCGGCTCCATGGGCGCCGCGGTGGGTGACGGGATCGTCGCCGCCGCCCGCCTGGCGGCATTGCAGAAAGCCCCGCTGATCGTCTTCACCGCCTCCGGTGGCGCCCGCATGCAGGAAGGCGCGATCAGCCTGATGCAGATGCCCCGCACCGTCATCGCCACGCGCCTCGTGAAGGACGCCGGGCTGCCGTTCATCGTCGTCCTGACCGATCCGACCACCGGCGGCGTCACCGCCAGTTTCGCCATGCTCGGCGATATCCAGATCGCCGAACCCGGCGCGATGATCGGCTTTGCCGGCGCCCGCGTCATCGAGCAGACGGTCCGCGAGAAACTCCCCGAAGGCTTCCAGCGCGCCGAATACCTGCTGGCCCACGGCATCATCGACATGGTCGTGAAACGCACCGACATGCAAGCAACCCTGGCCCGCGTCATCGGCCTGCTGTGTGTGAAGGAGCACAAGGCGGCCGCGTGACCGACGCTATCGAACAGATCGCCGCACGCCTCGAACGCCTGCATCCCAGGCTGATCGATCTCAGCCTGGACCGCCTCCGCACGCTGCTTTCCCGCCTCGGTCACCCCGAGCGCAGACTGCCGCCCGTCATCCATGTCGCCGGCACCAATGGCAAGGGAAGCACCTGCGCCTTCATCCGCGCCATGGCGGAAGCCGCCGGACTGCGCGTCCACGTCTATACCTCCCCGCATCTGGTGCGCTTCAACGAACGCATCCGCATCGCTGGCTCCCTTGTCTCGGACGACCGCCTGATCGCGGCGATGGAGCGGATCGAACGCATCAACGACAATGCGCCGATCACCGTGTTCGAGGTGATCACCGCCACCGCCTTCGACCTTTTCGCCGAAACGGCAGCAGACCTCTGCATCCTGGAGGTCGGCCTCGGCGGCCGCGGCGACGCCACCAACGTGATCGACACACCGGCCGCGTGCGCCATAACCTCCATCTCCCTGGATCATCGGGAACTGCTTGGCCCCACCGTGGAGATCATCGCCGGCGAGAAAGCCGGCATCATGAAGCCCGGCATCCCTGTCGCCATCGGAGACCAGCCGGACGATGTCCGCCGCATCCTGCTCGACCGCGCAACCGCGCTGAACACCCCGGTACGTCTGCGTGGCCGGGAATGGGACATAGCGCTGACCCCGGGCGGGTTCCGCTACGAGGACGCCTTGGGCACCGTCGAAACACCCGCCCCGTCGCTGCCCGGGCTGTTCCAGCAGGACAACGCCGGCATCGCCATCACCGCCCTGCGTGCTGCCGCCCTGCCGCACAACCCCGCCGGCCTGGCGCGCGCCGAATGGCCTGCCCGCCTGCAGCGCCTGCACGGAGATCTCGCCCGCTTGCTGCCCCCGGATTGGGAGCTGTGGCTGGACGGAGGCCACAACCCCGGCGCCGGCATCGTCCTGGCCGAACATCTCCGCGGCTGGGCCGATCGGCCGGTCCATCTGATCGTCGGTATGAAACAGGCCAAGGATTCAGCGGAATTCCTCCGTCCGCTGTTGCCGTTGGCCGAAACCACATGGGCGGTGCAGGAGCCCGGACAACATTCGGCCCTGCCGGTGGAGGCGATCATTGCCGCGTCTGGCAACATCGCCCGTCCTGGCCCCCGCGTCGCCGACGCCCTGCGGAACATCCCCCGCGGCGCCAGCCCAGCCCGCGTGCTAATCTGCGGGAGCCTCTATCTCGCCGGCGAGATCTTGAAGTTGGACGGCAGAGCGGCTTAGAGCGGTTTCCTATCGCCTTGGGTCGTGGAACTCGATCTATCTATACCAATCCGTGTTGGCGCTGACTCTCGATCCTAGGCCCGGACTGTCGCCGGGCCAGGACGGAGGGGACCGCCCGCAGGTTAATCTTTCCGCCGCTTGGCATTATACTGGCCCGTGCAAAGACCAACACACCGGCCGCCGAGACCGAGTCATCGGGTTTTTGATCGCCTCCTGGTCATCGCTTCCGCATCCGCTTGCTTCCTCGTGCGTTACGCTTGCGCGTGGCTCCAACGGCCGAAAAGTCTGCCGGACCGTCCGGGAGGAGCCGAGACAAGGAGCTTAGCATGAAGATACTCCTGGCCGTGGTTACGCTGGCACTGACCGCATTGATACTCGAGGAGAAAACCCGTGAGGTCGCGGGTGACGCGCATGACGCCTACAACGAGACCGTTGCACAGATGCGGGACGCAACGAATACCTTGTCCCAGACAATCCAGCGCCAGCCGGTGATCTCTCTGCTGTTCGCCGGTGGGCTTGCATATGTTCTGGCATCGATCATCCCCAGCCGCCGTTATGCCAAGCCGCGGAAAGATTGACCCACGGGCCGCTGTCCCACGGTCGTCATGGCCGGACCTGATCCGGCCATCGGTGCCGGACCAACTCATTGATGAATAACCACTTACCGAGGTGCACCGGTGCCCGGATCAGGTCCGGGCATGATGCGGAGGAAACCGGCGGAGAGTCGGTGTCAACGTGACCTGGTATTAGACCATCTTAACAACAAAAGGATAAGTCCCGTGTCAATTCTCGCTTGGCTGATTCTTGGCCTAATCGCAGGTTTTATCGGCAGCAAGATCGTCAACAAATCGGGCGAAGGCCTTGTACTGGACATCATCCTGGGCGTTGTCGGTGCCTTTGTGGGTGGTTTCCTGTTTTCCTTCGTCGGCGCCACACCGGTCACTGGATTGAACATCTACAGTATCTTCGTCGCGGTCATAGGAGCGATCGTCGTGCTCGTCCTTTACCACGCCATCCTTGGCCGCCGAACTCCCTGACAATCAGTGCGGGTGGTTGTCGCCAATCTCAACCACCGGCCTCCCCTCGAAAGCGCTTGCCTCGCCACCACCGTTCGATATGCGTCGTGAAACCAATCGAGGGATCAGTATAATCCCGGGCAGCATCCGATACGCGCCGCCAGGCATCCTCGAACGCCGCGTCCGACCACGCGTATTGTGCGCCCAGTCCCTTTTCGACATCACCATCCCGCAATCCCTGCCGCAGCACGCGATGCCGGGCGGCGAGGTAGGCCTTATCGATGAATTTGTAATGCAGGTTCAGCACCTCGTCGGCTTCGGGGTACACCACTCGGCCAGACGGGGCGGCGAAATGGCGTCCTGGAGAGAAATTCGTTTCATCGAGCGCGGATGGATCGAATAACGACAGCTTATTCATTTCCCAGGTCGGCATTCCCATTCGCCGGGTCCGTGCCAGCGTTTCGGCGGGTGCAGGCACTGCCTCCGAGATCATGTGAAAGCCCAAAGCCGGCACGGCGGTTACGCCCGCGTCGCGGCATCGCGCCAGATAATCCGGCATTGCCTTGTTGTAGAGATGCTCATCGATCGCTGTCAGCACCACCCAGGCGGCCTGGCCGCGGCTTTCCTTCCAAACATTGTTCTGCCAGACGCGGGACGACTCGACGAACGAGTCGGCATGCACGCGTTCGAACCGCCGGACCTCGACATCCGGCCGAGCCGCCAGTACCGCCAGCGTCTCGTCGGTCGATCCGTCGTCATAGATGATGTAACGATCGACCCACGGATCATAATGGCGGAAAAAGAACGCCAGCATCCGCATCTCGTTCAGACTGAGCGCATACAGCCAGACCGGCGCCGCGGCGGTCATGCGGCCCGCCGGATCCGCCGCACCTCGCCGGCCGGCACGTCGGCATCGACGACTACACCCGCGCCCACAACCGCCCCCGCCCCGATTGTCATCCCCGGCAAGATCACCGCGCCGGCGCCGATCATCGCGTCGGCGCCGATTGTTACCTGCCCGGCGACCACGGCACCCGGTCCGATCGACGCGAATTCCCCCAGATCCAGATGGTGGCCCAGACAGGCCCCGCGATTGACGAAGGCGAAACGGCCAAGGCGGGAGGCGGCACCCAGCGTGCATCCGGCGTTGACGTAGACGCCCTCCCCGACGTCAAGGTAACCCGGCAAGATCGCGGTGGGATCAAGCAATGCAGGAAAATGCACCGCCCGCAGCGAAGTCGCCTGACGCCATGCGAAACGCCGATTGGCGGGGGAGAATAGCGGCAACAGAACCGGCCCCGGCAGCGTCAGGTCATCGGTTAGGGACTGGACCGGCACTGATCCCGACACGTGGGCCGTCGCTGGCACGTTGCGGATGCCCATCTGGATCGACCAGCCGGCGCGGCGGCAGCTTTCCTCGATATCGACAACGACCGGTGAGCCGACACCAAACAGCGTTACGGATGTCATATTCGACCGGCCTTGAGAACGCACGGCATTCGCCGACTTTTCATAGTGATATCTATCGGCGAATGGCGGCGTCCGGCGCGTGCCTGACCGGTATCAGATGTTCCCGGCGATCCAGTCCTTCAGCTTGCTCTTGGGCATCGCGCCCACCTGAGTCGCCGCGGGCTTGCCGTCCTTGAACAGGATCAGCGTCGGGATGCCCCGCACAGCGAACTGGTTCGGCGACATCGGGTTGTTGTCGATATCGACCTTCGCCACCGTCAACTTGCCGGCGAACTCGCCCGCGAGTTCCTCAAGCGCCGGTCCGATCATCTTGCACGGGCCGCACCACTCCGCCCAGAAATCCACCAGCACCGGGCCGGTCTTGCTCGCCTCCACCACATCCGTGGCGAAGCTCTTGTCCGTCACAGCCACCGTGTTCGCGCTCATGGTCAACCCTCAAGATTTCAGTTGCGACAAAAGTGGGGCCGGTTGCCAACCCGGTCAAGCGGGCGCCCTTCGCCCATTCGGCGGAGCCGGTCAGATCGCGCCCCGTTCGTGCGCGACTGCGCCGGGTTCGTGCGAATCGAGCATCTCGTCCGGCAGGATTGCCACCCGCGCCTCCCGCGTCCAGATCAGGGCGCACCGCACCGGACGTCCTGGGAAAATCGCCCGCAGCACGGCGCGATAGGACGCCATCTGCCGCAGATACAGCACCGGCGTATCCGCCATCCGCGCGGGGGGACGCCGGTTGGTCTTGAAATCCGCCACCAGCACTCGATCCGGCAGCACGACCAGCCGATCCACCAACCCGCCGACCACCGAGTCCGCCACCACCCCTGTCAGCGGCACCTCCGCCCGGCTGTCCGGCCCAAACAGCGGCACCAGGTCGGGATGCGCCATCACCGCCAAGACCTCGTCCGCGATCCGTGCCGCCTCTCCGGCCGGCAGCCCGTGGCCCGGCTTGTCCAGGAACCGCACCGCCGCCGCCAGCCGCGCTTCGGCCGGCACCGCGGGCAGGTGCTGCAACAACGCGTGGATCAACTGGCCCCGCCGGAACCGGCTGCTGCCGGCATCCCGATCCGCCAGCGGCGACTCCGCCGCCGGCACCGCCCCCAATTCCACCCCTTCAGGGCGGCTTGGTGCCAACGGTACTGGCCGGGGGGGCTCCGGCGGCGGTGGTGCCGGTAGCCACAGGGGCGCGGCACCGATCCAGGCCGGCAAACTCCCACCGTGGTCCGCCCGCATCGCCGGAGCAGCCGTTTCCGCTGGCGCCGACTGAGGCGAGCGAAGACGCAGCACCTCCCCGTCCCACGGCTTGAATGCTTCCCGTTCGGCGCCGGCCGTCTCGAACCCGCGCCGCACGAGGCTGTGCCAACATTCGTCCTTCAACGAACGGGTTTGCCAGCCGCAGACCAGCAACCGATCCTCGGCCCGGGTCAGCGCGACGTAGAGCAAGCGGTTATGCTCCTCCATCTGCCGCTGCCGTCCGGCGGCACGCAGCCGGTCCAGGGCGCTGCAGCGGAATTCCTTGCGCGGCGCCCAGAGGGGTACCGCCCGATCCGTCACCGCATCATGGGCCCAGACGATCGACCCATCGTCCTTCGGCAGCGCCGACGTATCCGGCACCACCACCAGCGGCGCCTGCAACCCCTTGGCACCGTGCACCGTCATGATCCGCACGAGATTGCCGGCCGCCTCTGGCTCCCGCTTCACTTCGGCGCCCGACCGGCGCAGCCAGTGCAGGAAACCCTGCAACGAAGGCGGATGCCGGCCTGCATAGGTCAGCGCCGCGTTCAGCAGCTCATCCACCGGCTCGGCCGCCTCCGGCCCCAGGCGCGCGAACAGCCGCGCCCGGCCGCCCAGAGGGCCGAGCGCCTCCGCGAACAGGGCGTAGGGCGACACGTAATCGACCCGGCCCAGCAGTTGCGCGAAGAAATCCGCCGCCCGGCGCCAGGATGGTCGCTCGTCGGCCCGGCCGCGCAACGCGTCCCACAGCGATCCCGGCCGCTCCATCGCGAGATCGGTCAGTTCATCGTCGGTCAGGCCACCCAACGGGCTGGTCAGCACGCATGCGAACGTCAGGTCGTCGGAGGGCAGCAGCAGCGCGTCCGCGAGCGCCATCAGGTCCTGCACCGCCGGCTGGTCGGTCAGCACCATCCGGTCCAGCCCGGCCACCGGCACGCCGCGAGTCTTCAGCGCCCGCACCAGCGCCCGGGCGAACTCGTCCCGCCGCCGCACCAGAATGAGCACGTCGCCCGCCGCCAGCGGACGGCCCTTGCTCTCCAGCAGCACCGATCCATCCGCCTTATCGCGAATCCAGTCCGCCAGCGTGTCCGCCAGCAACTGGCGGCCGTTGGTCTGCGACTGGTTCTGCTCCGGCACCGTCCAGGGCTGATGCGGCGCCGGATCGGCCAGCGGTGCCAACGGCCAGATTTCCACAAGTCCGGCATGGCCGGTGCGATCGGCGTAGTGCGCCAGCGTCTCGCCCGGCCCGACCACACCAGGACGTGCCAGCGGATCGGCGAACACCGCGTCCACCAGCGCCAGCACCGGCGCGGTGGAGCGGAACGACACGTCCAGCCCGACATCCTTGAACACCTGTCCGGATGTCCGAACCCGCCGCGCCAGTTCATCGTGCGAGCGGTCGAACTCCGCCGTGTCCGCGCCCTGAAACGAGTAGATCGACTGCTTGCGGTCCCCCACCGCGAAGACCGTGCGAGTCCGGTCGCGCGCACCGGCCCCGGCGAAGAACTCCTCGGTCAACGCGTGAGCGATGCGCCATTGTTGGGGAGCCGTGTCCTGCACCTCGTCCAGCAGCAGGTGGTCCAAGCCGCCGTCCAGCTTGTACAGCACCCAGGCGGCGCCGGGATCGAACAGCAGCGTCCGGGTCCGGTCGATCAGGTCGTCGTAATCGAGCAGCCCGGCTTCGTCCTTGCGCTCCGCATATCCCCGAGCGACCGGCCCCGCGAGCAGTGCCAGCGCGCCCGACACCGCGGCCAGCCGGATCGCCCGGCGGGAGTCCTCGACCACCAGGATGCGGGCCGCTTCTTCCTGGTAACGGTCAAGCAGGTCGGGCCTCGTCGCGGACAACGCCTTGTTGACCAGCGCCGTATCACCGCGCGGTTCACCCGATGCATTCAGAAACAGGCCGCACCAATCAGTCCAGTTCTCCGCCCGCCGATCCGCCGCCTGGCTCAACCAGTCCAGGATTCCGGCCGCCCGTTCGGCCACGGTCTTCGAGCCGCTGGCCAGCACAACCCTGGCCGCATCGCGCAGTGCGCCCTCGCCGAGCCACTGAACCGCTTCAGCGATCAGCGAGTCCTCGTCCGGCGCCGTCACCCCGAGGACGCGCCGTTGCGCCCGTTCCAGATCCTCGCCGAGTTCCAAGGCCGCCCGCAGCCGCTCCCGATCCGTCTGCAACGTCTTGACGTGACCGCCAAACGCCTCGGCCGAGGACAGCCCGGCCAGGGTCCGCAGCGCGTGCTGCATCGCCGGAGTCCCGGCATTGGCGAGCATGTCCTCTCGCGCCTCGGTCAGCGCGTCGTCGGCGTCCCGGTCATCGACCAATTGGAAATGGGGAGAGATCGCGGCCTCGAGCGGGAACCGCCGCAGCAGCGACTGGCTGAACGCATGGATCGTGCCGATCCGCATCCCGCCCGGGAGGTCCAGCACCTTCGCGAACAGCGCGCGGGCGGCGTGGCACGCGACATCCGTCGGCTCAACCCGCAAGCGGGTCAGTTCCGCCGTCAGTTTCTCCGGCGCCAGCGTGACCCACCGTCCGAGCGTGCGCTGCAAGCGCAGCGACATTTCCGCTGCCGCCGCCTTGGTGAACGTCAGGCACTGAATCCGCTCCGGCGCCGCGCCGGTCAGCATCAGCCGCAGCAGCCGGTCGGTCAGCAGCTTGGTCTTCCCCGACCCGGCCGAGGCGGCCACGAACGCCGAGACGGCCGGATCCGAGGCGGTGAGCTGTTCCCGGTTGGCACGCTCACGGGCGGTTTCCCTGGGCAGGATTTCACTCATCGCCGTCTCCCGCCGCGGACCATTCGGCGACCCGGGCAAGCTGCTCATAATCCGAGAACCGAGGCGCCAGCCCCGGATGCGGCCGTGACAGGTACGCCCGCTCCGGCTGATCGAACATATCGATCAGGTCACAGAGCCGATCCTTCGCATCCAGCACGGCGCTTGGGATGTCAGACGGGTTCTTCTTGAACAGCGGCATCGCCTTGCCGGGGTCCAGGCCGCCCGACAGGTGCCAATAGATCAGCTCCCCGGTTGCCCCGGCCAGGTTGGGCCCGAACCCGCTTTCCACAGCCATCGCCGCTTCCAGCAGCAACTGCGGGGCCAGCCCGCCATCGACGTCCTTCTGGCTGGGGGGCGAGCCGGTCTTATAATCCAGGATCGACAACGTCCCGTCGCCATACCGCTCGATCCGGTCGGCCCGTCCGGTCAGGCGAAACCGGCCGCCGGGACGCATTAGTTCGATCGCCCCTTCGGCCTCGGTCGCGATCCCCACGGGTGCCCGCAGCGCCCGGCGTTCGGATTCCGTGTCCGCCACCCAGTCGGCGATGCGATCCAGCCGAGGCGACCACCACGCCCGCAACGCCTGCCGCAACCCGGCATCACCGAGCGCCTGGGCCATCGCGAGGCGGAGTTCCCGCGCCGCGTCGGCGGGCCAGGCGGCACCATATTTGTGCAGAAACTTGTGCAACCCGTCATGCACCAGGGAACCGTAGTCGGAGGCATCCGTCGCCTCATCCAACGGCTTCAACGCGGACAGCTTCAGGATGTAACGGGCATGGATGGCGTACGGATCGCGCAGCCAGGTTTCGATCGCCGTGACGCTGAGCTTGCGGGGCCGCTTGTTGACCGGCGGGCGCGGCGTCGGCGGTTTGACCGGAATGGGTGGCCCGAGCGGGAGATCCATCGCGCGTGCCCAGACGACGGCAGGGTGTTCGGGGAGAGTTTGTTCGATCGCGCGCGCGCCGTCCCCCCCGTTCTTTCCGTCACGGCCGGGCGGGTCCGCTCCGTCCACCCCCATAGGCTGCGGCGCGGCAGGCCCGGACATGCCCGGCGATGACGATGGGGCCGGGATGGCCCGCCCCGCCAGGAACATATCCAGCCGCGTCAGCCACCGCGCCGGCACCGCGGGCGCATTATCCCGCCGCACCGGGCAGGACAGCACCACGTTCGGCGCCGCGCAGCAGGCCGCGACGAAGTCATGGGCGGCCTGTCCCACCATTTCCTCTGGCGCCGGCAGCCCGACCTTCGTCCGCATCGGCCGGGACAGCCACGGCCCCGGCTCGGCCATCGGCGGCCATACCGTTTCCGCCAACCCACCCAGCACGACCAGATCGACCGACTGAAGCCGAGCTTCCAGCAGGCCCCAGATGAAGATGCGGGGGTGCTCAACCCCACCGCGCCCGCGCAGCGCGCGGCGGCTGCGGACCACCTCACCCTCCAGCACCGCGTCCAGCAGTCCCGGCAACACGCCGCGCCTCAGATCGGGCATCATGCGGAGCGCGTCCCGGACCTCGGCCAGACGGGTCGCCAGCGCGTCGCCTTCCTCCGCTGCCCAAAGCCGGGCGGGACCGGACGCCTCGTCAGTCGCCGCCAATCGTTCGGCGGCCTCGATGACGGCGGCCAACGCATCGGCCGGCGCGATCTCCATCGCCGAATCGATCCGCACCACCGGCTCCAGGCAGGCTTCCAGCCGCGACAGGAACGCCGAGGTGGGTGAGTCCGGCCCCGCCTCCTTGTCCACCGCCAGACGCAGGCCCGCGATCCCGTGCGCCGGGCGAGGCCCGCGCAGACACAGCCTCTCCAGCGTCCGCGCCGCATCCCGGCAGGCGACCGGACTGATGCCGGCGCCCGAAAGCGGATGCTTCAACAGTGCCAACAGTGGCACCGGCGCCAACTCGTCGGCCACCGCGCGCACCAGCAGGCGCAGGAACACGGCGGGCGGCGAATCGGCCAGCGGCTCGCCGGCGCTGTCATCGGCCACGATCCCAAACCGCAACAGCGCCGCCGTCACACGGCCCGCGAGATCGCGATCCGGCGTCACCAGCGCCGCCCGGGCGCCCGGAGTCTCCAGCGCCTCCCGCAGCACCAGCGCGATCGCCTGTGCCTCCTGCTGCTGGTCCGCCGCTTTCAGCCGCGACAGCCCGTCCAGCGACACGGGTCCACGGTCCATCCAATCATCCAGCGCGCTCGCCGGCAGCAGCGTTCGCGACAGGAGCGGAAACCGTTCGGGCGGGACCACTCCCTGGGCGCCGCCATCCCACGAACGCACATCGCCACGCGTTGCATCCAGGTCCGCCAGCAGGCGCGCCAGTCCGGCCTGGGCATGGGACGCTTCCAGCCCGCCCCAGGCGTCGTCATTCATATCCAGGTCCAACTGCGGCAGCACCACCTGCCCCATCGGCATCCGCGCGACCACCCGGAGCAGCCGGGCGACGGCCGGAATGCCGGCGGTGGTGCCGGCGATCAGCACCGGATGGTCCGGCGGATCGGCCTCCCACGCCCGCGCCTGAGCCTCCAGCAGCGCCACCTGCCGAGCGGCCGGGTTCATCACGCCGTTGTCGGCGAGCCAGGCGGGCCAGGCACCGGTGACAATGTGCAGGAATTCCAACGTCTGCGCCCAGTGCGCCGCGTATTCCGGATCGGCGGCGTCCGGCAGCCGTTCGGCCAGATCGATGCCGGCGCGCTCCGCCTCATCCATCAGCGACGCCAGTTCGCGGGCCAGCAGCCAGGCACGGTCCGCAGTCCGCGGAGCACCGCCCTTACCTTTCATCGCCAGGATCAGCGTCGCCAGAGCGGCCAGCCGCTGCATCGGTTCGACCGATGGCGGCAGGTCCAAAGCGCCACTGAGGGTCAGTGGCGCCTCGTCCAATGCCCCCAGTGCGGTGATGCGCGGCAGCAGCATCGGCTGACCGTTCCGGACGCGCAGAAACGCCTCGGCCAGCGCGCGCGCCGACCGCCGCGTCGGCAGCAGGATCAGCCCCTTACTGACCGTCAGCGGGTCGTCGCCGCGCGCCAGCCAGCCGCGCGCGAGGGCATCCAGGAATGGGACGTGTGAAGGGACTGTGAAGAGATTCAGCGCCACGGCCAGCGGGCGTCGCCGGTAACGCGAGCCTCCAGGATCTGCTCGGCTTCCACGAGATCCGGCGGCGTGGACAGGTGAAACCAGATCCCGTCATGCACGACCGCGCGCAGCCGGCCGGCCGCGAGGGCGATATCCCAGGCGCGGTTCATGCTGAATGCGCCTTCGGGCATCCCGGCGAGCAGCCGCGGGTGCATCAGTTGCACCCCGGCGTAGATGTAGGGAACGACCTCCCGCTCCTTCCGCCGGCGCGGGGTGCCCCACTTGTCGACCGCGAAGTCGCCGTAGCCGACATCGGCATGGATGTGCGACGTCCGCTGCACCAGCAGCACGGCATCCACCGAGTCGTCGAACGCCAGCGTCAGACGGCGCAGCGCCGCGATCGGACCGTTCAACCAGAACGCGTCCCCGTTCACCACGAAGAACGGATCGGCGCCCAGCACGGGCAGTGCTGCAAGCACGCCGCCGCCGGTTTCCAGCAGGTGCGCCTCGCGCAGCAGCACGGTACGGGGCGGCTGCGGCCGGTTCGCGAGGTGCGCCGCCACGGCGTCCGCCTGCCAGTGCGCGTTGACCGCGACGGTTTCGACGCCTGCGTCCACGAGGTGGTCCAGCGCGTGGTCCAGCAGCGTGCGCCCGCCGAGCCTCAGGAGCGGCTTGGCGGTCTTGTCGGTCAAAGGCCGCATGCGAGTGGCCAGGCCGGCAGCCAGAACCATGGCGGAATGTGGGAAGACGGTCATGATTCAAGTCCTGGCGGGTTGCCGCGCGCGGCGGCCGGTATCCAACGATTCAAAGCGGCGGCGAGAGGCTCGGCGGCCGGCTGGCGCAACGCGTCCTCCAGCAGACGCCACGTTCGCGGCCCGTAGGCAAGGTATTGAGGCCGGTCGTCACGCAGGGCAAGCCGTACCCACTGGCAGGCGACGCGCAGATGCCGTTGCGCGGCGCAGGCGGCGAAAGCAGCGCGGAAATCGGCCGGGTCCAGCTCGGGGCGAGCCGCCAGATAACGACCAAGGGCGCGACACTGGGAGGCCCGCGGAATGTCCCGCCGTGCATCCTGCAGCAGGGAGACGAGGTCGTAGGCCGGGTGGCCGAGGGCGGCGCCCTGGAAATCGATGATCCCAACGCGGCGGTCGGGCAGCCTCAATAGGTTGCCGGCGAAATAGTCGCGGTGAACGAAGCCGCGTGGCCCGGCCGCGACCGGTTCCAGCATTTTGGCCAGCGCCGCCGCGACGTCGTCCCGCGCTGCCAGCGGGGCGGGCCCGCCGAACCGCGCCGGCCACCACCAGTCGAACAGAGTGCCCATGGCGGTGGAGGCCATCGTCGGTGCGTCCCACGCTGGCAGCCCATCCGGGGGAGCGGCACGTTGCATGACGACCAGCGCATCCACCGCCGCATCCAGCAGAGGGTCCGGGGCGTCTCCCCGATCCAGCAAGACCGACAGAAGGTCGTCGCCGAGGTCTTCCTCGAGAATCAGGCCATGAACTTCGTCAGCATCGAGGATCACCGGAACGGACAGGCCAATACCGCGCAGATGGGCGGCGATGCGAAGGAAGGGGCGGACGTCCTCGGGCGGCGGGGCATCCATCAGGACGGCGGGGCGGTCGCCTCGGATCCGGAGGTAACGGCGGAAGCTGGCATCCTGCGCAAGCGGTTCGGCGTCGCCGGGAGCGTAGCCGTTGCGGGCGAGGAAGACCGCGACCAGGGCATCGCGGTTCATGTCCCAGCACCGTCATGATTGAAGCCGGCTCCGCAGGCACCAGCGAGAGGTGTTGATGCACGGACCTTTCCGTTTGTGTCATGGCCGGGCGTGGCCCCGTTAGCATCAGGAGTGGCCCCGTTGGCATCAGGATAAGCGCCGAACGGAGCAACGGCGTCTCCGTAATCGTCATGGCCCGGCGCAGTCCGGGCCATCCGAACCAGCGCCGTTCCTCGGCAGATGGCCCGGACCGCGCCGGGCCATGACGGGGTGGGAGAACGCCCTGCTCCGGATACGGTCTTATCCTGACGCATGTAGGGCGTGCCCCCGCCACCCGCGACTTTGCAGGATCCGGCGCCGCAAGTCGTGGGTGGCCGGACCGCGCCGGGCCATGACACATCAAGAAAATGCATGCGCCACTCTTACTTTGGCATCTGTTGGGACACGCCCGGCGATGACCGGAGGGCGAGAGATTTGATACGCTCGTCCCATCCCGTCAGCGTCGCCTCCCGCGCCTCGCCCTCTGCCAGCCGCAGGGTGATCGTCAGCGCATCCTCGGGACGCAGCGGGCCCAGCCGGTCGGGCCATTCCACCAGCACGACCCCGTCCAGCGCATCCTCCCAGTCCAGTTCCGTCATCGAAGCGGCCCCATCGATTCGCCAAAGATCGTAGTGAAAAACGGGGCCGATCCGCGTATCGTAGATCTGCACCAGGGTGAAAGATGGGCTCGGCACCTCCAGCGCCGGATCGCCTGCGGCCGCGCGCAGAAAGGCGCGAGCGAGGGCGGTCTTTCCGGCCCCCAGCGGCCCTTCCAGCAGGATGCAGTCCCCTGGCCGGGCGACAGACGCCAGCCACCGGGCCATCGCTTCCGTCGCGGCGAGGTCAGGCAGAGGAACGATACGAGACATAACCATCGAGCCCAATCTGAACCGCCACCGGAGTCGCATACAACAGTTCGGGTTTGTCGCTCATGCACCCCATGCTACAGGGTCGCAAGAAACCGTAACCGTACAACCCCCTTGGGGACCTTTGATGAACCAGCATAGCACTGCTGCCAGCACCCAGCGCTTTTTCTCCGCCCCGCTGGCGGAAACCGATCCTGAACTCGCCGCGGCGATCCGGGCCGAGTTCAATCGCCAGCAGGACGGTATCGAACTGATCGCGTCCGAGAACATCGTCTCCGCCGCCGTGCTGGAGGCGCAAGGCTCGGTGCTGACCAACAAATACGCCGAGGGCTACCCAGGCCGCCGCTACTACGGCGGCTGCGTTTACGTGGATGTGGCGGAAAACCTGGCGATCGACCGCGCGAAGCAGTTGTTTGGCTGCGCTTTCGCCAACGTGCAGCCGCACTCCGGTGCGCAGGCCAACCAGGCGGTGTTCCTGGCCCTGCTGCAACCTGGCGACACCGTCCTGGGCATGAGCCTCGCCGCCGGCGGCCATCTGACGCATGGCGCCGCGCCGAATCTGTCCGGGAAATGGTTCCGCGCGATCCAGTACGGAGTGCGCGCCGAAGACGGCATCCTGGACTATGAGCAGCTTGAGCACCTGGCGCGCACGGAAAAGCCGAAGCTGATCATCGCCGGCGGTTCCGCATATCCCCGCTTCATCGACTTCCCCCGGATTCGCAAGGTCGCGGACGAGGTGGGCGCCTATTTCATGGTCGACATGGCCCACTTCGCCGGGCTCGTGGCGGCGGGGCTGTTTCCCAGCCCGCTGCCGCATGCGCATGTCGTCACCACCACGACGCACAAGACGCTGCGCGGCCCGCGCGGCGGCATGATCCTGTCCCAGGACGTGGAAATCGGGAAGAAGATCAACTCCGCCGTCTTCCCCGGCCTGCAAGGCGGCCCGCTGATGCACGTCATCGCCGGCAAGGCGGCGGCGTTCGGAGAGGCATTGAAGCCGGAATTCCGTGCGTATCAAAAGGCGGTTCAGGACAATGCCCGCGTGCTGGCGGAAACCTTGAAGCAACAGGGTCTCGACATCGTCAGCGGCGGCACCGTCAGCCACCTGATGCTGGTCGATCTTCGCCCCAAGCGCGTCACCGGCAAGGCAGCCGAGGCAAGCCTCGAACGCGCTCACATGACCGCCAACAAGAACGCCATCCCGTTCGACCCGGAGAAGCCGGCGATCACCTCCGGCGTCCGGCTGGGGTCGCCGGCCGGCACCACCCGTGGTTTCGGCACCGAGCAATTCCGGGACATCGGCCTGATGATCAACGAGGTTCTGGAAGGTCTCGGCCGCTCCAATGACGGCAGCAACACCGCTGTCGAGCAAGCGGTCGGCGCGCGCGTGAAGGAACTCTGCGCCCGCTTCCCGCTGTATCCGTCACGGTGATCCGCCATGCGCTGTCCGTTTTGCGGTATCGACGACACCCAGGTGAAGGACAGCCGCCCCACCGAGGATAACGGCGCGATCCGCCGGCGGCGTTTCTGCGGCACGTGCGGCCAGCGCTTCACCACGATCGAGCGGGTGCAGCTGCGCGAACTGACCGTGGTGAAAGCCGACGGCCGCCGCGTGCCGTTCGATCGCGACAAGCTTGCGCGGTCCATCCGGATCTCGCTGCGAAAGCGGCCGATCCAGGAGGAACGTATCGAGCGGATCGTCAACTCGGTGGTGCGGCAGCTGGAGGCGTCGGGCGATAGTGACATCCCCAGCAAGCAGATCGGGGAGTTGGTGATGGATACGCTGAAGGAACTGGACAAGGTCGCGTATGTCCGTTTCGCGAGCGTGTACCGGAACTTCCGGGAAGCGAAGGATTTCGAGGAATTCGTCGGGGGCTTGGGCTCGGTGGCGGAGGACTAGGCGTGGCCTTTGCCTCCCGGACATGCCCGGACATGACGGTCTGAAGGGGGACGAGTGGCCCGCATCCCCGACGATCTTCCCCACATGCGCGCCGCACTGGCCCTCGCACGCCGGGGCCTGGGCACGACCTGGCCCAACCCGTCCGTCGGCTGCGTCATCGTCCGTGCCGGCCGCGTCGTCGGCCGAGGCACAACCGCGCCAGGCGGCCGGCCGCATGCCGAACCCATCGCCCTCGGCATGGCGGGCGAGCAGGCAAGAGGCGCCACCGCCTATGTCACGCTGGAACCCTGCTGCCATTGGGGTCGCTCCCCGCCGTGCACCGACGCCCTCATCGCGGCCGGCATCGCTCGGGTGGTTGTCGCCGCCACCGACCCGGACAATCGCGTCAACGGCCAGGGACTGAGCAAACTCCGCGCCGCGGGGATCGAAGTCGAAACCGGACTGCTGGAAGCCGAAGCGCGCGAAACGCTGATCGGCTTCAACCACCGCGTCACCCTCGGCCGGCCGATGGTGACGCTGAAACTCGCCTCCACCCTGGACGGCCGCATCGCCACGCATGGCGGCGAGAGCCAGTGGATCACCGGAACGCCCGCCCGCCGCCTCGGCCACGCGATGCGCGGCCGCCACGACGCGGTCATGGTCGGCGTTGGCACCGTGCTCGCCGATAACCCCGACCTGACCTGCCGCATCCCCGGGTTCCGTCCCACCCCTGTGGTTCGCATCGTCGCCGACAGTCATCTGCGTACGCCGCTGACAAGCCACCTGCTGACGACCGCCGCCAAAACCCCGACCTGGTTCCTGCACCGCGAAGGTGCCGATGCGGCCCGGGAAGCCGCCTTCACCAACCTCGATGCCAAGTTGATCAAAGTGCATGGCGCCTCGGCCGGCGTGGACCTCACCGCCGCACTCAAAGCCCTCGGCACCGCCGGCCTGACCCGCGTGCTGGTCGAAGGCGGTGGCCAACTCGCGGCCGCGTTGCTGCGCGCCGATCTGGTGGACCGCATCGCCTGGTTCCACGCCCCCGCCATCATGGGCGGCGACGGCTGGCCCGCGGTGCAGGCCTTCGGTGTCGAGACACTTAACGAGATGCCCCGCTTCCAGCGCCATTGCGAAATCGCTATCGGCGACGACATGTTGAGCGAATACACAAGGCAGACACCATGTTCACCGGTATCATAACCGCCCTTGGCCGCGTCCGTGCCATCGACCCGATCGGCGACGGGAAGGACATGCGCCTTGTCATCGAAACGCCCGCCGCCTTCCTGGCGGACCCGCCCGTGGCGCTCGGCGCCTCGATTGCCTGCTCCGGCTGCTGCCTGACCGCGGTCGCGTTCGGCGCCGACTGGTTCGCTGTCGATGCGTCCGCCGAAACCCTGGCCCATACCAAACTCGGCACATGGACCGTCGGCTCCCGCGTGAATCTCGAACGCTCGCTCCGCATGGGCGACGAACTGGGCGGCCACATGGTTTCCGGCCACGTCGATGGCGTCGGCCAGGCCGTGTCCGCCACCCCGGAAAATGCCTCCACACGCTGGGTTTTTCGCGTTCCCTCCGACCTCTCCCGCTTCATCGCAGCCAAGGGCAGCGTCGCTATCGACGGCGTGTCGTTGACTGTGAACGAGGTGCAGGGCGATACCTTCGGTGTGAACGTCATTCCCCACACCGCCTCCGTCACCGGCTTCGGGACCTTGAAGCCCGGCGACAAGGTAAACATCGAGATCGACATGCTGGCCCGCTATGTCGCCCGCCTATCCGATTCATTAGCGGCCATGATCGCGGAGAGCGCGTGATGGAAAACCTGCACGAAAAATTCGTCACGAGCGAATTGTCGAAATACCTGTCCTCGGCCGAGGACCTGATCGAGGAAGCCCGCAACGGCCGGATGTTCATCCTGGTCGATGACGAGGATCGGGAAAACGAAGGCGATCTGGTCGTCCCGGCGCAGTTCGCCACCCCCGACGCCATCAACTTCATGGCGCGCCACGCCCGCGGCCTGATCTGCCTCGCCATGACCCGTTCGCGCGTGGAAAAACTCGGCCTGCCGCTGATGAGCCAGCAGAACGGCACACGGCACCAGACCGCGTTCACCGTGTCGATCGAGGCCCGCGAAGGTGTCACCACCGGCATTTCCGCCGCCGATCGCGCCAGGACCATCGCGGTCGCGATCAACCCCGACAGCACGCGCGACGACATCACCACGCCCGGCCACGTCTTCCCGCTGATGGCGCGCCAAGGCGGCACGCTGGTCCGTGCCGGCCATACCGAGGCGTCTGTCGATATCGCCCGCAAGGCTGGCCTCGCCCCCGCCGCCGTGATCTGCGAGATCATGAACGATGACGGCACCATGGCCCGCCTGCCGGACCTGGTGACCTTCGCCCAGCACCACAACCTGAAGCTTGGCACGATCGCCGACCTGATCGCCCATCGCCGCCTGACCGAGCGCCTGGTACGCAAGGTCGAAGAAGGCACCTACCACCATCCCGCCGGCGGCGACTGGCGCGCCGTGGTCTATGCCAACACGGTCGAGTACCAGGAGCATCTGGCGCTGATCAAAGGCGACGTCAGCGGTCCGGAACCCGTTCTGGTGCGCATGCATGCGGTCGATCTGCTGGACGACATGACCGGCTCACCGCACTGGATCGCCGTGCACAATGCCATGCACATGATCAGCAACGCCGGCCGCGGCATCGTCGTGCTGATTCGCGAGCATCGCCCGACCGCGCTGGCCGAACGCGTCCGCCTGCTCGCCGCGGGAACCCCTCGGTCGACGCGGGAATTGCGCGATTACGGCATCGGCGCACAGATCCTGCTGGACCTCGGGGTCAAAAACATGGTCCTGCTGACCAACCGCCGCCGCACTGTCATCGGGCTGGAAGGCTATGGCCTGAACATCGTCGAGCAGCGGCCGATCCCGAACATCGTTGGAGTGGATTACGAAGGATGAGCACGCAGGACGCCGAACTGCCTCGCGCGCCGCATGTTGACGGGCCGTCACCGCACCTGTTGATCGTGCGCGCGCCCTATTACCGCGACGTGATCGATGGGCTGACCGCCGGCGCCTACCGCATACTGGGTGAAGCCGGCGCAACGGCGGAGACGCTGGACGTCGCCGGCGCCTATGAGCTGCCGCAGGCGATCCGCATCGCGCTGCGCGGTAGTCGGCGGTTTGACGGCTTCATCGCGCTGGGCTGTATCGTCCGCGGGGAAACCGACCATTACGAGTTCATCTGCAAGGCGACGATGGACGGAATCATGAGCGTCGCGCTGCAATTCGGCATCGCGCTTGGCACGGGTCTGCTGACCTGCGACACGATCGAGCAGGCCGAGGCGCGTTCCAGCCCGGACGGCCATAACAAGGGGGCCGAGGCCACCGCCGCGGCACTGATGCAGATCAGCGCCGCCCGCCACCTCGGCGCCGCCTGATGGCCCGCCCCCCGAAAACCCGGGCGCGTACCGCGTCCCGGGTCGCCGCCGTGCAGGCGTTGTTCCAGAGCGAACAGGCGGGCGACAGCCCCGAGACGGTGATCGACCAGTTCGTCCGGCACCGGCTGGGGAATCTCGAAGGCCAGGACGGATTCGAGGATGGCCGTATCCCCGATGCCGAGGTCCCGCTGTTCACCCGGATCGTGCGGGAGGCGGTGCGGCGTCAGGATGCGATCGATCCAATGCTGGTGGATGCCCTGCCGGACGACTGGCCATTGGCCCGGATTGATCCGGTGCTGCGGGCGTTGATGCGCGCCGGCGCGGCGGAGCTGTCGATGACCGATGGGCCGCCGGCGAAGGTCGTGATCAACGAGTACCTGGATATAGCCAAGGGGTTCTTCACGGGTCCGGAACCCGGATTGGCCAACGCCGTGCTGGATCGGCTGGCGCGATCGCTGCGGGCAGCCGAATTCTAGGAGACCGGCGAGGTTGCAGCGGGGATTGGGGTCGTTCACCGACCTCGCGACATGGGCCATCGACAGCCCTCTGATCTGGTTCATGTTGTTCTCCGTGGCGCTGGCGACCGCATCGGTACTCGTGAGGTGCGTGCCGGCGGTCCGGGAAGCCGCAACAACGGTCGAAAACAACCGGCAAACGGCGATCGACGGTTTGCGCGGCGTGCTCGGGATTTCGGTTTTCGTTCATCACACGGTGATCACCTGGTTTTTGCTGCAGGGTCACGGATGGGCGCTTCCCCCATCGCGCTTCGTGGTGCACCTCGGTCAGACCAGCGTTGCGCTCTTCTTCATGATCACAGGATTCCTGTTCTGGGGTCGCGTCCTGGCCAGGGGCGACAGCATTGACTGGCTGGGGTTCATCGTTTCGCGGCTCTACCGACTCTATCCCGTCTACCTGCTGACGCTGGGGCTGGTCGTCGCGGCGGTCTTCGCACTGACGGCGACCGGCCCTCGGCCCAGCGCGGCATCCTTCATGGCACCGATCGTGCACTGGCTGCTGTTCACGGTCTTTTCCGCACCTGATTTGAACGGCTTGCCCCACACCTCACGTCTCGTCGCGGAGGTGACCTGGTCACTGCGATACGAATGGCTGTTTTACCTGGCGTTGCCCCTGTTGGCATTCGTCGCTGGACGCGCCCGGCACAAGCTCGCCGCATTGCTCTCCGCGACCGGTCTGACCGCCATGTGCTTTTGGCTGGAACGGCATGGCACGTTCAGCGTCGGGATTCTTCAGAGCTTCCTCGGCGGAATCGTAGCCGCACGTGTGGTACGCAGCCCGGCGCTTGCCGCGGCCGGCCGCACTCCGGCCGCGGGACTGGCGGCGATCGCGGCCCTGCTCGCCGTCATCACGTTCCTGCCGACCGCATACACGTGGAAAGCGACACTGGGGCTAAGCCTGTTCTTCGCTGTGGTCGCATCCGGACACGACTTATGGGGGGCACTGCGCCTGCCGGGTCTGCTCTGGCTGGGCGACATCACATATTCCATCTACCTTCTGCACGGCCTCTTGCTGTGGGCGGTACTTCAGTGCTTTTGGCCGCACGCGGCCGCATCAAGCTGGCCCGTCTTCCTTGGTTCAGCCGTCACGATCGACGTGATCCTGGTGCTGTTGAGCAGCTTTGTATTTCTTTGCATCGAGCGTCCCGCGATTCTGCTGGGAAAGCGCCATTATCGGCGGTTCGGCCCCCGCCGCACGCCCGCACGCGCGAGCTGATCGCAAAGCCCGCGCGGCTGGCATGGCGCGCCGGGATACATCGCTGGCGGGGGAATTTGGCGGAAGATATCGGCCGCCGGTTCGTCACCGGCCTGGAGCCGGCATTGGCGCGTACCGCGTGGTGCGGCCCCCACACCTCGCGTCCATATCCCCATTCCCACAGCCACTTGCACCACCCCATCCCTCCGTGTATGAACGGCCTTGTTGCAAGTCATTCGCATTTGCAGATCACGGGAACCGCCGTATGCTCGTCAGCCTGCTCATTGTCTTCCGGGAGGCCATGGAGGCCGGCCTGATCGTCGGCATCGTCCTCGCCGCGACGCAGGGCGTCGCCGGCCGTGGCCGCTGGATCGC
>JARLIN010000243.1 GCA_031291715.1 Rhodopila sp. | reverse complement strand
GTTGTCCTTGCCCGGCGACAGTCATGTGGTCATGGCCTGGCGCAGTTCGGGCCATCTGCCCCGGCACGGCGCTGGATCAGATGGCCCGGACGGTCGCCGGGCCATGACCACATGACTGTCGCCGGGCGAGGACGACATGCGCGGGCCGGCCGCTCGAAATGTTCGATGTCCAGAAGTAACGGCCGGAGCAGAATAATATATATAGGTATATACTATGGTCGCGATGTGTGAATGCGTGTTGGGGACATGAACTGACGGCCTCAACGCCGGCGCATGGCAAAGCGGCCGGGAGGACAGGGCTGGCCGCTTTCGGAGGCGATTGATCCCAGGCTCAGCCGGTTAGTCCGGCCATGCTCATTAACCCGCGCATCAGCAAGGCCGCGACGCCAACCGCGAGCACGCTCGCCGACCAGATCGCGACCAGCCACAGGACGCGGCGGCCCCACATCAGTGGTAGCCCTCGCTCCCCGTCACCTTGCCGCGGAAGATGTAATAGGCCCAGCCGGTGTAGGTCAGGATGATCGGGATGATCAGCAGCGCGCCAACCAGCGCGAAGCCCTGGCTCTGCGGTGGGGCCGCCGCGTCCCGGAACGACACGCCGGGCGGGATGATGTTGGGCCAAAGGCTGATCGCCAGGCCGCTGTAGCCCAGGAACAGCAGGAACAGCGTCAGCAGAAACGGTCCCGCCCTGGGGACATTGCCTTCCGAACCGCCGGCCAGCAGCCGCAGCAACTGCCAGCTTGTCGCCACCACCAGGATCGGCACCGGCGCGAAATAGAAGATGTTCGGCACCGAGAACCAGCGGCTGGCGATGGCGCTGTGCGCCAGCGGGGTCCACAGGCTGACCACGACAATTCCGGCCAGCAGAACCGGAACGATGCGCCGGGCGTAACTGATCATGTGCTCCTGCAGCACGCCCTCGGTCTTGATCGTCAGCCACGTGCTGCCCAGCAGGGCATAAGAGACGATGACGCCCAGCCCAGTGAAGACGCTGAACGGCGACAGCCAGTCCAGCGCGCCGCCTTCGTATGTCTGGCCGGTGATCACGAAACCATTGATGAATGCGCCCAGCGCCGCGCCCTGGAAAAACGCCGCGGCATAGGATCCGCCGGCGAAGGCGATGTCCCAGAACCGCCGGTGCGCCTCGTCCGCCTTGAAGCGGAACTCGAAGGCGACGCCGCGCAATATCAGCCCGGTCAGCATCAGCACGAGCGGGATGTAGAGCGCGCTCAGCAGAACGGCGTAGGCGAGGGGAAACGCCGCCATCAGGCCGGCGCCGCCCAGCACAAGCCACGTTTCGTTGCCATCCCACACCGGGGCGACGGTGTTGACCATTATGTCCCGGTCGCTGCTGTGCGGGACAAACGGGAACAGGATGCCGATTCCCAGGTCGAAGCCATCCATGAGAACATACATCATCAGGCCGAAGCCGATGATCAGCACCCAGATCAGGGAAAGGTCGATGCCCATCGCCGTCATGCTCCCGTGCTGGCCGGTGTTGGTTCCACATCGGGCGCCGCGGACATCGGCCGGGAAGGGAACTCCGTATGGGGCGGGGGCATGGCGCCGGTCTCGCGATCAGGTCCTTTCGCCACGAGTTTCAGCATGTAGGAGATGCCAATGCCGAACACCGCAAAATACACGACGACGAACACCAACAGGCTGACACTGAGCGCAAGAGCCGAATGGTGGGAGACGGCGTCGGCGGTCCGCATCACGCCATAAACAACCCAGGGCTGACGGCCGGCCTCCGTCGTGATCCATCCGGCCAGGATCGCCAGGAGGCCAGCTGGGCCCATGGCGACCGCACAGCGCAGGAACAACCGGTGCTGATACAACTCCCCGCGCCAGCGGAGCCAGGCGCCGGCCAGGCCCAACAGCAGCATCAGCGAGCCAAGGCCAACCATGATGCGAAAGGTCCAGAAGATGATCGTCGCGTCCGGGCGGTCGGTTGCGGGAAAATCGTCCAGGCCAGGGATCTGGCCGTTCCAGGTGTGGGTCAGGATCATGCTTCCCAGATGCGGAAGCTCAATCGCGCCCAGCGTCTTCTGGTCGGCCATGTCGGGCCAGCCGACCAGGATCAGCGGCACGCTCTGGCCGGGGGCATTCGACCAATGTCCCTCGATCGCGGCGATCTTGGCGGGCTGGTGTTCGAGCGTATTGCGGCCATGCAGGTCGCCGACGAAGATCTGGATCGGCGCGGTGACCAGCACCATCCACAGCGCCATCGAGAACATCGTCCTCACGCGCGGGTTGTCGCGATATTTCAGCAGATGCCAGGCCCCGGCCGAGCAGACGAACAACGCGGTCGCCAGGTAGGCGGCGAGGCCCATATGCACCAGACGGTACGGGAATGACGGGTTGAAGATCACCGAGAGCCAATCGGTCGGAACCACGCGTCCGCCAATGATCTCATAACCCTGCGGCGTCTGCATCCAGCTGTTGGATGCCAGGATCCAGGTCATGGACACGATCGTCCCGGCCGCCACCATCAGCGTGGCGAAGAAGTGCAGGCCGGGTCCAACCTTGTTCCAGCCGAACAGCATGACGCCCAGGAAGCCGGCTTCCAGGAAGAATGCAGTCAGCACCTCGTAGGTCAGCAGAGGACCGGTAACGCTGCCGGCGAACGTCGAAAACGAACTCCAGTTCGTGCCGAACTGATACGCCATGACCAGGCCGGAGACGACGCCCATTGCGAAGTTGACCGCGAACAGCTTCGACCAGAAGTGATACAGGTCGTGATAGACTGGATCCTTCTTCAGCAGCCACAGGCCCTCAAGCACGGCGAGATAGCTGCCGAGGCCGATGGTGATCGCGGGAAAGATGATGTGGAACGAGATCGTGAAGCCGAACTGGATGCGAGCCAGCAAAAGCGGATCAAGGTGCGACATCGGAGTCCTCTGTCGACAAGCCACCGAGCTATATGTCAGCACACACGCGTATCATGCAATGGGGTGCCACGACCCCTTGTCAGGAATGTGTTAGAGCGCGAACGTCTGAGGTTACATCAACATCAGATGGGAATCGCCCTCTTAAGCAAACGAGCTGGTGTCCTACCTGCGAAGGTCGTCGCATGATGCGGCGAGCTTCGGGGATAAGCAGGCCACTGCATAAAGAGCCAGTGTCTCGAATCTGAGGTTCGCCCGCTAGGCCCAACTTCAGATTCGAGACACTGGAGAGCTTGATTTCTTCAACCTGAAACGATCACGCTCTGGATGACAGGCAAATCATTTCCCAACCATCATGGCCGGATATCCCGGGCCATGATGAAGAGGGACGGCCAGCTCAGGGCGCGGTGACGGTGACCACGGCATGGATCGTATCGTCGCCGGGGATCAGTTTCACCGCGAAGCTGTCGGAGCCGGTGAACCCGCGGTCCGGCGTGTAGTCGATCCGTGTATCGTCACCGACCTGGTGGATTAGCACGTCGCCATGCGCCGGGCGGGCGGACAGCAACCCGACATCGAACGGCTTGAGGCTGTCCTGGTGTACGCGGATGCCGCACCAGCCACCGTCATTGCCCACCTTGATCGGCACTTCAGTTGTCTTGCCGGCTGCCGGGGTGACCTGCGGCACCTCGCATGTCTTTGCCGCACCCGAGAGATCGGCGGCATAAACGCGCAGCTTGGACCCGGCCGCGCCCTGGGGGGGCTGAGAACAGGCGGCCAGCAGAACGCCGGTCATGAGAAGGGCGATCCGTGCCCCGTTCCGCATCGTGCCCCCATGAGGGGATGGCCGGTTATCGGTCATATCGTATGAGCCTCTGTCTGTCGCAATGTCGGGCCGCGACCGATCGCGACCGAGTCGCGCCCGAAGTCCGGCCGGTCGCACATAGACCGCTTAAGGCGGTCATTGGAAGCCGGGATTCCCGATCTTGGCCGGAGTCTGTGCCACGCGGCGGAATTGGCCGATGTCGTAACCCTGATCCTTCAATCGGCCGAGCAGAGATTGATAAGTCGTGTCATCGACGACCGGCTGGCGGGCGGATATCCAGCCGTAGCCGTAGCCGTAGCCGTAGCCGTAGCCGTAGCCGTAGCCGTAGCCGTAGCCGTAGCCGCAGCCGGCCAGCGCGAGAAGGCCGACCAATCGCGATGGCGATCGGCGTGCGTATGGGCTTTGCCACGGGAGGTCATACGTGCCGGAGGGCGACCTGGATCACGTGCGCCGCAAGAAGAAGCGTCAAAATCACGCCACCGCTTGTCCAGTTCTGGCCGGGATGCTTAATGGCGCCCGCCGTGCCGGGAGACCGGAACGGGCACAGATCAAGCCGCCAGGACCACGATGAACCCAACCGCACCCAGCTTTCAGGACCTTATTCTGCGGCTGCAGGGTTTCTGGGCGCGTCAGGGCTGCCTCATCCTGCAGCCGTACGACGCTGAGATGGGCGCCGGCACGTTCCATCCGGCCACCACTTTGCGCGCGCTGGGGCCGAAGCCGTGGCGCGCCGCCTATGTGCAGCCCAGCCGCCGCCCGACCGACGGCCGCTATGGTGAGAACCCCAACCGGCTGCAGCATTACTACCAGTACCAGGTGATCATGAAGCCCAGCCCGGCGGACGCGCAGGAGCTGCTGCTGGCGAGCTATCGGGAAATCGGCCTGGACCCGCTGCGGCACGATTTCCGCTTCGTCGAGGACGACTGGGAAAGCCCGACCCTGGGCGCCTGGGGCCTGGGTTGGGAAGTCTGGTGCGACGGCATGGAGGTCGGCCAGTTCACCTATTTCCAGCAGGTCGGCGGTATTCCGGTGACCTATCCCAGCTTCGAGATGACCTACGGGCTGGAACGCCTGGCAATGTATGTCCAGGACAAGGAAAACGTTTACGACCTGGACTTCAACGGGGCAGGGGTGAGCTACGGCGACGTTTTCCTCCGCGCCGAACGCGAATACAGCGCGCATAATTTTGAGTTCGCCGACACCGCCATGCTGTCGCGCCACTTCACGGATGCCGAGGGCGAGTGCGGCGCCCTGCTGGAGCGGAAGCTGGCGCTTCCGGCCTACGACCAGTGCATCAAGGCCAGCCATTTGTTCAATCTGCTGGATGCGCGCGGCGTGATCAGCGTGACAGAGCGGGCAAGTTACATCGGCCGTGTGCGCGCGCTGGCGAAGGGCTGCTGCGAGGTCTGGGTGGCCGGAGAGGCGGCATGACGGGCATCCCCAAAGCGTCTCCGATGGACGACGCCCGACAGCCTCGCGACGCGAGGGGTCTCAAGGCGCGTCTGTTGGCAATCGCGGATGAGATCATAGTCAACAGGCCCGACGATGTGACGTCGGACCATGGCTGGCGACAGGTTCCTCTGTGACGAGAGCGGGTTTCCACGATGACCGCGCCCGGCGGGATGCTTTGTGTGTGGCGCCGGAACGCTCATTCTACCATAATGGTCCAACAATCTACCACGAGGTGGATATGGGCACGCAACTGAACATCAAGAGCGAGGACGCTTACCGCCTGGCTTCTCGCCTGTCCGAATTGACCGGCGAGAGCTTGACGGCTGTGGTGACTGAGGCGCTGCGTGAGCGTCTCCATCGGCAGTTGCAAAGCCAGGACCGCGAACAGCGGCTGAAGCGGTTACGTGCGATCACCTCGGATATCCGCGCCGCCATGGGAGAGGACCTGCCGACCTCCGATCATAGCTGGCTCTACGACGATGAGACGGGTTTGCCCCGGTGATCATGGGATGATCGTGGATAGCTCAGCACTTCTGGCGATGATCCTGAACGAACCGGATGAGCCGCGCGTGGCCGCGGCCATGGTCGATGCGCCCGCGCTGCGCATGTCGGTCGCGAACTGGGTGGAAGCCGCCATGGTCGTCGACTCGCGGAAAAATCCACGGGCCAAAGCCAGATTCGAGGACTTGATTCAAGAACTTGGCATGGAATTGGTGCCTGTCACCGTCGAGGCCGCCTATCGCAGCCGGAGCGCCCATGCTGACTATGGCCGCGGCAACCATCCCGCGAAGCTGAACTATGGCGATTGCTTTGCCTACGCGCTCGCCAAGCTGTCGGGAGAGCCCCTCCTGTTCATTGGCGACGATTTCGCCCAAACCGACGTCGAGCCGGCACTGAAAGACTGAACATGCCCGAACTTTTCCTGGAACTGTTCAGCGAGGAAATCCCCGCTCGCATGCAGCGCGGCGGCGCGGCCGAACTCGAACGCGCTGTCACGGCGGTGCTCGCCCAGATCGCGCCCGCCAACGTCGTCACCTGGTTCGGTCCCCGCCGCATCGCGCTGGGTGCCGAGGTGGCCGCCGAAGTCGCCGCCGCCAGTTCCACCGAACGCGGCCCCCGCGCCAACGCGCCGGAACAGGCGCTGACCGGCTTCCTTCGCAAGCACAATGCCACCCGCGACCAGCTTCGCCAGGAAGGCGACTACTGGGTGCTGGAGAAAAGCGCCGCCGCGATCTCCGCCGCCGAGCTGATCGCCGGCGCCATGCCGGGACTGCTGCGCCGCTTCCACTGGCCGAAATCCATGCGCTGGGGTGGCAGTAGCAACTTCGTCTGGGTCCGTCCCCTCCGCCGCATCATCTGCCTGCTGGACGGTGTGGTCGTGCCGTTCGACCTGCGTGACGGCAGCGATGACGGCCACAATCTTGCGTCCGGCAACCTGACTGAGGGCCACCGCTTCCACGCCCCTGGCGCTTTCGCTGTGTCCTCCGCCGCCGATTGGCGGGAGAAGCTGGCCGCGCACCGCGTCCTGGTCGATGCCACCGACCGCAAGCGCGTCATCGCCGACCGTATCGCCGGTCTGGCTGCCGAGAAATCCCTGACCGTTGTGGATGACCCCGGTCTGCTGGATGAGGTCGCCGGTCTGGTCGAATGGCCGGTGCCGCACCTGGGCCGTATCGCGGACGAGCACATGGATCTGCCGCCGGAGGTCATGCAGGTCTCCATGCGCGTGAACCAGCGCTACTTCGCCTTGCGCACCGCCGAGGGTGATGCCGCCCCCTGGTTCGCCTTCGTCGCCAATATCGAGGCCGACGACCACGGCGCCGCCATCATCGCCGGCAATGAACGAGTCCTCCGCGCCCGTTTCTCCGACGCCCGCCATTTCTGGGACCTGGACCGCAAGACCCGTCTGGAAAGCCGCATCCCGGCGCTCGACAAGGTTACCTTTCAGGCCAAACTCGGAACGCAGGGCGACCGTGTCCGTCGCCTCAAGGCCCTGGCCGCCAGAATCGCCCCTCTGGTCGACGCCGACCCGGTCCAGGCCGCCCGCGCCGCTGAACTGGCGAAGGCGGACCTCGTCACCGGCATGGTCGGGGAGTTCCCCGAGCTGCAAGGTGTCATGGGCCGCTATTACGCGCTGCACGACGGCGAAGCCCGCGAAGTCGCGGACGCCATCCGCGACCACTACGCCCCGCGTGGTCCCGCCGAGGCCGCACCGTCCGCCCCGGTTTCGATCGCCGTCGCCCTGGCCGACAAGCTGGACCAACTGACGGGCTTTTTCGCGATCGGCGAAAAGCCCACCGGCTCGGGTGATCCCTATGCGCTGCGCCGGGCGGCGCTCGGCGTGATCCGCATCATCCGCGAAAACGGCCTGCGCGTGCACCTGCGCGATCTGCTGGCTGCCGCCACCGCGGATCAGGCCACGGTGCAGGCCGTGTTCGAGTTCATCGTCGAACGCCTGACCGTTCAGCTCCGGGTGGAGGGTGCGCGCTACGATATTCTGAATGCGGTGTTCGGCGCGCGCGGCCTGGAGGCCGGTCAGGACGACGATCTGGTCGCACTGCTCGCCCGCGCCGAGGCGGTGGGTGAATTGCTCGCGGCGTCGGATGGCACGAATCTGCTCGCCGGCTACCGCCGTGCGGCGAACATCCTGCGCATCGAGGACCGTAAAGACGGGCCCCATTCCGGCGCACCCGATGTTGACGAGCTGCGATCCGATGAGGAAGCGCAGCTCTACACCGCCGCGGCCGCTCTGACGGTCGCCGCCGAGGAAACGCTAAGGCGCGAGGACTATCGCGGAGCCATGGTCTATATGGCCGGCATCCGCGCGCCCCTGGACGCGTTCTTTGAAAAGGTGACCGTGAACGCCACGGAGCCCGATTTACGCCGCAATCGTTTGCGTTTGCTCAACCAGGTCCGGTCCATCATGGACCAGATCGCTGATTTCTCCCGAATCGAAGGCTAGATGGGGTCTGCCATGACCAAGTGGGTTTACAGCTTCGGCGCCGGCCACAACGAAGGCCGAGCGGACATGCGCAATCTCCTGGGTGGGAAGGGGGCCAATCTCGCGGAAATGTCGTCGATCGGCCTGCCGGTCCCGCCGGGCTTTACTATCACGGCGGATGTTTGCACCGCCTTCTACGACAATGACCGCAACTACCCGGCCGACCTGAAGGGCCAGGTCGATGCCGCCCTGGCCGCGGTCGAGAAAGCGGTCGGCCTGAATTTTGGCGACAACGCGCATCCGCTGCTGGTTTCGGTTCGCTCCGGCGCCCGCGTGTCGATGCCGGGGATGATGGACACGGTCCTGAACCTCGGCCTGAACGACATCACCGTCGAAGGCCTCGCCAAAGCCGCCAACGATGACCGCTTCGCGTGGGATTCCTACCGCCGATTCATCCAGATGTACGGCTCGGTCGTGCTGGGCGTCGATCATCACCGCTTCGAAGAGATTATCGAGCACGCCAAACTCGACGCCAACGTGATCGAGGACACTGCGCTGAGCGCGCAGAACTGGCGCGGTGTGGTGGAGGGCTACAAGGATCTCGTCCATCAGGAGACCGGGAATCCATTCCCGCAGGATCCGCACGAGCAACTTTGGGGCGCCATCGGCGCCGTGTTCGGCTCCTGGATGAACCCGCGCGCGATCACCTATCGCCGCCTGCACGACATCCCCGCCGGTTGGGGCACCGCGGTGAACGTCCAGGCCATGGTGTTCGGCAACATGGGTAACGACTGCGCCACCGGCGTCTGCTTCACCCGCGACCCGTCGACCGGCGAGAACATGTTCTATGGCGAGTATCTGGTGAATGCGCAGGGCGAGGACGTCGTTGCCGGCATTCGCACGCCGCAGCCGCTGTCCGCCTCCGTCGCCAAGCCGGGCGAAATCCCGCTCGAACAAGCCATGCCCAAGGCGTACGCGGAGCTGATGGAAGTCCGCTCGACCTTGGAAAAGCACTACAAGGACATGCAGGACATCGAGTTCACCGTTCAGCAGAACAAGCTGTACATGCTGCAGACCCGCAACGGCAAACGCACCGCCGCGGCCTCACTGCGCATGGCGGTGGAAATGGCCCGCGAGGGCCTGATCGACGAGTCTGAGGCGGTGATGCGCGTCAACCCGTCCTCGCTGGATCAGCTACTGCATCCGATGCTGGACCCGAAGGCCCCGCGTACCCTGCTCGGCAAAGGCCTGCCCGCCAGCCCCGGTGCGGCCTGCGGCACCGTCGTGTTCAGCGCGGATGAAGCCGAAAGCCGCGCCGCCAAGGGCGAGTCCGTCATCCTGGTCCGGATCGAGACCAGCCCCGAGGACATCCACGGCATGCACGCCGCCAAGGGCATCCTGACCACCCGCGGCGGTATGACCAGCCACGCCGCCGTGGTCGCCCGCGGCATGGGGCGCCCCTGCGTCGCTGGTGCCGGCGGCATCAGCGTGGACTACAACAGCCAGGTTCTCGCCGCCGGCGGCAAGTTCATCCGCGCCGGTGAGGTCATCACGCTCGACGGCGCCACCGGTGAGGTGTTCGTCGGCCCAGTCGCGATGATCGAGCCCGCCATGTCGGGCGATTTCGGCACGTTGATGGAATGGGCCGACAAGTGCCGCCGCATGGGCGTGCGTGCCAACGCGGAAACGCCGATGGACGCCGAAACGGCCCGCAAGTTCGGCGCCGAGGGTATCGGCCTGTGCCGGACCGAACATATGTTCTTCAACCCGGAGCGCATTCTGGCGGTCCGCCAGATGATCATCTCCCACAGTGAGGCCGGCCGGCGTACCGCGCTGGCGCGCTTGCTGCCGTTCCAACGGGAGGATTTCCGGCAACTGTTCACCATCATGGCCGGGTTGCCGGTGACCATTCGGCTGCTCGACCCACCACTCCACGAGTTCCTGCCGCACGGCGACCAGGAAATGCAGGAAGTGGCGGACTCGCTGGGCACCGATATCGGGACCATCCGCCAGCGCGCGGCGGAACTGGCCGAGGCGAACCCGATGCTGGGCCATCGCGGGTGCCGCCTGGGCATTTCCTTTCCGGAAATCTACGAGATGCAGGCTCGCGCGATCTTCGAGGGTGCGATCGCCGTCGCCAAGGAAACCGGCAAGGCGCCGCATCCGGAAATCATGATCCCGCTGGTGGGCATGAAGAAGGAACTGGAGATCACCCGCGCCCAGGTCGATAGGATCGCCGCTGAGGTGTTCAAGGAAACCGGCACGACGATCGAATACAGCGTCGGGACCATGATCGAGCTGCCGCGCGCCGCCATCCTGGCCGACAAGATCGCCGAAGTTGCCGACTTCTTCAGCTTTGGCACCAACGATCTGACACAGACTGTGTTCGGCCTGTCGCGCGATGATGCCGGCAAGTTCCTGCCGCACTATGTGGAGGCGGGAATCCTGCCGAAGGACCCATTCGTGTCGATCGACGTTGAGGGTGTCGGCGAGATGGTCCGCATCGCCGCCGAGAAGGGCCGCGCCACGAAGCCGAACCTCAAGCTCGGCATTTGCGGGGAGCATGGCGGCGATCCTGCGTCCATCGCGTTCTGCGAGCAGGTCGGGCTGGACTACGTGTCATGCAGCCCGTTCCGCGTGCCGGTCGCCCGGCTGGCCGCCGCGCAGGCGGCGCTGGGGGCAGGCGGCGACCGGACGGCGTAGGCGTTCCCCCGCGTTACTACCCCATATCGTCCACTATCATCCCCGGGCTTGACCCGGGGATGCCTACAAACGATGGGGTGAGCCGAGTCCCTGGGCCAAAGCCGGGGACGACGGCGGGGTGAGAAGGCACGGGACGCCTCTTGTAACAACGGCCCGAAGTATCGACCCTTCGGGCCGCTGGTATCACCCCAACTCGTATTCCACCTCGGCCGTATAAACCGAAGCCTCTTTCCCCAACTGCGAGCTGAACAGCGTGAAGTGCTCCACCGGCACCGGTTCCGCCCGGAACAGGTTGTGCGCCTGCACGTAGGAGACCAGTTTCCCCTCGGCCACATTGTCCAGCCGAGCCAGCGTCACGTGCGGTTGGAATCGCCGACGCTCCGGCTCCAGCCCGCAACGCTGCAGCGCGGTTTCGATCTTGTTCTGCAGATGGTCCAGTTGCGGGTTCCGTTCTACCCCCACCCAAAGCGCCGTGCTCCGTCCGCCCTTCGTGAAGGTGCCCACCCCGGCGAGAGTCAGCGAAAAGCCCCGCGCCCGTAGCCCGGTCAACGCTATGTCGATGTCTTCCGCGCGATGTCCGGGAGTCTCCCCGATGAACCGCAGGGTCAGGTGGTAATTCGCGGGTGGCACCCAGCGGGCGCCAGGAACACCAGCCCCGGCAAGCGCCGAAAGCCTCTCACGCAATATCCACGGCAGATCGAGGGCGACAAATAGCCTCATGCTGTCAACCTCATGCTGGATTTGCCTTGCCCAGCAATTTTTCCACCAGGGGAAGGAGTCGCGCAACCTCGCGCTTCACGCCTTCGGCATTTGGATGCAGATGGTCCGCCTGGATCAGGTCCGGCTTCGTCGCCACGCCGTCCAGGAAGAATGGGTCATACAGCACGCCGGGCCGCGCCCCAAGCCGGTCGAACACCGCGCGGTACGCCGCCTGATAGTCCGGTCCCAGGTTCGGCGGCGCGTACATCCCGGTCAAGAGCACCGGGATGTGCTTCGCCGCCAGGGCGTCCAGGATCGCGGACAGATTCGCCTCCATGTCCTTTGGATCGACGCCGCGCAGCCCGTCATTCGCACCGAGTTCCACGATCGCTGCATCGGCGCCATCGCCCAGCGTCCAGTCCAGCCGGGCGCGGCCGCCGGCGCTGGTGTCGCCTGAAACGGCGCCGTCGATAATGGACACGTCATGGCCGTGCGCCTTCAGCGCCCGCTGCAACTGGACCTCGAACCCTTCATCATGCGGCAACCCGTAGCCGGCGGACAGGGAATCCCCCAGCACCAGCAGGCGCGGAGGCGCCGCCAGAGCCGGCCCGGCAACGGCTAACACCATTGCAACCACGCACCAGGCCTTTCGCCGCCATCCCGCACCACAATATAAAGTGCCAATGGATTCCATTCCGCTCTCTCCGCTCCCAGCCGAAGTCATCATGCCGCTCGTGCGGATCAGGGATCTGCACCTGACCGTGCCGTCCACCGCTGGACCGGTCAACATATTGCGTGGGATCGATCTGGACATCGCCAGGGGCGAAGCGGTCGGCCTGGTGGGTCCGTCCGGCTCGGGCAAGACCAGCCTCCTGATGGTGGTGGCGGGGCTGGAACGCGCGACGTCCGGCAGCGTTTCGCTCGATGGACAGGAGATCACCCGGCTGAACGAGGATGCGCTGGCGAAACTGCGGCGCGAGCGGGTCGGTATCGTCTTTCAGGCGTTCCACCTGATCCCCACCATGACAGCGTTGGAAAACGTGGCGATCCCTCTGGAACTGGCCGGCGTCCGCAACGCCGACGCGCGCGCGCGCGCTGCGCTGGACGCCGTTGGCCTGAGTCACCGTCTGACGCACCTCCCGGGGCAGCTTTCCGGCGGGGAGCAGCAGCGGGTCGCGCTCGCCCGCGCTTTCGCCCCGGAGCCGGCGCTGCTGCTGGCCGATTAACCGACCGGCAACCTGGACCAGGCAACCGGGGAGTCGGTGATCGACCTGCTGTTCGCGCTGCGCCAGCGGACCGGCGCGACACTGCTGCTGATCACCCACGACCGGGATTTGGCGGGCCGCTGCGACCGACAGGTGCATCTGTCCGACGGCCGGGTGGATGAGGCGGTGCCGGTGTGAGGGCGCTGGCGACAATCAGGCCCTCGCCATCCTGGACGGGCGTATCCGGAAGGGGACGCGCATCATTGTGGCTGTGCCATGACGAGGGGCCGGGCCCTGACGATTGCTGGAATGTGCTTAGCCACCGTCCGAATAAGATCGCAATCGCATGATCCTCGCCCTGACCCTGGCCCGGCGTGAGCTTCGTGGCGGGGTCCGCGGCCTGTGGATCGTCCTTCTCTGTCTCGCCCTAGGTGTCGGTGTCATCGCCGCGGTCGGCACCTTACGCGCCGCGGTTGATGCCGGCCTCGCCTCCGACGGCCGCGCTCTCCTCGGCGGCGATCTGGAGATTGATGGCGGCTCCCAGCCGCTGCCGGGCCAACTGCGCGACTGGCTGCGCGGCCGCGGCGCCACGACGTCCGACGTAACGCAAATGCGCTCGATGCTTGTCGCCTCGTCAGGCGAGCGGCAGTTGATCGAGCTGAAGGCCGTGGACGCGCGATGGCCGCTCGTCGGCAACGCTGGCATCGAGCCCGGCCGGTCGCTTCCCGACGCCCTTCGGCCACAGGATGGTCAGTACGGCTTGTTGGCGGAACAGGTCGTTCTCGATCGCCTCGGGCTCCATCCCGGCGACGTCGCCAGGCTTGGGACCGCCAGCTTCCGTATCGCCGGCACGCTGACGCACGAGCCCGACCGCGTCGCCACCGCCGCGATCCTTGGTCCCCGTGTGCTGATCTCGGCCGATGCGCTGCCATCCACCGGCTTGATCTCCCCAGGCTCCATGGTCCGCTATGCCTTGCGCCTGACCGCCTCGGACCCAGCCGGCATCGTCCGGGACATTCGCGAGAAATTCCCCGGAGAGGGCTGGCGGATCCGCGACCCGCACGACGCCGCGCCAGGTGTCAGCCGTTTCATCGACCAGACCGCGCTGTTTCTGACCCTGGTCGGCCTGACCTCTTTGCTCGTTGGCGGCATCGGCGTCGCTAACGGCGTGCGCGCCTGGCTCGATGCCCGCGCGCGGACGATCGCCACATTGCGCTGCCTCGGCGCTTCCGCTCGCTTCGTCTTCGCCGTCTGTTTGATCCAGGTGCTTACCCTGTCGGCAGGCGGCATCGCCCTTGGGGTGGCCGCCGGCGCGTGCCTGCCGCTGCTGGGTGTCCGGTTCCTTGCGCCGATCCTGCCGGTGCCGCCGGTTCTTGGCCTGTATCCCGGACCGCTTCTGCTGGCGGCCATCTACGGATTGCTAACCGCGTTGTGCTTCGCCCTTTGGCCGTTGGGCCGAGCGGCGCGGATTCCTGGCGGTGCGCTGTTTCGCGATGGGCTGATGCCGGAGGCGACACGGCCGTCCGTCACACTGATCGCGGTGAACGCCGCCCTTGCGCTCGCCTTGGTTGGCCTGACGGTCGCAACCGCCACCGACCGCTTTTTCGCGCTGTGTTTCTGCGTCGGCGCCGGCCTGACGCTGATGCTGTTCCGCGCGAGCGGCTCCGCCGTGATGTGGCTTGCCCGCCTCGCCCCATCCCTGGCCTGGCCCTCGGTGCGCCTTGGCATCGGCAACCTGCACCGGCCCGGCGCACCCACGCCCTTGCTTCTGTTGTCGGCCGGACTGGGGCTATCGACTCTGGCGGCCGTCGCCCTGATCCAGGGCAATATGCAGCATGAGATTCAGGAGCAGCTGCCGGCCAACGCCCCCAGCTTCTTCTTCGTCGATATCCAAAACGACCAGCTTGCCGATTTCGAACGGATCGTCCGCGCACAACCGGGCGTGCGGGACCTGCATCAGGTGCCATCTCTCCGTGCCCGGATCGTCGCGGTCAATGGCGTCTCAACCGAGAATGTTGTCGCCACGCCTGAAACCGCCTGGGCACTGCGCGGCGACCGCGGCCTGACCTATGCCGCGACCCCGCCCGAGGGGACTCATCTGGTCGCCGGCAAATGGTGGCCGCCTGACTACGCGGGGCCGCCGCTGGTGTCGTTCGACGTCAATCTTGCCAAAGGCTGGCACGTGGGCATCGGCGACATCATCCGGGTCAACGTCCTCGGCCGCGACATCGATCTGAAAATTGCCAATCTCCGCGACATCGCCTGGCAGTCGCTGTCGATTAATTTCGTACTGGTTGCCAGCCCGGGTCTGCTCGCGCATGCGCCGCACACCCATATCGCGACTGTCCGGATCGACAAGGCCGGGCAGGGCGCTTTGCTTCGTGCGGTGACTGACGCCCTGCCGAACGTCACCGGCATCCGCGTCGAGGATGTGCTGGCCGCGGTCGCCGACCTCCTGGAGCAGGTTGCCGCCGCGCTGACGGCCACTGGTGCGTTGACTCTGCTCGCGGGGACATTCGTGCTGGTTGGCGCGATCGCCGCCGGGCAGCGCCGCCGGGTGAGGGAAGCGGTGATCCTGAAAACCCTCGGCGCCACCCGCGGCCAGATCCGGGGCGCCTGGCTGACCGAGTTCGGTCTTCTCGGCCTGGTCGCTGGCCTGATCGCCGCCATCGTCGGATCGGCCGCGAGCTATGGCGTGGCGCATTACATTATGCACACGGAGTGGATTTTCCTGCCCGTTACCCTAATTTACACACTTGCGGGAGCACTCGCACTCATGCTGCTGTTCGGGTATGCTGGAACAGCGGCGGCTCTGCGGGCCAGGCCGGCGCCGCTCTTGAGGAATGAGTAGCGCATCCATTCGGTCTCCGTCCGGCCCCGCTGACGGACCATATGTAAACCGGCTTGGTTGGTCCTCCCCTGGACTGTTAGCAGGGCGACCGATTTGGTATAGTCAACGCGGGCTTACGCTCGAAAGGAAACAGGGAACCATGGCTTACAGTCCGCAATCCGGGGCCTATCCACGGGCATCCGCCGCTACCACGGCCGTTTTCGACGCCGGGCTACGGGCTTACATGCTGCGGGTCTACAATTGGATGGCGTCGGGTCTGCTGGTGACCGGCGTGGTCGCTTACGCGATCGCCAACACCAGCCTGATCAATGCGTTCTACCCGCTGGTCCAGACTCCATTTGGTTTCGCGCATCACCCCACCGCCTTGGCGATGATCGCGATGTTCGCGCCGCTGGCGTTCGTGCTGGTGCTGTCGCTGGGCGTCGAAAAGCTGTCCACCTCCGCCGCCCAGGCCCTGTTTTGGGTGTTCTGTGCCGCGATGGGCGCCAGCCTGACCAATATCTTCCTGGTCTACACCAGTGAATCGATCGTGCGGGTGTTCTTCATCACCGCCGCGACCTTCGCCGCGACCAGCCTCTATGGCTACACGACGAGGGCCGACCTCAGCCGCATGGGCAGCTTCCTGATGATGGGCCTGTTCGGGATCATTATCGCCAGCCTGGTGAATCTGTTCTTCCAGAGCAGCGCCTTGCAGTTCGCTGTCAGCATCATCGGCGTCGTCGTCTTCACCGGCCTGACCGCCTATGACACGCAGCGGATCAAATCCAGCTATCTGCAGTTCGCTTACGCCGAGGGGACGGATGGGGCCGCCAAGCGCAGCGTCTATGACGCGCTCAGCCTGTACCTGAACTTCATCAACCTGTTCATGCTGCTGCTGCAGCTCCTGGGCAACCGCAACAACAACTAGGGGAGCGGCGGTATCCGCTTCTCTGGGTCGGCATCGGACCCGGCCATACGTCGATCGGGTTAAAGGGCGGAGTTTTCTTCGCCCTTTTTTTCGTCCAAGGGTCTGTCGTTCACGGTTTGCGCCGGAGCCATCATCTCATACCAAGCGGCCGAAAGATGAACCCGCAGCCATTCCCCATCCGTCATGGCCCGGCGACCGTCTCCCCATCCGTCATGGCCCGGCGATCGTCCGGGCCATCTGATCCAGCGCCATGCCGTGGCAGATGGCCCGGACTGTCGCCGGGCCATGACGAGGTAGAGGGCCCATGACGATTGGGCCAACGAGAGTCGGCCTCTATACGGAACCCTGGGGACATCGCCCCCCAGACCGACTTCCCCCTGGCGGTGCGTCGCCTATTTCTTTGTCGACGCCACGCGAGTCGCCGCCTTGCGGGTCGCGACAGCGCTGGAGGGCATCGGCGTGCAGATCTCCACCGAGGCCGGGACCAGATTCTTGCCGGCGGCGAAATCCGCCAGCTCTGCCGCCGATTCAAGCGCCAGAACCTCGTTGAACATCAACCCGTTGCGCGGGCAGAAATCGCCGCCCAGGTCGCTGCCCTGGCGAGAAATCGCGTTGGCGAGGTCGGTCACGAAGCGATCGTGTTCCACCTGCGCGGCGCGTCCGTAGCGATGCTGGAAATAGGCGTTGATCGTCCGCTCGTTGGCCTGCAGGTCGGCCTGATAGCGCCGGATGAAGGCGTTGTAGCGGTCGTCATCATGACAGCCGGTTGCCAGCACCATCAGCTCGCTACGCAACGCCTGCACCTCGAAGGCCGATTGGTCGGCCAGCGACGTGCACTGATGTTGCGCCAGCACAGGCTGGGCGGTCAGGACGGTCAACGCGGTAATAGCACTCACGAGCCGGCGCATACGGTTCTCCTTGTTCTTCTATTCCGGTGGCTGGATAGCGCGGGTCGCCGCGCGCCGCCATAATCAATTCGTCGATAGATGAATCACGCAATTATTACGATATTGCTGTTTTCCAGCGATGAAAACGGTTATCCTTGGAGTATCCGGTTCACGCGACAAGCCGTAGTCGTCCGTGGCCCATGGGCTGCCGCGGCCGGGCAGGGACTGAAAGAAAAAGAACGAATGCCGAATTGGCATCCTGGGAGGAATACGGTGGTCAATATCTCGTCTGCCGTGCCGCGTCTCAGCGGACGGTGGGTCCAGTTGTGGCTGGGCGTCCTTTGCATGGCGCTGATCGCCAACCTGCAATACGCCTGGACGCTGTTTGTCGATCCCATACACGTCGCGCGCGGCTGGAGCCTGGCGGAAATCCAGTGGGCCTTCAGCATCTTCATAGCCACCGAGACCTGGCTGACGCCGGCCGCCGGCGCCATTGTCGACCGCCTGGGTCCGCGCTCGGGGCCCAGTCTGACCATCGCGGTGGGCGGACTGCTGGTCGGGATCGGCTGGGTGATCAACGCCTACGCCGGTTCGCTCGGATTACTCTATCTGGGGGCAGCCGTGTCCGGCACCGGGGCAGGCGCGATCTATGCCACCTGCGTCGGTAACGCGGTGAAATGGTTCCCCGACCGGCGCGGCTTGGCCGTCGGTCTGACCGCGGCGGGATTCGGTGCCGGCGCGGCTTTGACCGTCATCCCGATTCGTCTGACCATCGGCGCCGCCGGCTACGCTCAGGCCTTCCTGTGGTTCGGCATTGGCCAGGCCCTGATACTCGTCGTGATATCCCGCGTCCTGCGCGGACCGGACAGGCCGGTCGTGCTCGCGCCCAAAGGCACCACTAAGGTGCAGCAGAGCATTGGCAGTGCCACCAGCGTGGAGATGCTGCGCTCGCCGATCTTCTGGCTGCTGTATGCGATGTTCGTCTGCGTCTCCGCCAGCGGCCTGATGGCCACGGCGCAGCTTGGCCCGATCGCCAAGGACTATGGTATCTCCAATACCGCGATCTTCTTCGGCGCCAGCACGCTCAGTGTCGCTCTTGTGGTGGACAACGTGCTGAACGGACTTGCCAGGCCGTTCTTCGGCGGCTTGTCCGACCGGATCGGGCGCGAGAAGACGATGGCACTGGCCTTCACCCTCGGCGCCCTAAGCTACTGGCTCCTGGCCGTCGCCGGGCAAACCCCTTGGGCCTTCGTGCTGTGCGCCGGGCTGATCTTCTTCACCTGGGGAGAAATTTTCTCGCTGTTCCCGTCCACCTGCACGGATACGTTCGGACCAAAATACGCCACGGCGAATGCGAGCCTGCTCTATACCGCCAAGGGCACCTCGGCGTTCGTGGTGCCGCTGGCGAACATCCTGAAGACCGCGACCGGATCGTGGGGATCGGTGTTTCTGGTGGCCGCGGTCACCAATGTGGTGGTCGTGCTGCTGGCGCTGTTCGTGCTGCGTCCGCTGCGGGCCAACCATCTTCAGCGGGCGGCGCGGTTGGCGGAGGCGGTGCACGCCTGATACCGATCGGCGCTCGCGGCGGATGGAACGGGCGCGGGTGCCAGGGGCAGGCAGACCGACATATTCGGATACGAAACTCAAATCCGGGCGGGTTGGCTGACGGGCGGGTGATGATGTGCTAGGCGCGTTCCTATGACGAGCGGGGAGCGCTTCGCATTAGGCAGCATGGTCGCTGGCTGCCTTGTGCTCGGGTTGAAGGGCGCTGCCTGGTGGCTTACCGGCAGCGCCGCATTGTATTCTGACGCGCTGGAAAGCACGGTCAACGTCGCGGCCAGCCTGATCGCCTGGATCGCGCTGCGCTTCGCCGCGCGCCCCGCCGACGCGAATCATCCCTACGGCCACGACAAGGCAGAGTTCTTCGCCGCGGTGATCGAGGGCGTGCTGATCGTGGTCGCGGCCCTGCTGATCTTCGATGAGGCGTGGCAAAGCTGGATGCATCTCCACCCGCTGGAGCAGCCGTTTCAGGGCCTCGGCATGAACGCGGTGGCCAGCGCGATCAACGGTGCATGGTCGGTCGTGCTGCTTTCGGCTGGTCGCCGCCTGCGGTCTCCGGCGCTGCAGGCCGACGGGCGGCACTTGATGGCCGACGTGGTCACCTCGGCGGGGATCGTGGCAGGTGTCCTGCTGGCGGTCTTCACCGGCTATCTCATATTGGATCCGCTGCTGGCCGCGGCGACGGGCGTCTATGTGTTGTGGTCAGGCATGCGGATGATTTCGTCCTCGGTCAGCGGCCTGATGGACACGGCGCCCGAACCGGCAGTGATGAATCGGATCAAGGAACTGGTCGCGAACAGCGCGGCAGGCGCGATCGAGGCGCACGACCTGCGCACCCGGCACGCCGGGCGGCTGACTTTCCTGGAATTTCACCTGGTGGTGCCGGGCACCATGACGGTCGCTGCCGCCCACGCGATTTGTGATCGGATCGAGGATGCGCTGAAGGCCGAGATGGGTCATCTGATGATCACCATCCACGTGGAGCCCGAGGAAAAGGCGAAACAATGCGGCGTCCCGGTGTTGTGAGGGGCCGGGTGCGTGGGTTGGACATGGCCAACGAACTTGACTCGTCCCGGGGCGGTGCTTAAACCCGCGTCTTCCGCCAAACCAGCCCGGGTTCGCAGACCAGGGTTTGTTTGGCTTCTTAACGTTGTGATCGAAGAACGCATGGCCAATACCGCATCGGCGCGCAAGCGCATCCGCCAGACCCTGACCCGCACCGCGCGGAACCAAGCGCGGAAGTCCCGCATGCGAACCTTCGTGAAGAAGGTGGAAACCGCGATCGCCAGCGGCGACAAGTCCGCCGCGGCTGTGGCGTTGCAGGAAGCCCAGCCGGAGATGCAGCGCGCTTCGGGCAAGGGCGTCATTCACGCCAACACCGTGGCACGCAAGTTGTCTCGGCTGTCTGCCCGGATCAAGGCGCTGCCAAGCGCCTGATTTTTGGGACCGGTCGACTGGGGAGGTTGACCGGACTGCTCCTGGCGAGCATGGTTGGGACTATCCAGTGGATAGTCGTTACTATACGAATATACCCGTTTTAATATCGAAAAATCCCCCGCCCCGATAGGGGCGACACCCATTGTCGTGGCAGGTAATCCGTCGTGGTAATGTTATTTCGTTTATTTAGATTCGATTGAACGGCGCGAATTTTCCATTGCCTCCGCCCTAATCTCTGACATACTTCGTCTCGTCAGCCGGAAACCCATGATATCCGAAGTCGAACCCTCGTGAGGGGGTGGATAACTGTGTTCCGCGCCGACCAAGATGAGGGAGAAGAGCCGGCCGATTTCAAATCGCCGGTAACGAACTTCAAATCTAGCTGCGTACCGCCAACGCGGGGGGAGTTTTGGATGACCACGACTGAAACCGAGATCGTGGAAATGCCGCAACTCGCGGCCCAGTGGGCAAAGATCCGAGGGCGGCTGCAGGCCGAAGTGGGCGAGGTCGAGTACCGAACATGGCTGCGCCAGATGACACTGGCGGGTCTTGACGGCGATGAGATCACGGTAACCCTGCCAACACGCTTTCTGCGCGATTGGGTATCAACCCGTTACAGCGACCGGCTGCGCGCGCTGTGGCAGGCGGAAAACCCAACCGTCCGCCGCGTCGATGTTCGCGTGGGCACTGCGGCTTCTCCGTCCCCGCCACCAGTGGAAACCCTGTCCGCCCCCAGGGAGAGGCTCCGGGAGCCGGTTCCCCCGGCAAGTATCGAACCCCCGCGCCCGGGCCGCACCGAGGCCGCACCGAGCCCCGCAGGGTGGCCGGACGATCGGTCCGAACCGCGCTCCGACCTCGCCGCACCGCTTGATCCGCGCTTCACCTTCGAAGGGTTCGTCGTCGGCAAGCCGAACGAATTCGCCTATGCCTGTGCCCGTCGCGTGGCGGAACGTCCGTCCAGCCCGGGATTCAACCCGTTGTTCTTGTATGGCGGCGTCGGCTTGGGGAAGACCCATCTCATGCACGCCATTGCGTGGGAGTTGACGGACCGTACCAGCAGCCCGGTCTCGGTCGCGTACATGTCGGCTGAAAAATTCATGTATCGATTCATTGCTGCGATCCGCAGCCAATCGACGATGGAGTTCAAGGAGAACCTCCGCAGCGTCGATGTGTTGATGATCGACGACCTGCAGTTCCTGATCGGCAAGGACAATACGCAGGAAGAATTCTTCCATACTTTCAACTATCTGGTGGAGGCGGGAAAGCAGATCGTCGTCTCGGCCGACAAGTCGCCATCCGACCTGAACGGGTTGGAGCACCGGTTGCGCACCCGCCTGGGCTGCGGGATGGTGGCCGACCTGCATTCGACGACCTATGAGCTGCGCATCTCCATCCTGGAGGCGAAAGCAGCGCGGGCCGGCGTCGATGTGCCGGTGAAGGTGCTGGAATTCCTGGCGCACAAGATCACATCAAATGTTCGTGAACTAGAAGGTGCTCTGAACCGCCTGGTTGCACATGCCAACTTGTTCGGCCGGCCTGTTACATTAGAGGCGACGCACGAAGTACTTCACGATATTTTGAAAGCGCACGATCGTCGCGTCACAATCGAAGAAATTCAGAAAAAGGTCGCGGAACATTACAGCATCCGGCTGACCGACATGTCGTCCGCCCGTCGCGCGCGGGCGGTGGCAAGGCCGCGGCAGGTGGCGATGTTCCTGGCCAAGCAACTCACCAGCCGCAGTCTGCCGGAGATCGGACGCAAGTTCGGCAACCGCGACCACACCACGGTGATGCACGCCGTCTCCCGCGTGACCGAACTGATGGAACGCGACGGCACCTTCGCCGAAGACGTCGAACTGCTGCGGCGGCTGCTGGAGTCGTAGTCGCCCCCTTTGTGATGGCCCGGACAAGCCGCGCCATCACAAGGAAAGTATCAGGCCGCCGCGCGCAGGTCTTCCGTCGTCGCCGCCTTGATCATGTCAGCGCCCTTTTCGGCGATCATGATCACCGCGGCGTTGGTGTTTCCCGACGGAACCGTCGGCATGATCGAGGCGTCCACAACACGCAATCCGGCGATGCCGTGGACCCGCAGCCGGTCATCGACCACCGCCATCGGGTCAGGCCCCATCCTGCAGGTGCCGATCACGTGGTAGGTCGTCTGACCGTTCTCGCGCGCGAATTGTAGCCACTCGTCATCGGTCCGGACCTTGTCGCCGGGGTTCATCTCGTAGGCGCGGTATTTGTCGAGCACGCGGTTGTTGATGATGCTCCGGCCGACCTTCATCCCGTCCACCAGGACGCGCTGATCGATCGGGTCGGCCAGGTAGTTGGGCCGGATCGCCGGTGCCGCCGCTGGGTCGCTCGACTTCGCGTGGATGGAACCTTTGGATTCCGGCCGGCACTGATAAACGGTCAGCGTCATGCCCGGCTCGGTTTCCAGATCGCGCTTTTGCGCATTGCCGTAGCTGGCATGAGCGAAGTGGAACTGGACGTCGGGTTCCTCCAACTCGGGCCGGGTCTTCACGAAGCCATAGGCGATGCCGGCGGTGAAAGTCAGAATGCCGCGCCGTTGAGTGTAGTATTTGATTACTTCCTTGGCCAAGGCGATGCCGCGGCTGCGTTCATTCAGCGTCACCGGCAGTTTTACCCGCCAGTTCATCCGCGGGGCATAGTGGTCGCGGTAGTTCTCGCCGACGCCGGGCAGGGCGTGCCGCACCTCGATGCCCAGCGAGGACAGCAGATCCGGCTGGCCGATCCCGGAAAGTTCGAGGATGTGCGGCGACTTCACTGCCCCGGCCGCCAGGATAACCTCGCGGTTGGCGCGCGCTTCCTTGACGACCCCACCCTGGGTGTAGGCGACGCCAATGGCGCGTTTGCCCTCCAGCAGCACCTTCGTGGCGAGGGCGTCGGTCTCGATCTTCAGATTGGGGCGGCTGCGAGCCGGGTCGAGGAAGCCGCGGGCGGTGGACCAGCGCTCGCCGTTCTTCTGCGTCACCTGGAAATAGCCGAAACCTTCCTGGTGGCCGTTGTTGTAGTCCTTGTTGCGCGGGAAGCCTTGATCCACCGCTGCGTCGATGAAGGCATCGAGCAGTTCGGCACGCTCCCGCATGTGATCCACATGCAGCAGGCCGCCGTGGCCGCGCGAACCGTCGCCACCGGGCGCGAAATGCTCGGACTTGCGGAAGTAGGGCAGCACCGAGTCGTAGCCCCAGCCGCGGTTCCCGAACTGAGACCATGTATTGTAGTCCAACGGATTGCCGCGGACGTAAAGCATGCCGTTGATCGAGCTGGAGCCGCCCAGGGTGCGCCCGCGAGGGATGGGAATGCGCCGGTTGGCTGCGTTGGGTTCCGGTTCGCTCTCGAAATTCCAGTTGTATTTCGGATTGTTGAGCAGCTTGACGAAGCCGGCCGGAATATTGATCCACATCGAGCTGTCTTTTGGTCCGGCTTCCAGCAGCAGGACCGTGGCGCGCTGATCTTCGGTCAGTCTGTTCGCCAGAACGCAGCCGGCGGAACCGGCGCCCACAATGATGTAGTCGAACTCGGCCATCGTCTCATCCCCCGTTTGTGACGATCTATAGCGGCAGGTTCGGCTGGGTGGAAGGCTCGCGGCTTTGCGCCGGGCGGGGGGTATGGCAAGGATGCCGTCTGATGGGGGAAGCAGCACGATTTTCCTTTCTGTCCTTGCTGCGGCATGGACTGGGAAAGGCCTGGGACAGGCAGTGGCGGGACGCGCAGCCGAAGGCGGCGTACGACGTCGTGATCGTCGGCGCCGGCGGGCACGGGCTGGCCACCGCCTATTACCTGGCGAAGGAGCACGGAATCCGCGACGTCGCCGTGCTGGACAAGGGCTGGCTGGGCGGGGGCAACACAGGACGCAATACCACCATTATCCGGTCGAATTATCTCCAGCCCGAAAGCGCGGCGCTGTACGAGCACGCGCTGAAGTTGTGGGAGGGTCTGGCGCAGGAGCTGAACTACAACGTGATGTATTCGCCGCGCGGGGTCCTGATGCTGGCGCACACGCGTCACGATGTGCAGGTGTTCAAGCGCCATGTGCACGCGAACCGGCTGCACGGTATCGACAATGAGTGGCTCACGTCGGCTCAGGCCAAGGCGTTTTGTCCGCCGTTGGATGTCAGCCAGGGTGTGCGTTATCCCGTCCTTGGTGCCGCCTTGCAGCGGCGTGGCGGCGTGGCGCGGCATGACGCCGTGGCCTGGGGCTATGCGCGGGCGGCGTCCGCCATGGGCGTCGATATCATTCAGAATTGCGCGGTGACGGGTATTGCCCGCGACGCGGTTGGGGCGGTGACCGGAGTCGAAACGACACGTGGACCGATCGCGGCGCGGCGGGTCGGTGTCGCCACAGCGGGGCACACCAGCGTCGTGATGGCGATGGCCGGCGTGCGGATGCCCTTGGAATCGTTTCCATTACAGGCGCTGGTCAGCGAGCCGGTGAAGCCGGTGATGCCCTGCGTGGTGATGTCGAACACCGTCCACGCCTATATCTCCCAGTCCGACAAGGGCGAACTGGTGATCGGTGCCGGGACGGACGCCTATACATCCTATAGCCAGGCCGGCGGGCTGCACATCAGTCGCGAGACGCTGGAGGCGGTTTGCGAGCTGTTCCCGTCATTCCGGCGGCTGCGCATGCTGCGCAACTGGGGTGGGATTGTCGATACGACGCCGGATCGCTCCCCGATCGTCGGATTGACGCCGGTGCCGGGGCTTTTTGTCAATTGCGGCTGGGGAACGGGCGGGTTCAAGGCGACTCCCGGCTCGGGGCACGTGTTCGCGGCGACGATCGCGCGCGGGGAGCCGCATTCGATCGCGGCTCCGTTCAGTCTGGACCGGTTCGTGACCGGCCGCCTGATCGATGAGGCCGCGGCCGCGGCCGTGGCACACTGATGCTGCTGATCCCTTGCCCCTGGTGTGGCCCGCGGCCGGAAAGCGAATTTCGCTACGGCGGTCAGGCGCATGTCGTGCGGCCGCCCGATCCGTCGGCGGTCGATGACGCGGCCTGGGGCGCGTATCTTTATCTGCGGGACAATCCGAAGGGGCGGCATGCCGAACGCTGGCGGCATCTGCATGGCTGCGGCCGGTTCTTCAATTGCGTGCGCGACACGGTAAGCGATCGGATCGTGGCGAGCTATAAGCCGGGTGAGGCGCCACCGTCATGACGCAGCCGTTTCGTATTCCGGCGGGTGGGCGGATCGACCGTGACCGGCCGGTTCGTTTTACGTTCGATGGTGCCGCCTTCCAGGGTTTCGCGGGCGATACGCTCGCCTCGGCGCTGTTGGCGAACGACGTGCACCTGGTGGGGCGGTCGTTCAAATATCACCGGCCGCGCGGCATCCTTTCGGCCGGCTCGGAAGAACCGAATGCGCTGGTCACGGTCGATCGCGGGGCCGGGCGGGTGACGCCGAACCTGCGGGCGACTCAGATAGAACTTTATGAAGGGCTGACGGCGCGCAGCCAGAACCGTTTTCCGTCGCTTCGTTTCGACCTGGGCGCCCTGGCCGAGGTGGCCGCGCCGCTGCTTTCGGCTGGATTCTACTACAAGAGCTTCATGTGGCCGCGGTCGTTCTGGAAGCGGGTTTATGAGCCGGCGATCAGGCGCTCGGCCGGGCTGGGACGGGCGCCGGTCGAAGCGGACCCAGACCGGTATCTACATCAGTATGTGCATTGTGATGTGCTGATCGTCGGCGGCGGTGCGGCGGGCCTGGCGGCGGCATTGGGGGCTTCTGCCACCGGGGCGCGGGTTATTCTGTGCGATGAGCAGGCCGAGCTGGGCGGATCGCTGCTGTCGGAGCCGGATGTGACGATCGACGGCTGGCCCGCACCGGACTGGGTGCGGGAGGTGCTCGTGACGCTCGGCGGGTCCGTCACATTGCTGCCGCGCACCACGGCGTTCGGCTGGTATCCCGGCAACATGATCGGGCTGGTGGAGCGGGTGACGGACCACCTGGCCGAACCGGCGGCAAAGCTGCCTCGGGAGCGCCTGTGGCAGGTCCGCGCCGGACGTGTCGTGCTGGCGGCCGGCGCGATCGAGCGGCCGTTGGTGTTTCCCGGCAACGACCGCCCGGGCGTGATGCTCGCCGGGGCGGCGCGGACGTATCTACACCGGTATGGCGTGAAGGTGGGACGGCGTGCGGTGATCGCCACGGCTGATGACAGCGCGTATCGGGTGGCGGCGGATCTGTATGCGGCGGGCGTGGCGATCGCCGGGGTCGTGGATCAGCGCGCAGCACCCGACAGCGAGGCGATCGAGGCGGTGCGCGCGCTTGGCATCCCGATCCATGCCGGCATGACGATCGGCAGTACCGAGGGGCGCAGTCGGGTTCATTCCGTCAAGCTGGCGAACGGAACCGATATCATTCCATGCGATACCGTTCTGATGTCCGGCGGCTGGACGCCTTCGGTGCATCTGTTCAGCCAGTCACGTGGGCAGCTTGTGTTTGATGCCGCCTCGGGCACCTACCTGCCGTCCGAGGGGGCCATCGGAGCATGCGCCGGGGTCTTCGATCTTGCCACGTGCCTGCGCGACGGCACAGCGGCCGGCGGCAGCGAGCCGCGGTCGTTCGCGGTCGCGGGCGTGCCTGTGATGGCAAGCGCCGGGCCGCCGGTGGCAGCCGCACCGAACAGGCGGGCGTTCGTGGATTTCCAGAACGATGTAACGGCGAAGGATCTTGCGACCGCGACGACCGAAGGCTTCGTGTCCATCGAACACGTCAAGCGCTACACCACGACCGGCATGGCGACCGATCAGGGCAAGACATCCAACCTGAACGCTCTGACCGACGTGGCGGCCCTGACCCGGCAGGGTGTGGAGGCGGTCGGCCTGACCACGTTCCGGCCGCCCTATACGCCCGTTACGTTCGGAGCGTTCGCCGGGCCGTTTCGTGGAAAACTATTCGCGCCGGTGCGGCTGCCGCCGATCGTTGCTGCCGGCGCGGTGCTGGAGGATGTCGGCTCATGGAAACGCGCGCGCTGCTTTCCTCGTGACGGTGAAACGATCGACGCGGCGGTAGCACGCGAGTGTCTGGCTGTGCGTAACGATGTCGGGATGCTCGATGCCAGCACGCTGGGAAAGATCGAAGTCGCCGGGCCCGATGCAGCATCGTTCCTGAGTCGCATCTATACCGGCGATTTCGCGAGCCTGGCGCCGGGGCGCTGCCGGTACGCCGTCCTGCTGGGTGAAGATGGCTTTATCCGAGATGATGGCATCGTCGCGCGATTGGCGGTGGATCGTTTCCATGTCACCACCACGACCGGCGGCGCGGCCTTCGTGCTGCATCATATGGAAGACTACCTGCAGACGGAATTCACTGGGTTACGGGTGTGGCTGACCTCGGTGACCGAGCAATGGGCGGTGATCGCGGTGCAAGGGCCACGTGCCCCCGAGGTGCTGGCGCCGTTCATTCCGGATATCGACCTGGGCGCGATGCCGCATATGAGCGTGCGTGAAGGTCATATCGACAACAGCGCGATCCGGCTGTTCCGCGTCAGCTTCACCGGTGAGGCGGGATTCGAGGTCAATCTGCCATCCGTCCAGGCACAGCGCATGTGGGATACGTTGCGAGAACGAGATGTGACGCCCTACGGCACCGATGCGATGCACATTCTTCGCGCCGAGAAGGGCTACCTCATCGTGGGGCAGGAGACGGACGGGACCGTTACGCCGGACGACGTCGGCCTCGGTTGGACGATTGGGGGACCCGATTTCGTCGGCAAACGGTCGTTGTCGCTGCCAGATCTGAAGCGCACAGACCGTAAACAGCTTGTCGGGCTGCTGCCGGCGAACCCGGCGGTGGTGTTGGAGGAGGGGGCGCAGGTGACCGCTTCGTCCACGTCATCCCTGGGCTTGGCCCGGCGATCCCCGCAGACACCGGGTTTCGCGGCGATCCCCGGGGCTTCGTCCGAGGATGACGCAGGGGGCAACGCGCGTAGCCACGAGGAGAAGGAGGTTGTCGGGCGGGCCTTTGCGATCGGTCACGTCACCTCATCCTATCGCAGCCCCACGCTGGGGCGCGGCTTCGCGCTCGCTCTGGTCGCCGGGGGGCGCGCGCAGATCGGTTCCAAGCTGCTGGTACCGATGCCGGGAGGCAGCATCGAGGTCACGGTCACCGAGCCGCTGTTCCACGACAAGACCGGGGAGCGGCTCCGTGTAAGGCCAGTGCCTCGGCCGGCCGCCGAACCGCTGTTGCCGGCTGAGGTTCAATCCGCGCCGGTGGCCCGCCCTTCCGGATCTGTGCGGCTGGCGGCACTGGCACCCACGACGCGGCTTTCGGTTCGGGCGGGATCCTCGGCCGCCACCGCGATCGGGCTGGCGATTGGCGTGCTTCTGCCGACGGTGCCCTGCCGGTCCGTCATCTCCCGTGACCGGGCGGCGCTATGGCTCGGACCCGACGAATGGCTGATCGTCGCACCCGAAACCGCGTCCGACCTGGCGGTGCAGGCGCGCAAGGCGGTGGGAGACCACCCGGCGAGCATCGTCGATGTTTCCCATGGGTCACAGACCCTGGAAATCACCGGTCACCGCGCCGCCTGGTGTGTGAATGCGTTCTGCGCGCTGGATCTGGACGTGCGCGCATTCCCGGTCGGGATGTGCACCCGTACGCTGCTGGGCAAAGCCGAGGTGGTGCTGTGGCGAATCGCCGCCGAGGTTTTTCACCTGCATGTTCCCCGATCTTTCGTGCCGTATGTCTGGGCGTGCCTGGAGGAAGCCCGGCTCGAATTCACCGATGCCGAGGTTGTGTAAGACCGGTGAAATAAGCGCTGTCCTATTTGGGCCGGTTCCTGTATGAGGGACGAACGGCTGAACTTTTCAGCCGGGGCAAGATCCCTAATTCGCACCGCTTTGCGTCATATGATCGCACCGCGGCGCGCCGTTCTCTCCCCAATTGAAAAGTAAGATGTCCCGCATGTGCGCGGGATTTGGCCAGTTGCGGAGACTTCACGTGGCTTCAGGTACTGTAAAGTGGTTCAACCCCCAGAAGGGTTTTGGTTTCATTCAGCCGGCCGACGGCTCCAAGGACGTTTTCGTCCATATTTCGGCCGTTGAACGCGCTGGGCTTAAGACCCTCAACGAGGGTCAGACGGTCAGCTTCGAGTTGGAGCGTGGACAGCAGGGTAAGACCTCCGCCGTCAATCTCCAGGCGAGCTGACATGCCGGGCGGCGCCTCGTGCGCCGCCCCAATGTTGCAGAGGGGACGCCCATTGGTCGATTACAAGTTCGCGGCCGGCGATAAGGTCGCGCTGATGACCAACAGTTCGAACGCCAATGTTCGTGCTGGGATTTATACGATCGTCCGGCGCATGCCGCTGACTCAGCTTGGGTGTCAGTATCGGGCGAAAAGCGCGCTGGACAGCCACGAACGCGTGGTCGACGAAGCGCAGCTTCGGCGGGCTTGACCGGCGCAGCCTAACCGCAAAGCCGTTCATCGGCGACGTCAGGGGCAACTGGCTGGATCACCCCCAACGACAGCCCTTCGATTGCCGTCCTTGAAGCAGCCTACGTCCCAGAGGCCGCTATACGCGGTGCCATCCGGGCTTTTGTATACGCCTGGGCCGTCCGCCTTATCATCCAGCCACGAGCCCTCGTATCGGGAGCCATCGGCCCGCGCCAGGATGCCGTATCCGCTGCGTTTGTCGTCTTTCCACTCGCCGGCATAGCGGTCGCCGTTAACATAGGTGATGAGGCCAAGTCCCGTTCGCTTATCATCGTGCCAGTCGCCGTCGTAACGGTCACCGAACGACCATATCAATGCACCGTGGCCATTCGCTTTGCTGTCACGCCACTGGCCTTCGTACCGTGCACCATTCGCGAACATCAGCGTGCCGGTGCCCAGACGCATATCATCGTGCCATTCGCCTTCGTAGCGATCTCCATTCGCCCAGATAAAGGTGCCATGACCGTTGGCTTTGCCGTCCAGCCACTCGCCTTCGTAACGGTCGCCGGTGCGGGATACGAACACGCCCTTGCCGTTGGCTTTGTTGTCTTTCCACTCACCTGTGTAATGGCCCCCAGCGCCGAGCGAGATCGTGCCGTGACCGGACCGCCGGCCACTGAGCCAATCGCCCTCATACCGATCGCCGTTTGACCAGGAATAAACGCCCTGGCCGTTTGGCTTGCCGTCGCTCCATCCACCCTCGTAGCGGTCGTTGCTGCTGAACGTAATCTTGCCCTGGCCGCTTGGCTTGCCGTCGCGTACGTCTCCCTCGTAGCGCTCCTGCAGGGAGGCCCAATGCCAATGCCAAACAAGCGATCCCTGGCCGTTCGCGCGAGAGTCCTTGCAGCCCCCGGTCCAGCTTACCGTCGCGTCAGCCTGGGGGTTTTGGTTCCAGACGAAGCAGCCGGTGTCGGTCCGTGTCCAGCCGGGCTGTCCTGGTTTCGCCAGGGGTTCCTGGGCGAAGGCCGTCGAGAACGTGAGCAGCATCAGCGCACAAACGCTGACGCCGAGGTTCGGGGCGTTAGGCAACATCGAATGCGACCGCGGTGGCGTGGCGATCACAGCCTGTCGTATCGAAGACGATGGGTCTTCACCCATGCAAGCCCGCCCAACGCGACGAGCAAGAGTACAACTGACCGAGGTTCCGGCACCGAGGCTGGTGGCGAATAGGTTGTCGGCTGGGTCACGTAGGCACCTGATTGGATCGAAGAGTTGGTGTTGACCTTGCCGGCCATGATGCGACCATCGAATTTGATGTTGTCGAGAGAGAGCGCCGCATTCGGAGCGTCGAGAACCCCATAGACATACGCGCCATTCGCCGCGGATGAAATCTGGTTCGTGCCGGTGTAGTCGAACAGCACGTGGTCGCTGGTGATCCCGCCGGCCAGCACGATCGAGTCGTTGAATTTGAGTGTGGAACTCGCCGCGAAGTTGAAGACCACGTAGTCGGACGCCGAACCGCTGATCGTGATCGTGCCGCCGTTGGTGACGTTGAAGCTGGTTCCTACGTCAAAGACATAGGCAGAGCCGTTCGCCGCCTTGGTTCCGGTCTCCACATTGACGGTTGTGCTGCTGTTGCCGAGGTTGAGACTAAGTGTCGTTCCGGTCTGTCCGACGTAATAGCTGGACAGCGTGCTCATTGTTGAGATCGCCGAACCGACCGACGCCACGCCGGCGGCGATCGACCCCTGCGTGCCACCGGTGCCACTGCCGGGCGTGCCCGCCGTCACGCCGTTCGGCAATGTCGCGGACGCGAAAGCAACCGCGCCGCTGACGCTGCCGCCGCTGAATTGCGGGGAACCCGTCATGCTGCCGATGCCAAGACTGCCGGTGATTCCGGAATCGCTGGTCAACTGGAAGTTGCTTACGTTGTCGATGACGACAGCGAAGCCCCCCATTGACCCGAGATCGAACCCGGACACCTGGGCGGCCGCCATATGCGGAGCCGCGATGCCGATCAGGCCACCAACCGTGAGGATTTGGATCGAGAGCTTGCGTAGCATCGGCGGCCTTTACGAACCTATGGGACCAATCTCAGTCAGGTGGAATTCTCACCACGATTTGATGCAAATATAGGGCCAGAACCACGGCGTGTTGAAAAATTGTGATAATTTCCGTGAAAAGAATAGATACGGCGCGGAGGTGTAAAGAATCTCGACAGGTCGGCCGCCGCAAGGCAGGCCTCCGAATTTCCCGTCCAGGCGCGAATGACCTATCGGCTTGGCTCGACGAGCAGAATACTCGGCACCTCAGACGGCGAATGCAGCCGCAAGTAGAAATAGCCGATACCCGCCAAACCCAGAAGCAGCCCGGGCGTCTCGCCGCCGCCAGGAACGCCGCACGGCCAGGCACTGCTCGAACCATGCCGGGCAATCCCGAGATCGCCGACGAGGTACGCGCGCCGGCGGAGCTCCGGATCGTC
>JARLIN010000242.1 GCA_031291715.1 Rhodopila sp. | reverse complement strand
GGCGGCGATGGAGCTGCTGATCATGCTCTTGCCGCCCGACAGGCCCTGGTTGTAGCAGGTCAGCGCGACGATATCGGCGCCGTCGGTATGGAAATCGAGCTCGGCGTTGGACGAATAGCCCCGCCCCGTCGCGCTGCGGTACTCGGTGCCGGCATTGCGCACGGCGGACAGGTAATGCGTCGCCTTGCCCTGCGGCCGCGGCACGCCGCTATGCAGCCCGATGGCCCAGGTCAGCAACTCGAAATCCGCCTCCGCCATGCCTTCCCGCGGCAGACCCTGCACCAGAGCGATGCCGCGTCCATCGCGGATTTCCCGGAATGCCGCGGCGATTACCGGCCCGGCCGAGCCGAGGTCGAAATCCTCCCGCCGGTAATCCAGCAGGCCTTTTGCCGGATCGCGGGCGCGACGGACCGTTTCGGCAAGATCCCGGCTGGCGCGGTCATCGAGCGGAAACAGCCAGTCCGGATCGGCCGTCAGTTCGTCCACATTCCAGGCGGCACGCGTGCCGGTATCGATCGCAGCCATCGTCAACCTCCCGGTTTCAGACCATGTCGCAGCGGAACCCGTTGCCCCAGCGCTTGACGTGACCGACGGAGGGAGAGGGGAAATGCGCCGTGCAGCACAGCGTGTCGGTGTCGCAGTACTTCTCCAGGAACGCCTGCCTCGTCGCCACGCCCTGCTTCGGATCGTAGTCCACCCGCATCGACAGTTCCGGGTATTTCGCCTGCAGCGGCGAATGAATGAGGTCGCCGGTAATCACCGCCTTGTCGCCGCCCCGGCCCAGCCCGACGGCGAAATGGTCGATGGTGTGGCCGGGCGTCGGCATCAGGCGAATATGGTCGTTCAGCGCATCGGCGCTGGTGATCAGGTCGGCCCGCCGCGCGGCGACGATCGGCAGCACGCTGTCCTCGATGCACTCGATCGGCGCGCGCCGGTTCTCCGCCTCCCAGTAGTCGTACTCGGTCTGGGTGAACAGATAGCGCGCCTTGGGAAACGTCGGCACCCAGCGCCCGTTCTCCAGCTTCGTGTTCCAGCCGACGTGATCGACATGCAGATGGGTGCACATGACGTAGTCGATGTCGTCCACGCCGACGCCGGCCGCCGCCAGCGCCTGCATGTAGTTGCCGTCCCGCTTGCCGTTCCAGGCGGCACGCGCCGGGCGGGTCTTGTCATTGCCAATGCAACTGTCGACCAGCACCGTATGATGCGGCGTGCGCACGACATAGGACTGAAAGCAGAGCACCAGCGTGTCGTCCACCGGGTTCAGCGCGCCCATCGCCTGCATCCAGGGGCGGTTTTCCTCCAGCACATCCCTGGACAGACCCGGCAGGAATTCCAGCGCCGGCGTGTAGCCCTTTTCGTCCTCGACGATGCGGTGGATGGTCATGTCATCGACGGTGAAGCTGGTCTTCATATTGGCGATTTCCCCGAGCGGCTGTCCGTTGGCGGACAGGTTAACGCTCGTTCCCGCGGCTTACAAACGCCTGGGGCGCAAGCTGTGCGATACCAGGGGACAGGCGGCCCGATTGCGGCTACATCAGCGCCTGTTTCTCGCCGCTCGTCCCAAACCTCTGTCGGATTGACAAGATGACCCTGCTCTCGCGTCTGATGGCCTTCGCCGCCCTGGCATCCCTCGCCGCATGGCCGGCCGCCTCCCCGCAGGCCGCGCCGGCTGCGAACCCCGCCCCAAGCCCGGCCCCAAGCCCGGCCACCGCACAATCCAGCGACCTGGTGGCGCAGCGCGGCAATCTGAAATTGACCGCCGAGGACGTGCGCGACTTGCTGGAGCGCGCCGACCCCGCGGTGCGCGCCCAGCTGCTCGCCAACCCGGCCGCCCTGTCGGAATTCGTGCGCGACCGGTTGCTGCGCCAGGCCCTGCTGGACCAGGCCAAGGCCGCCGGCTTCGATCAGAAGCCGGAAGTCGTGCTGCGCGCCAACGATGCGCGCGACAGCGTCGTGGTGTCGTCGTATGTCGCCTCGCTGACCCAGCCGGAGGCGGCCTTCCCCAGCAAGGCCGAGATCGCCGCGGCCTATGAGGCCAACAAGTCGCGCTTCGTGATCCCGCGCCAGTACCACATCCTGCAGATCGCGGTGCGCCTGCCGGTCGGCTCGCCGGCCAAGGCCGAGGAGGCGGCGAAGGCGAAGATCACCGATATCCACCAGCAATTGACCAAGCCGAAGGCGGATTTCGGCCAGATTGCGCGGAAAACCTCCGAGGACCGAGCCTCCGCCGAAAAGGGCGGCGATCTCGGTTGGTTGCGTGAAGACCAGCTGGTGCCCGCCGTGAAGGACGCGGTTGCCGGCATGACCGAGAATTCGATCAGCGAGCCGGTGCGCACGCCGGAAGGCTGGCACATCCTGAAGCTGGTCGGCGAACGTCCCGCCGCGATCGCGCCGCTCGCCGATGTCTCTGACACCATCGCCGCCGCGCTGCGCCAGCAGCGGGCGCAGCAGAACGCCCGGGCCTTCGTCGCGGACATGCTGCGCAAGGAACCGATCCAGCTGAACGAAATCGAGTTGGCACGAAGCGTGGCGAAGCCGCATTAGGCAACGTACGGGAGCAGCCGGGCCGAAATCGGGCGATCTAGCGGCCCGGCTTTGCCGGAAAATACAGCGCCAGGGCCGAGTTGATCACCCGAACCCGATACGCCTGGCTGAACCATGGCGTGTGCGAGTGGTAGTAGCCATAGGCGCGCGCCAGGTTCCCATGCGCCTGCGTCAGGCTGCCACGCAGGATCATGCCGGCAGCGGCGATATTGTAGCAGCCATCGTTGACGAGCCTGTCGCGCACCGCCTCCGGCGCCATGCCGGCACGCTCCGCGATCGGGCGAACCCACAGGCTGTTCACCTGCATCAACCCGTAATCCTCTGTGCCGTTGGCGTTGTGGCGGACCATGCCAACCTTGCCGGCCTCGACCGCCTGTATCGACGGCAGCGCACGCGGCGGCAGGTGGTAGAATGCCGCAACGGCGGCCATGCAGGCCAGGAACGCGGTCGCCATGTTGAACTCCGTCCGATCGGATCGTTCTTCTAGGCAGCCGGCGCGTCCAGGTGGGTGAACACGGTACCCTGCAGCCGCAGGGCCTTCACGCCGGCGACGATACCCAGCCCGCTCGGCCGCTTGGGTTGGGTCAGGTGGCAAACGATCACATCGCCGTCGCGCGCGGCCTCGACGCGGGAGGCGACGGTGGCGGCGGGGAGCGAGGCGCCCATATCCGCGTTCAGCGAATAGCCGCCGATGCCGAACCCCATCGCCTCGATCGCCTTGATCGCCGCCGGGCTGTACAGGCCGGTGGCGCCGCGGTACCAGCGCGTCTGTGTTCCGGTGGCCCGGCGGATGTCGGCGGCACCCGTCTCCACCTCGCGGCGTATGGCATCCAGGGTGCCAGCGGCGCGCAGGCCGTAGATGCTGCGGTCGCCGAGCACCGGGGGAAGGTGGCGCCCGCCGTGGTTCTCGAACGCGAACAGATCGCGATGATCCAGCAGAAACGCCAGACCCGCCGGATTGCGGCGGATCCAGGCCGAGGTCAGGAAAATGGTCGCCGGCACCCCGTCATCGGCCAGATAGGACGCGATGCGGCGGTCAAAGCCGCCCGGGCAGGCATCCAGCGTCAGCGCGACGCGCTTCGTGCCGGGTGTCGCCGGACCACGCAGCCGCAGCGTGGGCTCAAGCAGACCCTCCGCCGCCACCGCCGGCCGCGTGGCCAGGGCGCCCAGAACCGCGGTGGCCTGGCAGAAACTCCGTCTCGAGAGCGTGGGGCCGACCGCAGCCGGGGAGATGCATCGGGTGCACATGGTCTGGCTCCGCCTCGACCTAGCGGCGGCTGTTGAAAAAGAACACGACGGCGAAGCCGAGCATCGCGATCATCGCGAACGGGTAGAACACCCAGCGCACCATCCCGAGCAGGACATAGGCTGGCCAGAAAACAACATGCAGCCAGGTGCCGATCCGCAGCGGATGGGGAAGGCCGAAATAGACGATCTGGAAAGCCAGCCCCATTCCCAGCCAAAACAGGATCAGGCCCGGTTTCAGCGTCGAGGTTCGAACGAGGGAGTTGTTGCTCATGCCACGGCATTCCTAGCAGCAATTCCGGCCGCGTGCATCCGCGCAGCCGGGCCTCTTGCAGCCGGCTGCTGCCGCGCGCGCGTCAGGCGTAGAGAAACCCCATCCGGTCCTCTTCCAGCACCAGGCAGGTCAACGGCCCGCCGAAGATCGCGCCGGTATCGATGCCGATGCGATTGGGCTTGATCACCGGCGTCTTGATCGGGGTATGGCCATGCACGATCACCGCCCCATGGTCGGCCTCGGAGTTCAGGAAGGGGTGGCGCATGCGGATCATCTCGTCGCGCAACTGCTCGTCCAGGGGCACGCCCGGCCGGATGCCGCCATGCACGAACATGTAACCGCCCTCGCGATGGCTGACGCTCAGGCCGTGCAGGAACGCCATGTGCTCGCTGGGGATCGCCGACGCCCACTCGTCGCGCGGCGTGCCCGGCGGGATGGCGTAGCTCTCCAGCGCCGGTTCGCCGCCATTGAACATCCAGTCGGTGGCCGAGGCGGCATCGCCGCCGATCGCCTCGATCATGGTGTTCTCGTGGTTGCCGATCAGGTTGATGGTTTCCACCCCCTCGATCGGCGGCCCAGCGGCGAGCAGGGCGATCACGCCGGCGCTGTCCGGGCCGCGATCGACATAGTCGCCCAGATGGATCAGCAGCGGCTCGGCCACCGGCCTTCGGTGCAGATCGGTGCGGATGGCGGCGTGCAGCGCGATCAGCCGCTGGGACAGGCCGTGCACGTCGCCGATGGCATAGATCCGGCGGCCCGGCGGCACGGTTGCGGAAGCTTCCTGAAAGGTGATCATGGGAAGCCAAGTTAGCGTGGTTTGCTCATGAGGGAAGGGGACGGGGAACGGGGCAGGGAAGCGAATGGCGCGGCCGGGTGTAACGGCCCGCCCCGCGCGGTGACTGATATCGGAGGCCGGTTGCCTTTCCTTGGCCGGCATGGTCGGCTGCACAGAACGACAGGAGCGATGAATTTGGCCCGCCTCGAGGATATTCCAGAACCGACCCGCACGGTCGTGCGCGATATTGCCTGTCCGAGCTTCGAGACGGCCCCGTTTGTCACCGGCCCCGCGCTGTCGCGGCGCAAGGTCGCGATCGTCAGTTCCGCCGCGCTGATCCGGCGCGGCGACAAGCCGTTCGATTTCGGCTCGGGCGAATACCGAGCGGTGCCGTCCGGCTGGCCGAACGACGAGATCCTGATGAGCCATGTCTCGATCAATTTCGATCGGGCAGGCTTCCAGCGCGACATCAACGTCGTCTATCCCATCGATCGCCTGCGCGAGCTGGCAGCCGAAGGGGTGATCGGCGGCGTGACGGAGACCCATTACACCGTCATGGGCTCGACCGATCCGGCGGCGATGACCGACTCCGCCGACGCCATCGCCGCGGCTTTGCTCGCTGAAGGCTGCAACGCGGTCGTTCTCGCCCCCGTCTGACCGCTGTGCACGCGCGCCGTGAGCGCGCTGGCGCATATGCTGGAAGACCGGGGCCTGCCGACGACGGTTCTCGCGCTCGTACTGCCGCAGGTCGAGAAAACCCGCCCCCCGCGGGCACTGTTCGTGCCGTTCATGCTCGGCCGCCCGGTTGGCGAGCCGAACGACGCGGCGTTCCAGCGCCGTGTGCTGATGCAGGCGCTGTCCCTGCTGGAACGCGGCTACGGAGCACCGATCCTTGAGCACTTCCCCGACGACAATCCGAGCTGGTTCGACCGGGCGGACTGGCAGCCGGCGATGGACCTGCCGCCGCCGGCCACCCCGCGAACCGCGGCCGATTGGCAAGCCGCGCTGCGGGCCGAAATGGCGCTGGTGCTGCCGGCCTGGGAACGCTTCAAGGCCCGATTCGGCCGCACCACGACCGGGCTTGCCGGCCAGCCACCGGAGGCCTGGCCGGCCTTCGCCGCCTCGTTCCTCGACGGCGCGCTGCCAACCGTGGCGCTGCATGACACATCGGCGCTGGCGCTGCGCTTCCTCGCCGACGACCTGAAGGCGCTCTACGGCGAGGCGGTGCAGGCCGAGGGCGGCCCGCCCTCGGCCCGGCAGATCGACGGCTGGTTCTGGCGCCGGACCGTAGCCGGGCAGTTCCTGACCGCGTTGCGCGCCGCCGCGATGGTGAGCCCCAACAATGCCCTGAAGACCGTCGGCGGCCGCTTCTTTGTGCCAACCCCCTACCTGCCGATGGGCTGAACGCCCCGGCTGCAACCTTGCCGCGATAATGCTAGGCTGCGACTCTTTCGAACGGGGGACGGACCATGCAGGTGCAGGCGCTCGGCTATCTCGGCTTCGGATCCGCGGACCTGGACGGCTGGTCCGGCTTCGCCACCTCCCTGCTCGGCATGCAGGCGGTGGAGCGGGGCAACACCTCGCGCGCCTTCCGCATGGACGACCGGGCGCAACGCCTGATCATCGACCGCGACCTGGCGGAGGGCAGCCGCTATATCGGCTGGGAGGTGGTGGACGAAGCGGCGCTGGCGGAACTGGCCGCGCGGCTGGACCGCGCCGGCGTCGCGGTAGCGCGCGAGCCGGCGGCGCTCGCGGACCGGCGGGCGGTCGCCGGCCTGATCTCGTTCGCCGATCCGCTCGGCAACCGGCTGGAGGTGTTCCACGGTGCCGCCATGGCCGATGCGCCGTTCGTCTCCGGCCGGGCCATTTCGGGCTTCCGTACCGGCCCGCTCGGCATGGGCCACGTGGTGATCACCGTGGAACGCCTTGACGCGGCCCTGCCGTTCTACCGCGACGTGCTCGGCTTCGGCGTCAGCGACATCATGGAGCGTCCGTTCGGCGCGGCGTTCTTCCACGTCAATCCGCGCCAGCACAGCTTCGCGATGCTGGAGACCGGCCGCAACGGCATGCACCACTTCATGGTGGAGCTCTGCTCCCTGGACGACATCGGCCAGGGCTACGATCTGGCGCTCGGCGACGGCACGGACAAAGACCCCAGCCGCGTGATGGCAACCCTGGGCCGGCACACCAACGACTGGATGACCTCGTTCTACCTGCGCTCGCCGGCCGGCTTTCAGATCGAGTACGGCTGGGGCGGGCGGGTCATCGACCCCGCCAACTGGACGCCCCAGCGCCTGGAGGCGGGACCGAGCCTATGGGGCCACGAACGGACCTGGCTGCCGCCGGAAGCCAGGGCCGAGGCGCGCGCCATGCGTTTGCAGGCTGGCGCCGCGGGGCTGCGCCAGCCGTTGCAGGTGCTGGAGGATAGCTACAGTCTGACGCCCGGCGTCTGTGCCTGGTGGGATCAGGCACGCAGCGCCGGCCAGCCCCGTTATTGACGGTAAGTTGATCTACAGACTGACGCCCGCGGATCGTGCTTTGTCACCGTTGAGCCGCTACGGCATCGGGTGCGTTGTAACGAAGCCATGAGAGTTTGGGAAACCGAAGACGATGCTAGTCGGCCACATTGATAGACTTGACCGTCATTACCTGTCGGGATGGGCTTTGGACACGGATCATCCCAATACGCCGATCGAAGTGATTGTTTTAGTGAATGGCCAGGAGTGGGGCCGGGTTATCGCTGGTGATCTACGCGAAGACCTGGAGGCTTTAGGCACGCATGGGGACGGGCGGCACGGTTTTACTTACCTGTTTGTCGAGCCGTTATCATTACTGGAAAACTATGACGTCACCGTCCTCGGACGCCATGAAGGGAAGACCGCAACCCTCCGTCCGAAGGCGATCCAGCCATTTCGACAAAGTACCCAACGCCAAACCCCGATCCTGGTTACGGCCAGCGGCCGATCTGGCACGACCATTCTGATGAAATACCTCAGAGGCAGCCCGTCGATTGTTGTTCCGGACAAGTACCCCTACGAGCTGAAACTTCTCACCTACTACGGTCACGCTTTTGACATTCTTTCTTCACCGGGAAATCACGGAGACTTTCCCGGAGATGACGGAATTCGCCTGGACCCTTTCAGCTCGGGCTTGAACCCGTTCAATAACCACCAGTTCCAGGACATCTTTCCAGATTCAACCACCTTGTACGATTTCTTCGAACGCAAAGCGCCGATCCACCTGACGGCAGCATTTCGTTCGATCATATCGGACTTCTATCATCTACTCGGGGAGAAATCCGGCCGGCTGCAAAGCCGCTTTTTCGCCGAGAAGACCGATATTCTGCAGCGAACCCGCGGCTTTGCGAGAATGGCGTTTGATCCGGTCAAGGAAATCATCCTCATCCGCGATCCGCGCGACCTGTTCTGTTCCTATCGCTCGTTCTGGCAATCGCGCCCGGAAGAGGCCATCCCCGCGCTCAAGGCGACCGCAGAGCGGATCTTGAAAATCCGGTGCGCGGATCACCGGGATGATGTGATTTTCGTTAAATACGAAGACCTTGTGCTGCGAACCGAGCGCGCTCTCGCCGAGGTTTCCGGCTTTCTTGAATTGGACTCTCCGCTCGCTCCCGACAGGGAAGCCGATGAAATCCTGTTCAAGAAGCATGGCACGAGCGCTGATGTGTCTTCCTCCGTCGGCAGATGGAAGGACGAATTGAAAGCCAAGGAAATACAGGTATTCGAATCCGAATTCGCCGAATTTTTTACCGCTTTTGAGTACGAACGCCCGGCGAGAGAAAAACGCCCGGTGAGAGAAATTCGTCCGGCGCGTCGAATTAGCCTATTGAGGAACCCGTGAAGCAATCGCCGTCTGTGCCATCCGTTCTGCTCTACGATTGGGACAACACCCTGGTCGATGGCTGGTCCGCCATAACCGGCGCGCTGAACGCCGTATTCGACGAATTCTCCATGCCGCGCTGGACCGACCAGGACACACGCCAGCGCGTACGCACCAGCCTGCGCGACAGCTTCCCGCCAATGTTCGGGGCCGAGTGGGAACGCGCGCGGGACCTGTTCTACGCCACGCTCACCGAAGGCCATCTGGACCATCTGCGCCCGCTGCCGGACGTGGTGGAACTGCTGCGCGCCGGCGCCGCCTGGCCACAGGGTGTGGTCTCCAACAAGGCCGGCGCCTTCCTGCGCCGCGAGGTCACCCATTTGGGGTGGGACGGGCATTTCCGCACCATCGTCGGCGCCGGCGACGCCACGGCGGACAAGCCGGCGCCGGACTCCATCCTGCTCGCCCTGTCGAATCTTGGGCGTGCGCCGGATCGGTCGGTATGGTATCTGGGCGACACTGCCAGCGACATGCAGGCAGCACGGGCCGCCGGTGTCACGGCGGTGCTGGTTGGCGATGCTTCCCACGACGGGGGTATCGACAATGCGGCTCCCGATATCCATATGCCGACGGCCGGTGTGCTGATTACCCGGCTCCGGTCGTTCGCCTGACGCCTGCGCCTGGAATTTCTCGTGCCTTTCCAACAGCCTGGCCTACCACCTGTCACCTGGATGAAGCCCAAGCGGCCGTGCCACGCCCGCTTACTCGCCAATCTCGATCCTTGTGACGACATCGACGTTAATGAAAACAAAGAAGGATCACCGCCGTGGCCAACGAGAAGTCGCAGAACGTTCAGGACGTGTTCCTGAATCACGTGCGCAAGAGCAAGACCCCCGTAACCGTGTTCCTGGTCAATGGGGTAAAACTACAGGGTATCATCACCTGGTTTGATAATTTTTCCGTTCTGTTGCGCCGCGACGGGCACACCCAGCTCGTCTACAAGCACGCAATCAGCACAGTCATGCCAGGCGCGCCGATCCAGCTGTTCGACGCAACGAAGGTCGAAGGTGCTGGCGTGAGGGAGACCGCGACTGGTGAAGAATAGCCCAGCCGCACGGCGCGGGTTCCGGGCGGCGTGACGCGCCACCGGGTAAACGACAATGACCGCCCGGCAGAAGCGCCGGAGATCATCGACACCGAAGCGCTGCTCGGACTGAAAGACAGGAAGAAAGCCGGCAAAGGGCAGGGGGCCACACCCCCCGGCCCGACCCGCGCGGCCGTTATCCTGCCGTGGGAGCGTGCCGAAACCACCGGTGATCATGCCCGGCTGGCTGAAGCCCGGCTGGAAGAGGCCGTGGGACTCGCCGCGTCCATCGGTCTCGTCGTCGTCCACAGCGCCATCGTGCCGCTGCGGGCCCGCCGTCCGTCCACCTTACTGGGCTCGGGGCAGCTGGAGACGCAGGGCGAGGCGCTGGAGGCCAACGAGGTCGAGGTCGCCATCCTCGACGCCACGCTGTCGCCGGTACAGCAACGCAACCTCGAGCGGGCCTGGGGCTGCAAGGTGATCGACCGCACCGGCCTGATCCTGGACATATTCGGCGAACGCGCGGCAACCCGGGAGGGCACGCTGCAGGTCGAACTCGCCCATCTCGAATACCAACGTTCCCGCCTGGTGCGGTCCTGGACCCATCTGGAGCGCCAGCGCGGCGGCTTCGGCTTCCTTGGCGGACCCGGCGAAACCCAGATCGAGGCCGATCGCCGGCTGATCCTGGATCGCATCGTGCGGCTGAAGAAGGAGCTCGAGCAGGTTCGTCGCACCCGCGGGCTTCACCGTTCCGCCCGCCGGCGTGTGCCGTTCCCCGTGGTGGCGCTGGTCGGCTACACCAATGCCGGAAAATCAACGCTGTTCAACGCGCTGACCGGCGCGGAAGTGGCGGCGAGGGACCAGCTGTTCGCCACGCTCGATCCCACCATGCGCGGGCTGCGCCTACCATCCGGGCGGCGCGCCATCCTGTCCGACACCGTCGGCTTCATCAGCGAACTGCCCACCGAACTCGTCGCCGCCTTCCGCGCCACGCTGGAGGAAGTGTCGGAGGCGGACGTGATCCTGCATGTGCGCGACGCCGCCCACCCCGACAGCGCCGCCCAGCGGGCGGACGTAATCGCGGTGCTGGACGGCATGGTGCGAGACGGCACGCTGGACGAGGACTGGCCGCTGCGCAGCATCGAGGTGCTGAACAAGGCGGATCTGCTCGGCGGCGTGTCGGAAGTGGAAACCAGGGGCGGCAGCATCGCCGTCTCCGCTATCACCGGCGAGGGTTTGCGTGCCTTGCAGGACGCCATGGACCGGCGGATCGCGGCGGGAATGGAAACCGCCGGCTACGACATCCCGCCCGCGGACGGCGCCCGGCTGGCCTGGCTGTACGCGCATGGCGAGGTGATCGGCCGGCAGGACAAGGACGAAACCATCCACGTCACCGTCCGCCTGCTGCCGGCGGACCGTGCCAGGTTCGAGCGGCCGGATTTCAGCGGCAAGGACCACTGACCGGAGGGACTACTGAACAGGGGCGTTGGCGCGCTCCGCCCGCTTCACGGCATTCCACAACGCCTCCATCTCCTCGAGCGTCGCGTCCGCGGGCGATTTTCCCGCAACCTCAAGCCGTCGTTCGATACCCTGGAACCGGCGGGTGAACTTGTCGTTGGCCTGACGCAGGCATGCCTCGGGATCGAGGTGCAGCTTGCGCGCAAGGTTCGCGAGCACGAACAGCAGATCGCCGACCTCATCGGCCAGACGTGCCGGATCCGCGCCGGGAAGCTCGGCGCGCAGTTCCAGCACTTCCTCTTCCAGCTTGTCGAGCACGCCCGCGGCATCGGGCCAGTCGAAACCGACGCGCGCGGCGCGATTGGTCAGCTTCGCGGCGCGGGTCAGAGCGGGCAGGGCGGCCGGAATTCCCGCCAGGGTGCCGGTTTCGGTCCGCGCATGGCGTTCGGCGCGCTTCTGCGCCTCCCAGGCGCCGGTCTGAGAAGCGGCATCGCGGGAAGCGGCGTCACCGAACACATGCGGGTGGCGACGGATCATCTTGTCGGCGATCGTCCGCGCCACGTCGGCAAAGCCGAAGCGGTTTTCCTCCTCGGCCATGCGGGCATGATAGACCACCTGGAATAACAGATCGCCCAACTCGTCCGGCAAAGCGGCGAAATCCCGCCGCGCG
>JARLIN010000027.1 GCA_031291715.1 Rhodopila sp. | reverse complement strand
TAGGGCCGGTCATACCTTTCGGCGGCGGCTTCGCGCTGGCCGCCTGCCTGGCGCTGGTATTCCTGCTGCCATCTGCCGCCGGCCTGCCGGACGCCGTGGTTTCGGACCACATCCGGGCGTTGCAGCCGGGCCATCTGATGGACGTGGTGTCCACTGACCAGCATACGGTCAAGCCCTGGTTCGACGGACGACTCGACTTCGCGCCGCCGGTAAAGGACCTCAAGGCAGAGGGATTTCCACTTTCGGGCGGCCGTCTCGACTACCTTGCCGGCAAGTCGATCGCGGCATTGATATACCAGCGGCGCCAGCACGTCATCGATCTGTATGTGTGGCCGGATGGCGGCCATCTGGCCCATGATCCCACGGAGGGCAGCCGCAGCGGCTACAATTTCCTGCACTGGAGCCAGGATGGAATGGCGTTCTGGGCCGTCTCCGATCTTGGCGCCGAGGAACTTGCCGACTTCGTAAGGCTCTGGCGGACGGATTAGCGCAACGTCGGTGCGGGCGCATCTGGTAAGGTGTCCCGGCCCGGCCAATGTCGCGGCCGGTCAGCTACATCATGAACCAGGTCGGCCGTCTGGCGGAGGTCGCGAGATCCGCCAGGGTCGCGCGCCGCTTCAGGCAGAGTCGCGATACCGTAAGGAAACGCGGCTTGATCGATATGGGGCGTGTAGGGCAAATGAGCGTCGTTGCCCAGTCCGGATCGAATGTCTGGGTCAACTGTAAGGAATGCGACCATGCAGCCCGTCAGCCGCGCCGCGGCACGTTATGATAACGCGACGATCTTCTTCCACTGGGCCACAGCCGTTTTGGTCGTCACGCAATGGCTCGGTGCACAGACCATCGACTGGTTTCCACGGGGTCCACTCCGTGTGGATGCAAGGTCTGTCCACATTGTATGTGGATTGCTTCTCGCCGCGGTGCTGGTGGCGCGAATCATCTGGCGCCTGACCGGCGGACGCCGATTGCCGCCGGCCGATGACGGTCTGCTCGGTCTGGCCGCCAGGGCCACGCACTGGGTCCTCTATATCCTCCTTGCGGCGATGGTGCTGGTCGGCATTGGCCTTACCTGGGCGAGGGGAGACAGCATCTTCAACCTGTTCTCGATCCCCGCCTTTGATCCCGGCAACCGCGCGCTCGCGGATGAGGTCCAGGACATCCACGCGCTTATTGGCTGGATTATCCTCGCGGTCGCCGGACTTCATGCGTCGGCGGCCCTGGTTCATCGCTATCTTTGGCGCGATCAGGTGCTCGGCCGCATGCTGCCACGCCGATAGGGGTGGCTGCCCACGGCCGTGCGGTGGGCGTTAATGCAGATCAATGCCGTTCGCGGAGCCATAAGGGTATAGGGCAGCAACGCAGCCGCGTCCGGTCCGGGATTTTTGAACCTGAGCTTCACCATCCTGCATCGTTTATTGGGGTGCAGACTGCCGGCGATCATGTCAGCACTGCTGCTGTTGAAAATCCGTTGCACACACAATTCTGTGTTTTGCCTCGGTTCGTGGTGTCGGGCAAACGCCTTCGCGGTGGTCGGGGGAGGACTTGAACAGAGGCCATGTCTCTCTCGCGGAGCCAGGAAGTCTCCCATGGGCTCCGCTTGAACAAAGGGAGTATTTGCGATGCCCGCCCGCCAATTTGTTTCGAACGCCCGGCTTTCGAAGTCGTGGTGCGCTATCTTCGTGCTTCTCGGCCTGTTGATAGCCGTCTGGCCCACGGATGCCCGTGCCCAGATCAATCCTTTCAGGGGGTACAAAGGGCCGGTCCTTCCCAAGGAAGATTTGGAAGCGGGCCAGGCTGCGGCGCGTAAACTCCTGACCGAGGATCAAGCTCAGGTCGGGAAGGCCGAGGCGTGGACCGGTCCTAAGTCCGGAAATCAAGGGACCGTTTCCGTGCTTCGCGCCTTCAAGCGGCAGGGGATGGACTGTCGCGCCCTGAAGTCGGAAGTCCGGTACCGCGAGGATTCGTCGTCCCCGCGGACGCTGAACCTCAACGTGTGCCGGCTCCCGAGCGGCGAATGGAAGCTCATGTAGTTGGAAACATGCGCTCGCGCCGGGCGGCTTCGGCGCCATCCCTCAGGAGGCGCGAAATCCCGGAGTGGTGCAGGGGGGGAATAACCCGGGGTGGGATCTTCGAGCCAGCGATCGTGGCGCCGCGATGACGGCCTCTTTTTCGCATTGATGGTGCGACGGCTGGCTCGCCTGCCTGGGCGCGCTTATTCCCGATAGTTTCCGATTGCGGTTCCATGTCATACCGCGCGAGCTATTGAAGCCGGATCATCGATCCTATCGGAGGCTGTCGTGTTCAAAGTGACCGATTCGTTGGGATCGCGCCGGAATGTCGGCATGTCCGCTGGATTATTCCAGTGCCGATGGTATCGATCCAGCTCATTCTTGTATGGATACCGGAGCATGGACGTCAGTTCACGACGAAAATGGGCGAATGACCGGGTGGCTTCGGAGATAGGAAATCGTGCCTGCAGGCGATTCAGTTCATTATCATAACTGATGCTGGGACCGGTATTTTTCCTTGCTGGCGACTCGTATCCCGGAAATCCTCATATTGAGGATGCACTTCGCGCCCGCCTCGCTCCGACCTTCTCCGCCTGGATTGGTCAGGCAGAGATATTGGCACAAACCGGGGAGCCGACGTTTCGAACCGATGTCACGCGACGGCTGAGGCTGCTGGACCAGATCGTGCCTGCCGGAGAAGCCGGGAGGCGCGTTGTCCTGATCGGCCGGTCGTCAGGAGCCCGGGTCATCTCTCTGCTTGCCGCACAGAGGGACGTCGCGGCCGTGATCTGCCTCGGCTACCCGTTCCGGTGCCCGAACCGCGTGCTGGAGCCAGAGCGATTTAAGCATCTTGCCGACCTCGCGGTCCCGACATTGATCGTTCAGGGCGTCGATGATCAGTATGGCGGGATTGATCTGACCGAGAACTATGCACTTTCACCGTCGATAAATCTCATGTTTGTCCAAGCAGAGCACGAGTTTCATATCTCGTCGGATGAGTGGGACGCTATCGCGCGATCAATCCTGGCGTTCTGTGGTCGCGCGCCCGAGCAACAGTCGGCCCATAACGCCTCGTTCGATGAGGCCTTCTATCTGCGAGCCAATCATGACGTTGGCCAGGCTGTCGCGGCCGGCGCATTTGTTTCGGGAGAGCAGCACTACCGAAAGCATGGTTGGCTGGAGGGGCGCGCATTCAGGTTAGACCGCGATCGTCTGAGGTTGCATCAACCTCGGACGTGAATCGCCCTCTCCTGCAAATGAGTCATACCAAGCGGCGATGTGATGCCAAGCCGGGGTGCCGATAACGCCCGTTCCAGGCTGGATCGACCAAGAAAGGAATTGGAACCGCAGATGAACGCAGATGAACGCAGATAGCAGGGTGCCCAACGGCATCTTTGCCGTCTCATACCAACCGCCCTTGATGTTGACCCATGAAAATGGGTCAACGGCGGTCGGCATGAGTCTTGGTTTGGCGCGCGGCCGCCCCGCCAACCCCGCGCGCGATACCAACCGCCGCTATCGCCGGAAGAGTCGGCGACAGCGGCGGGTGGTATCAGACACCCTTGGTTCAAGAACCCGCGCCTCACCATCCGGCGCCGGGTCAATGGCCTCTGACGG
>JARLIN010000241.1 GCA_031291715.1 Rhodopila sp. | reverse complement strand
TCACCCCGCTGCTGCTGGGGCTGGGAGTGCGGTCGTTGAGCATGAATGCCTCGGCCGTGCCCAAGGTGAAGCAGATGATTCGGTCGGTGGAGATCGATTCCTGCGTGCGTTTTGCCCGGCGGGTGATGGAGCAAGGCGATCCGGAGCGGATACGGACGATGGTGGGTGGGTTCGGGCGGGGCGATGGGTAGGCGCGTGGCATAGACCACGCAGCTGATCGGATCGCCGGACGAAGGATTTACCGATACAGCCGGGCCATGACGGATGGGGAATGCCCGGACCTCTGCCATCCGATGCAAAGGCTTCCTTCACACCAGGCTGATGACAGGCTGTCCAGGCCCACATCCACGCACGTCATGTGCCATAAATCTTGCTTTATGCCGCCTCTGAAAGCATAACTGCCATGCAACCCGATCAATTCGGGGCTAATCAGAAAAATACAGGGATGGTGACGATGCTGAGACGTGGGTTGGCCCGTTTGGTGGCCGCACTGGCGTTGATCGTGGCGGCATTCATCGCGATGCAGCTTCCTCCCGCCATGGCGCAAGAGAAAAAGATCAAGATCGGCGTCGTCTTCGATCTCACCGGCCCATTCGCCGGCGGTGGGTCGGAGCTGCACAATCTCGGCGTCAAGATCATGATCGACTACGTCAACGCACATGGCGGAGTCGAAGGGTACAAGATCGACCCCATCTATGCCGACGCGCAGAGCAAGCCCGACGTCGCCATCAACGAGGCCGTCCGCCTGATCGAGCAGGAAAAGGTGGACATGCTCCTCGGCTTCTTCTCCTCGGCCGAGTGCGTGCCAACCGCCGCTCGCGTCGAGCAGTACAAGAAATTCATGTGGATCACGACCTGCATCGCCTCGCCGGTGCTGGAAAACCGCCACCTGAGATACGTGTTCCGGGCACAGCCCTATGGCACGCAATGGGGCCTCGCCTCGACCGCGATGCTGACCGCCTATGCGAAGGAGGCATTCGGCAAGGACCCCAAGGACCTGCGGGTCGCGATCATCCACGAGGACGGCGCATACGGCGTCGATGTCGCCCGCGGCAATGCCGAAGGGGCGGCGAAAGGCGGACTGAACGTGGTGCTGAATGAAGGCTATTCCGTCACCTCACCCGATCTGTCGTCGCTGGTCACGAAGCTGAAGCGTGCGCGTCCGGACGTCATTCTGCATACCGGCTACAACCCCGATATCAGCCTGTTCCTGCGCCAGGCGCGTGAGGGCGGGCTGCGGTTCCAGGCGCTGATCGGCCACGGCGCCGGCTATACCGATTACAACAAGCTGAAAGCGAGCGCCGGCAACGACGTCAACTATTTCATGGACGTCGATCCGATCTCGATCTGGGACGTCAAGCCCGAGGCATTGCAGCCGGGCCTGGCCGCGCTGACGAAGATGGTCGGCGAAGAGTACAAGAAAGCGAAGCCGGACACCGTGATGCTATCGGCCCATGTCGGCATGGCGGCGTCCAACACGTATCTCTTCCTGAGCCAGGTCCTGCCGCGCGCGATCAAGACCTATGGCGGGATCGATGCCGAAGCGCTGCGCAAGGCCGCCCTCGACGTCGATGTTCCCGAAGGCGGTACTTTGCTCGGCTTCGGCGCGAAGTTCGAGCCGGAAGACTCGGTGATGGCCGGCCAGAACACCCGCGCCTATCCGGTCGTCGTGCAATATGTCGATGACAAAGCCTATGTCGTTTGGCCGAAGGCGTTGCAGCAGCGCGAGCCAGTGTTGAAACTGCCGGATTCCTCGCCATACGCGGCGAAGTGAACATTCGCCCGTGCTGGAAGTTTCCGGTCTGATCAAGAGGTTCGGCGGGTTCCCCGCCGTATCGAACGTGTCGTTCCGTGTCGGACAGGGCGAAATACTCGGCCTGATCGGCCCGAACGGCTCGGGCAAGAGCACCATCTTCAATCTGCTCTCCGGCACGCTGACACCCACCGCCGGGTCGATCCGGTTCCTGGGCCATGAAATTGGCGGATTGCCTCCATATCGGATCATCAACCAGGGCATCGGCCGTACGTTTCAGATCCCGCGCCCGTTCAAGCGTCTGACGATTTTCGAGAACGTCGCGCTGGCCGGTTACTACGGCCAGGGGCAGCCGTCGCGCTCGAAAGCGTTCGAGGCAGCAGAGCGGGCGCTGTCCATGGTCGGCCTTCCCACGGATCGCAGATCTGAAATCGGCGGTCTGGGCGCCGCCGGACTGAAGAAGCTGGAACTGGCGAAGGCGCTGGCCACCCAACCGAAACTGCTGCTCGCCGACGAAAGCCTCGGCGGCCTGGACGAAACCGAAATGGATCAGGCCGCGGACATGCTGCGCCGCATCCGTGCCGAACTCGGCATCACCATCATCTGGGTCGAACACATCATGGGTGTCCTGATGCGCGTGGTCGATCGCGTCATGGTGCTGGATCACGGGGAACTAATCGCCGAGGGCCTGCCGACCGACGTCGTCGGCGATCCGCGGGTGATCGAGGTCTATCTCGGGAGCGACGCCGGCGCGGTGCAGGCCGCCGCCGCGGAGCGGCAATAATAGAACCACCGGAGCGGCAATAATGGAACCAGCGGAGCGTCACTGACATGGTATCGGCGGAGCGCCACTGACATGCTGGCACTCAAAGGCATCGACGCCGGCTACGGCACATTCCAGGCGCTGTTCGGCGTGTCGCTGGAGATCAGCGCCGGCGAGGCGATCGGCGTCATCGGCCCGAATGGTGCCGGCAAGACGACGCTGATGCGCGTGATCTCCGGCCTGATCCGCCCGACCGCGGGACGGATCAGCATGGAAGGCACCGACCTGCTGGCCACACCGCCGCATCGGATCCTGGAACTCGGGATCGCGCATGTGCCGGAAAGCCGCCGCCTTTTCGCGCGCATGACGGTCGAGGACAATCTGCGAATGGGTGGCTACATTCCAGCCGCACGCCCCAAGTTCCGCCAGCGGCTTGATTTCGTCTACGACCTTTTCCCCAGATTGAAAGAGCGCCGCACGCAATTGGCCGGCACCATGTCGGGCGGCGAGCAGCAGATGTGCGCCATCGGCCGTGCCCTCATGTCCGAACCCCGGTTGCTGCTGCTGGACGAACCCTCCGCGGGCCTGGCGCCGGTGGTGGTGCAGCAGGTCTTCGGCCTGGTCGAGCGCATCCGCGCCAGCGGCCTGACGGTTCTGATTGTCGAGCAGAACGTCCGGCAGGTCCTGCGGATCGTTGACCGGGCCTATCTGCTGGAGGCCGGAACGATCCGGGCCAGCGGCACCTCGGCCGAGCTATCGCGGAGCGACACGATCAAGGAGGCATACCTTGGGGTTTAGACCCGTCGATGTTTGACATTTACCTGCTGGAGGCCGCGATCAACGGGGTCCTTCTGGGCGGCGTGCTCGCATTGCTGGCGCTTGGTCTGAACCTTGTCTTCGGTGTCATCGACGTCGTCTGGATCTGTTACGCCGAACTTATCATGATGGGCATGTACGGCATGTTCTATCTGGTGTCGGTATTCCATGTCCCGTTCCTGATCGCCGCCGTGCTCTCGATCGCGCTGGTGGCCATGTTAGGGGTTCTGCTGCATCTGCTGGTGATTGCCCCATTGCTGAATGCCGCGCCGATCAACCAGTTGCTCGCCACCGGCGGCGTGCTCGCGTTTCTGCAAGCGCTCGCCACGGTGATGTTCGGGATCGATTTCCGTAATCTCGGCATCCGCATGCCGGTGATCGAAGTGTCCGACATGTATATCAGCTACGCCCGGTTGCTGGCATTCGGCACCGCGCTGGCGGGCATGGTGGGGGTGTATCTGTTCCTGTCGCGCACCTATACCGGCACCGCGATCCGCGCCATCGCGCAGGACCGCCAGATCATGCCGCTCATGGGGGTGGACAGCCGGCGGATCTACCTCATCACCTCGGCCATCGGTGGCGGCCTGGCGGGCCTCGCCGCCTGCCTGCTGGTATTGCAATACGACGTGCATCCATTCATCGGCCTGACGTTCGGGCCGATCACCTTCATGATCTGCGTGCTTGGCGGCCTGGGGAACATGATCGGCGGCTTCGTCGCCGCTTTCGTATTCGCCGAGATCATTTCGATCGGTGGCCTCTACATGGATCTTGAGTGGGGCTACGTCTTCGCCTTCGTCTTCTTTATCGTGATGATGTTCATCCGGCCGCGTGGCCTGCTGGCGCGTAATCCGTGACCCGCGTGGTCCCCGCACGGCCGATGAACCGCGTGCTGCCCGCGCGACTAATGAACCGCACCCTCCCCTGCGTTGTCGGCGCGGTGCTGATCGCGCTGCCTTTCGTGTATCACGCGCCATACCCGTTGCACCTGATGATCGTGGTGTTGATCTGGTCGTTCGCGTACACGTCCTGGTCGGTGATGGGGCGTTTCGGTCTGGTGTCCCTCGGTCATGGCGGGTTCATGGGTGTCGGCGCCTATGGCACCGCGCTGCTATGGAATTATTTCCACCTGACACCTTGGCTGGGCGTTCCGGCCTCGATGGCCGTCGCCGTCGTCCTGGCTTTGATTGTCGGCTATCCATGTTCCCGCTTTCGCATCACCGGCCATTATTTCGCGCTGGTCACGCTGGCCCTCAGCGCCATTGTCCTGCAGGTGGCGACCGCGAGCCGGGACATCACCGGCGGCTCTCTCGGCTACACGCCGGAACGGGTGCAAGGCGTCGCGGGGGTGCTCGCGTTCCAGTTCAGCGACAAAATGACCTGGTATTTCGTCGCCCTTGGCGTCTGGGCGGTCGGATTGCTAATCCGGTGGCGCGTCGACCACTCCATGATGGCCTACGCCCTTGAAGCGATCGCCGAGGACGAAGACGCCGCCGGGGCCGCCGGCGTGAACGTCACCGCTGAAAAACTGAAGGTCACCGCGCTGAGCGCCGCGATGACCGCGTTCGCCGGGGCAATGTATTGCCAGTACCAGATGTTCATTTCGCCCGACACGGTCAGCGGCATCAGCGTTTCGCTGCAAATGGTGTTCGCCGCGGTGGTGGGCGGTATCTATGTGCTGCCCGGCCCCACGGTCGGCGCGATCATCACCATCCTACTGGCGGAGGGGCTGCGCATTTTCTTCGGCACCGGCGCCCTCGGCTGGGACAATCTGGTCTATGGCACGTTGCTGGTCGTGTTCATCATCTTCCTGCCGCAAGGCCTGGTGGGCGCGGCATGGAACAAGCTGACCGGCGGCCGGCAAGCCGCGTAGACCCCGGTCGTGGCTTATGGTGGAATCGCTATCCCTCCTGCGGCAGCAGCACCGCCGGACGCCGGCCACCACCCGGCTGGTAACGGCTGAGGTATGCCGGCACGACCAGTTCCACCGGTGTGGGCGTGATTCCCAGATCGGCCAGCCCGAGCGCACCGGCGGACACGACGTTGTCCTTCGACAGCAGCAGAAGCTGATCCGGCGTCAGCGGCTTGCCAGGCACGTGCTGCAGGACGCATGCCTGCAACCGCGCGATCGCCATCGGGATGTTCACCAGCGGCCGATTGCGGTGTGTCGTCTTGAGGATGAACGACAGGATTTCCCGGAACGTCCACACCCGCGGGCCGCCGAGTTCATATACCTTGCCCTGCGCCGCCGGGTCGGCCAGCGCGGCCATCACCGCGTCCGCGACATCACTGACATAGACCGGCTGCATCTTCGAGGCGCCGGAGATGACGGGCATGACCGGGGAAAGCCGAGCGAATGCGGCGAACCGGTTGAAGAATTTGTCCTCAAGACCAAACACGACCGATGGCCGCAGGATCGTGGCGGCTGGAAAAGCCGCCCGCACCGCCTGTTCGGCCGCGCCCTTGGTGGCGGCGTACCGGCTACGGCTCGCGGGATCGGCGCCGATGGCGGAGACATGCACCAGCTTGCCGACACCACAGGCGGCGGCGACGCGTGCGATGCGAGCGGCCCCTTCGGTATGGACCACATGGAAGGGCGCGGACCGGCTGTCGGTCAGCGCGCCGACGAGATTGACCACGATTTCGGCGCCGTCGATGGCACGATGCACCGCACCTTCGTTCGTCACCGGGGCGTAGAGCGGCACAATCTGTCCGACCTGGCCCATCGGCTTGAGGAACAAAGCCGCCTCGGGATCGCGCACGGCGACGCGCACGATGTAGCCCTGCAGGGCCAGTCGCTTGACCACATAGCGGCCGATGAAGCCCGAGCCACCGAAAACTGTCGCTACGTGCCGCGTCGCCATCGTCATCGCCTCCTATCCGCAACGGTCTGATACGCTGCGAATGCGCACGTCTCAAGACGGGTTAGCCGGATGGAACGATTTTCCGTACGGAAGCGGTTGACGCGGGGGCGGGTGGGGGCTACATCGCGCCGCCGACCGGTGTTCGTATCTCTCGCGGACGAACGGTTGCCCAGGTGGCGGAATTGGTAGACGCGCAGGTTTCAGGTACCTGTGGCCGCAAGGTCGTGGAAGTTCGAGTCTTCTCCTGGGCACCAATACTTATATGAGCATCATACAGTTCATGCCGAACGGCACCATCCACCTATACCGGGACGACCTGCCGGAAGGCCTGACGCTTGGCCCTGTCGTCGCCGTCGATACCGAGACGATGGGCCTGAACCCCCATCGCGACCGGCTGTGCCTGGTGCAGATGTCGGCAGGCGACGGCCATGCCCATATGGTGCAGCTTATTCCGCCCGAACGTGGCGGGCGCGGCTTCGACTGTCCGAACCTGAAGCGGTTGATGAGCGACCCGGCGGTGGTCAAGCTGATGCATTTCGGCCGATTCGACGTGGCGGTGCTACAGCACAGCCTGGGTATCCCCGTCAGCCCGATAAAATGCACCAAGATCGCGGCCAAGCTGGTCCGTACGTTCACCGACCGGCACGGGCTGAAGGATTTGTGCAAGGAGTTGCTGGGCGTCGATTTATCGAAGCAGCAGCAGTCCTCCGATTGGGGTGCGATGGAACTGACGTCGGAGCAGCTCGCCTACGCCGCGTCTGACGTGCTGTATTTGCATGCTTTGTGGGCGAAACT
>JARLIN010000240.1 GCA_031291715.1 Rhodopila sp. | reverse complement strand
GTGGTCAACGACGTGAAGATCGCGTGATCGTCGCATTCGGCGATGGCTGCCATTGCCTGGTCAAGGACCAGTTCCGGATCCGTTGCCCCGCTGGCAAATAGTGCCGCGAGTTGAGACATGGAGTGGCCAGGAGCCGCTATGTCGGACATGACTCTTCTCACTAGGCTGCAATGACCGTGGCTTCCGGCGCGCGCCAGCCGATCCAAACCGACGACCCAGGATCAAGAGCGGCGATACGAAGCTTTTCGACATGACCTTCGAGCGTGACCGAACGATGATCATCGATCCGAACAACCATCTGGACCAAATGACCAACCACGTCGCGCCGCTCTACCGTCCCGGGCAGGATATTTCCCTGGTATATCGCCGCCAGCGCATTCTCATCGCCGCCATCCGCGGGATGAACATCGAACGCCTCCGACGGCACGACAAGTTTCACCAATGCGCCAAGGTTCGAGTTACCCGCCAATTGTCCCGTGAAGCTGCCGAACTGCGTCTCGACAATTGCGCCCGGAACTTCCGTCGATAGCAAAGTTCCGTCGAAGATGGTGTTGCGGCCAATGAATTGCGCGACGAAGGGGGTCCGCGGGCGTGTGTAAAGCTCATATGGCGCCGAGACCTGCTCGATACGGCCCTGGTTCATCACCACGACGCGATCCGACATGGTCAAAGCCTCGGACTGTGCGTGTGTTACGAAGACGAATGTGATTCCAAGAGTCCGCTGCAGCAGCTTCAATTCCGCCTGAATCGCCTTGCGCAGGTTCGCGTCAAGGGCGCCGAGCGGCTCATCGAGCAGCAGAATGTCCGGCTCCACCACGAGGCCGCGGGCGAGCGCGATCCGTTGCCGCTGACCACCGGACAGGCGATCCGTGCGCTTGTCCGCGATTGCCGTCAGATCGAGCGTTGCGAGAATGCGGTCCACCTTCGCGTCGCGCTCGGCTCGTCCCATGCGCTTCACGTCGAGTCCGAACTGGACGTTCCGCCGCACCGTCATATGCGGAAAGAGCGCGTAATTCTGAAAGATCATCGACGTCGGCCGGCGCTCGGGTGGGATGTCGTTGATGCGTTGCCCGCGAATCCGCACATCGCCGCTGCTGATGGATTCGAAGCCCGCGATCATTCTCAGGGTCGTGGTCTTGCCACAGCCGGACGGCCCAAGGAATGCAATAAACTCGCCCTTGGCCACACGTAAATCGAAGTCTATGACCGCCGGCGTACCGTTGTCATAGACTTTCCCGACGTTGATCAGTTCGAGGTCGTTGTCGGCCACGGTGCTGTCCCGGTGGTGGTGCGTCAGGCACGGGGCCGGTATGCCGGCCCCGTGCAATGCGCGTCAGGCGCTCAGGAACTCGTCCCACTTCTGGATCAGATGGTCATACTCATCGGGCCACTGGTGCCAGTACGCGACATTCGCCGCGCGCGTCTCCAACGAACCGCCATCCCGCAGGTCGCCCTCCTTGATGCCGCGTTCGGGCGCGCCCTTCCAAGGCTTGCCCTCGTACCAGAAGGCGTACTTGTCGGCGGGGAATACGGACTTGATGTTTGTCGTTGGCGAATAGTAACCCTGTTCCGACACGGTGATGCCGGGCTTTCCGGACAGCCAGTAGTCGGCGTATGCGTACACAGCTTCCTTGTTCGGCGATCCGGTGATCAACGAGGGGCCGATCGACCAAGCGCGGTAGCCTTCCTTGGGCACCGCGTATTTGCACGGCTTGCCCTGTGCCTTCACCGCCATCACCGCAGGCTGCCAAGCGTCGCACACCACCATTTCGCCCGATGCCAGCAGATTGACCAGCTCGCCGAAATCGCCCCACAGCGCGCGGAACTGGCCTTCCTTCTTTTTGGAGACGAGGAACTTCGCTGCCTCGTCGATTTCCTTGGCGTTCGGATTGCCGGGGTTCTTGACGTTTGACAGGCCAAGCGAATTCATGGCCAGCACCGCCTGGCCGAAGGCGATCAGCGGATCGGTGTTCAACCCCGACTTGCCCTTCCATTTCTTGTCGAAGATCGCAGTCCAGGTGTTGGCCTCTTCCGCGCTGACCACGTTCGGGTTGTAGCCGATCGAGTCGTAGTTATAAACGGCGGGCACCATCCACAATTTGGTCTGTGCCTCGTCTGCCCAGATCTGACCGGTGATCTGCGCGCGCTTTTCCCACTTGGGGTTAGGCTTGGTGAACGTGTCGCGGATGTTCGCCCAGTTCTTGACTTCGCTGACCGGAACGGGATCGATGTTGTTGGTCTGCACGACCGCCGGCAGGCGCTCCCCAATCGTCTCCCAGCAATCGTAGTCCTTCGAGCCAGACAGGATTTTTGTCTGCGCGTCCGGGAAGGTGGCCGCGGTTCCACTGGTCGTGCCAACGCCCGACGAGGCCTTGAACTCGGCCAGAATTCGCTCCTGGACGGTCACCGAAAGGCCGATGGTCCGCAGTTGCTCCTTTGCCAGGGCACCGGCCGCCGCGTGGGCGCGGCGCGAGTGCATGAACGGCGTGCCGGCACCCAGGGCCAGCGCCACCATTCCCGTCGTTGTCTTCAGCAGACCACGCCTGGAATATTCATCCTTGTCGATCATGTCACCATCCCCTGTGTGTCGGCATAATAGCACGCACGCGACGGGCACCGCGTCAGTAGCGCCCGACCAGCAATCCGCCATCGACGACCACCACCTGCCCGGTCATATACCGGGCCGCGCTGGAAGCCAGGAACAGCACGACGTCGGCGATTTCATCCGGTTCGCCGATCCGGCCCATCGGTATGAATGCGCCGGCCGCTTCCGCACCGCTCGGCCCGAGCGAATGCTCCGCGGACAGCAATTGGGCAGTGCGGATATATCCTGGCGCCACGCCGTTCACGCGAATACCGGATTTTGCCAATTCAACGGCCAGACCACGAACGAGCCCGACCACGCCCGCCTTGGCGGAGGAATAGTGAACATGCTCGTCCCACCCGTATGCGACGCCCATGATGGACGACAGACAGACAATCGCGCCGGCGCCGCGCGCCCGCATCCCTGGCACCGCCGGCCGAATGACACGGAGCATGCCCTTCAGGTCGATGTCGAACGTGTGGTCCCATTTCTCATCCGTCAGTCC
>JARLIN010000026.1 GCA_031291715.1 Rhodopila sp. | reverse complement strand
GGAACATGTTGACCGTCTCGCACCCACGTGGAATACCTGCCTTGGACACCACGGAGTTGAGCCAATGCGTGTTCAAGCCAACGGGCGGCGTTTCGCATGAACCACGTCCCACCGTCATTGGCGATCGATGACAGCGCCCTGCGAGCGCTCAGCCGGACGTTCGCAGCCGATGCCGCTCGGGTCGACAGCGAAGCCCGCTTTCCCGCGGCCAATATCGACCGGTTGCGACAAGCCGGGCTGCTGGCGCTGACCGTCCCCAAGCGTTACGGCGGCCTGGGCGGTGGTTTGCTCGATACCACCCGCGTACTGGGCATTGTCGCGGAAGGCTGCGCCTCCACCAGCCTGATCCTCGCCATGCAACTGTTCAAACAGGCGGGCCTGACCCGGACGGGCCTGTGGCCGGAGTCCGTGCAGGCCCGCATAGCGGCCGAAGCGGTGGAAGGCGGTGCCCTGATCAACGCCTTGCGTGTGGAGCCGGAACTGGGCTCGCCGACGCGCGGCGGCCTGCCGTCCACGGTGTTGCGGCGAACACCCGATGGCTGGGCGCTCTCTGGCCACAAGATCTTCGCGACCGGTGCACCTGGGCTGCGCTGGATGGATGTCTGGGCGCGCCATGAGGACCAGGTGGGCCATGTGCTGGTGCGCGGTGATGCGCCCGGCATACGCATTGTCGAGACCTGGGACCATATCGGCATGCGGGCCACGTGCAGCCACGATGTGCTGTTCACCGATGTCCCGGTGGAGCATGCCCATGTCGCCCTGAAGGCGCCGGCGGAATGGCTGTCCGCCGACCCAGCACAAATGGCATGGAACGCCGCCGGCATCGGCGCGATCTACACCGGCATCGCCCGCGCCGCCCGCGATTGGGTGGCGGACTTCCTGCGCCATCGGGTGCCGACCGGTCTCGGTGCGCCGCTCGCCACGTTGCCTCGCGCGCAGGAGAGAGTGGGCGAGATCGAGATGCTGCTATCCGCCAATGATCGCCTGATTTTCTCGATCGCTACCGAAACGGACTACGGATCGCCGACCAGCCCGAACGAAAGCGGGCTGATCAAGGCGATGGTGATCGAAAACGCGATCCGGGCGGTGGAACTGGCGGCCTCGCTCGCGGGCAACCACGCGCACGCCCGCGCCAATCCGATCGAGCGTCATATTCGCGATGTTCGTTCCGGCCGTGTTCAGGCACCCCAGGCGGATGCCGCTTTTGTCGCCGCCGGGCGCGGGGTTCTGCTTTGAGCGATCTCTCCGCACAGGTTGCGTCTCAGTAAGTGGCTATTCATCAATGAATTGTTGTTGCCGGGCCATGACGGAGAGGCAATGGCTGTGGGTTAATTCTTCCGCGGCTTGGTATCAGGCGTGAATCGCTCTTTTTAACACCCCAGCCGGAGCGTGCATGCTGCAACCTGAAGCAAGCACGCTCCTGGTCTCACGGCTTCCACACCGCGGACGCATAGATCTCATCGGAGAAGTCGGCGGCGATCGTCCCGGTCATGCGTTCTTCGTGACCGTCCAGATCGGCCAGGAACAGGTCGCGGCTGATGCGGGCGGCCACCAGCGGGATATCGCGCCGCATGCTCGGAACATCGCCGATCGGCAGGCCGAAGCTGACGAAGCCGGCGGGGTTGTGGACGTGTATGTCCCGCAGATAGGGTGCCTGGCCGGGTGTTTTTTCCAGATATTCGTGCGCTTCCCCCAGATAGGGATGGCTGCCGAGAAACGGGTCTTCCTCATCGGCGGGCGGAACAAATTTATCGCGCCACAACAAGATGCGATCGGCGAAGCTGGCGATTTCAGGCCGCGCGGAGGGATCGACGAAATAGCCGGTGCCGGCGATGACGTGGTCGAAACGGAATGTGCCGTCCGCGGCCTGGGCTACGATCTGTCCGCCTTCCACGTAAGCCTCGTGCCACGGGGCGGCGAGATGCAGGTGGAAGTCCGCAAAGGCGACCGCCCGCTGGATCGCATCGATGGTCGGCGTTGATCCCGCGCGGCGGAAGCGGATCGCCTGGTGCCAGCGGATCGCGTCGGGCAGGTGCCGGTAATTGTCATAGGCACCCGGATAGCCACGCACGCGGGTGATGGGCACCGAGGCGATGGACGGCCGGCGGGCGAACAGATGGACCGCGGCGGCACCGTTCTCCAGCGCCACGCCGGCTGCGTCGAAGGCGGCCGCCGCGGCGCCGACCACCGCGACCGTCTTGCCGCGCAGAGCGGCGAAATCGATGTTGTCCTGGGTATGTGACAGGACGTTCCGGGGCAGGGCGGAGAGCACTGGCGGGATGTACGGACCACCGTTCCCGGTGAACCCGGTTCCCAGAACGATTTTGCGCGTGGTTTCGACCGCCGGCCGGCCGTCGACTTCCAGGTGCAGGCCGAAAAATCCATCGGCCGGTTCGATCTGCAAAAGACGCGTACGGTAACGGACGGGGATCTTCAGGAATTGCCTGTACCAGCTGAGATATTCGGCCCACACCAGACGAGGGATGCGGTCGATGGCGGCATAGGCCGCCTCTCCGTGGCGCGCCTCATACCAGGCCTGGAAGCTTAGAGCGGGAATGCCCAGTTCCGGCCCGGCCAGATTCTTGGGTGTGCGCAGCAGGTTCATCCGCGCGGCGGTAAGCCAGATGCCCGCCCGGGCCTCGTCTTCCGATGACCGAAACCTTGCCGATTCCAGCGCGGCGCAGGGCGAACGCCAGCGCCGTGCCGGTCTGCCCGCCGCCGACTACCACCACGTTGTGGTCGATGCCGGGGCGGTCGGGAACCCAGTTCTGTGGATCGGGGCCGAGCAGGCGAAGCGCGGTCGCGGCGGCGAGATTGGGATCATAGGTTTGGGTCATTTGGCACCTGTCCGCTATTTCCTTCGCACGGTATTCACTATACGATATGATGTAAACTATATTTCCACGATAACATATGTAGATACGGGGCCCGCGATGCACTCTCCCTCATACACAAGACGGCGCCTGCCCCTTCTCGGGCTTCTCGCCGCGGTTCCCCGCCAGCTTCAGGCGTCGCCGGTTCTGCGTGTCGGCGACCAGAAGGGTGGATATAAGTCGCTGATGACGGCGGCCGGCGCGTTGAACGGCATAGAACACCTGATCGACTGGACCATCTTTCCCGCCGCCGCGCCATTGCTGGAGGCTTTGAACGCCGGTGCGATCGACACTGGAGGGGTGGGGGACGCGCCTTTCGCATTCGCGCGTGCAGCCGGCGTGCGGATCAAGGTCGTTTCGGCGACCCGTTCTTCCGGTGCCAGCACGGCGCTGCTGGTGCCGGCGGGCTCTGCCGTACGGACCTTCGCCGACCTTAAGGGGCGCACGATTGGGACAGGAAAAGGCTCGGTCGGGCACTTTCTGGTCGTGGCCGCGCGCGAACGTGCGGGACTGTCGGCCAGCGACATCAATCTGGCGTTCCTGTCGCCAGCGGATGCAAAGGCCGCTTTCGTCTCCGGTGCGATCGATGCTTGGTCCACATGGAGTCAGTATGTCTATCTCGCGGTAGCCCAAAACAAGGCGCGCATCCTGTTGGACGGGCAGGGGCTCATGAGCGGGCTGAGCTATCACGTCGCGACCGAACGGGCGATCGCGGAGAAGCGGGATCTGCTGCGGACCTTCAAGAAGCGTCTGGAGGCCGCCCTGCGCTGGGGGCTGTCGAATGTCGATGCCTATGCCACGGCCTGGGCGAACGAGACGGGGGTGCCCTATGAAGTCTCCCGCGAAACGTTGCTTGCCCGGGGTTTCGCGCCCGCGCCCATCGATGCGCAGATGATCGCGGACCAGCAGCACACGGTGGATGTCTATGCGAGAGAGGGCGTGCTGCCCGCTCGTTACAATGCGGCCCTCGGGTTCGATGCGACATTCAACTCGTAGGTCACGTGTTAACGTATTGACTCACTCTCTGTTGGAGTGTGACTGTTATTCATACGGTTCTTTCTACCGCGGGGGTGCGACATGAAGCGATCGGGATCTGGGATATCGCGGCGTCATCTGCTTTGGTCGGCGTCGGCGGCCGGATTGGCCGCACCACTGATGAAGGCGTCGGCGGCGAACGTGGCGCCGCTGGACGGGCCACCGCGCAAAGTGACCCTGGCCTGGATGCCGACGGCGCTGTGCCACATCGCCGTGCCGGTGGCGGACAAGCGTGGGTTCTTCACGAAGCACAACCTGGATGTGGAGTTCGTGAACTGGGCGGGGTCCACCGACATGCTGTTGGAAGCGATTTCCACGGGCAAGGCGGATGCCGGCATCGGCATGATGCTGCGCTGGCTGAAACCGATGGAACAGGGCTTCGACGTCAAGCTGACGGCCGGCACGCATGGCGGCTGCATGCACGTCCTCGCCGCGCCTGACTCCGGCCTGAAAAGCCTCGCGGATTTGCGTGGCAAGCGCCTTGGGGTTGGCGACATCGCCGGCGTGGACAAGAACTTCTTCTCAATCGTGCTGCAGAAGAAGGGCATCGACCCGCTGACCGAAGTGGAATGGAAGCAGTTTCCGCCCGACATGCTGGGGATGGCGCTAAAGAAAGGAGAGATCGACGCGCTGAGCACCGGCGATCCGTTGGCTTTCATCCTGAAGCGCGACAATGGCCTCGTGGAAATGGCGAACAACCTGGAGAACGGGTACGAGAACCTCGCGTGCTGTGTATTGGGCATCCGTGGCAGCCTGGTCCGTAACGATAAGCCCGTGGCGGCCGCGATGACGCGGGCGGTGATCGAAGCGGCGCAATGGGCCAGCGAGAACCCGGTGGAATCGGGTGAAATCTATGCGCCTTACGCGCCCAAGCAACGGGCGTCCGATCTCGCCAAAATGCTGGAATCCGTCACCAGTGATCATCACCCGGTGCAACGCGATTTTGAGCGGGAGATCGCCTTCTACGTCAACGATCTGAAAGCCGTCGGTGTCATGAAGCCGAGTGTTGATCCGGCGAAATTCGCCAGCCGGGTCTATTCGGATGTCCTGACCTGAAAACAATGAGCGTAACGATCATGGAGAATGAACCAGATCGTTCCGGCTAAGATGCGTCCGCGCAACGCTGCGTATGATCTGGCTGACGGATCTCCATGCACTCTCGCCTGCCACAAGGAATAACGCCATGAGCTATGCCACCATCCAGGTGAAACCGGTGACCCCCCGCCTGGGCGCCGAGATTTCCAATATCGACCTCACAGCCACGCTCAGCAACCAGCAGGTCGATGACCTGCACACGGCACTGGCGGAACACCAGGTGCTGTTCTTCCGCGACCAAAAGCTGAACCTGGATCAACAGAAGACGCTGGGTCGGCATTTCGGCGAACTGCACATTCACCCGAACACGCCGGGTCCGGAGGGTCATCCGGAGATCCTGCCGATCCACGCCGACGCAAATTCCAAGCGGGCGAATGGGGAAAACTGGCACTCCGACGTCTCCTGCGACCTGGAGCCACCTTTGGGCAGTATTCTTTATCTGCATACTGTTCCGCCGACCGGTGGCGATACGATCTTCGCCAGCCAGACCGCTGCGTATGATGCTCTGACGCCGGACTTCAAGGCGTTTCTGGAGGGCCTGACCGCCACCCATTCCGGTGACCGGTCGTATCGCCGGACCAACCGCCTGCTGGGAATCGATGACCGCGACAGGGTCTTTCCGCAAGCGGTGCATCCCGTGGTGCGCACCCATCCGGTGACCAAGCGCAAGGCGCTGTTCGTCAACGAGAACTTCACCCTGCATATCAATGAGCTGTCATCGGAAGAAAGTCGCGCCGTTCTCGATTTCCTGTACGCACACAGCACGAAGCCGGCGTTCCAGGTCCGGTTCAGTTGGCAGCCGCACTCCATCGCTTTCTGGGACAATCGCGCGGTGCAGCACATCGCCATGTGGGACTACTTCCCGCAGGTCCGCTCGGGTTACCGCGTCACCATCAAGGGCGATCGCCCGTTCTGAACGGATACTGCCATGAGTCACATCCAGTCCGCCGCGCCGTATCTGACGAAAGCGGCAGAACTTCGGGCCATCTTCGCCAAGGACGCGGTGGAACGGGACAAGCAGGGCGGGCGGCCGCTGGAGCAGTTGCGGCTGCTCAAGCAAAGCCACCTCCTGTCGGTGAACCTGCCCGTTCAATACGGCGGGGCGGGCCAGCCGTGGTCAACCGTGTTCCGCATTGTGCGGGAGTTCGCCAAAGCCGACGGCGCGCTTGGTCATCTCTTTGGCTACCATACGTTGGCGTTGAACAATGTCGCGCTTCGCGGCAATGCCGACGACACGGCGCGGCTTTACCACGCGTCGGCCCGGAACGACTGGTTCTGGGGCAATGCCGGTAATGCGATGTCGGATACGGTGACCGTTCGACGGGACGGTGAGCACGTCGTGCTGAACGGCTACCGTCCGTTCACCTCCGGCTCTCATATCGCCGACATAATCCAGCTTTCCTGGACGGACGAGATCGAGGGCAAGCGCGTCTTCGCGGCCGTTCCGGCGGATCGGAAGGGCATCACCGCGCTGAACGACTGGGATGGCATCGGCCAGCGCCAGACCGGCAGCGGCACGGTGACGTTCGACAACGTTCATGTGCACAGCAGCGAAATTCTCGGTACGGACGCCAACCGCGGCAAGCCGTTCTCCACGCTGACGCCGCTGATCCAGCAAAGCGTGCTGCTGAATGTGTTCATCGGCAGCGCGCAAGGCGCGCTCGCCGAGGCGCGGGACTACACAGTGACGAAAAGCCGACCGTGCGTCGATTCCGGCGCCGCGCGGCACATCGATGATCCCTGGATACAGCGCCTCTATGGCGACCTGTTCATCAAGACCGAAGCCGCTACTCTGCTGGCCGACAAGGCGCTGGACGCATTCGATCGGGTCTGGGCCCGGGGCCACGACCTGACCGAAGTGGAGCGTGGCGATGCAGCCGCGACGGTCGCGGGTGCGAACGTGCTGGCCGGCGAAACCGCGCTGGATGTCACCAGCCGCGTGTTCGAGGGCATGGGTGCCCGATCCGCCGTCACCGCCTACGGTTTCGACCGTTTCTGGCGCAACGTCCGGACCCACTCGCTGCACAACCCGGCTGAGTACAAAACCCGCAATGTCGGGCAATGGCTGCTGACGGGCGACTACCTGCAGCCTGGCATCTACAGGTAACGCCGATGTCCGACGTTCTCTTCCCTGGCCGTTTCCGCGAACTGGCGGGTTTCTACACCACCGGGCGGCCAACCTATCCGCGCCTGCTGGCCCGGCGCGTCGCGGATCTGGTGGGGCTGGATGGATCGCAGACGGTGCTGGATCTCGGCACCGGTCCGGGCTTCCTGGCGCTGGATTTCCATCCTTTCGGGGGCAAGGTGATCGGCGTCGATCCCGAACCGGAAATGCTGCGCGCGGCCCAGCGAAACGCCGCCAAGGCCGGGGCGGAGATCGCGTTCGTGCTGGGCAGTTCCAACGACCTTGGACCCCAGTTCGGCCGCCTGCATCTGGTGACGATCGGGCGGGCGTTCCACTGGATGGACCGGCCACGGACATTGGAAGCGCTGGATGCATTGATTGAACCGACCGGCGGTGTCGCCCTGTTCCAGGAGTCCTACCCGGTCGTTCCGGTCAACGACTGGCACGCTTCCTTTCAGGCAATCCTGGACCATTACGGTGCCGAGGATCCGGCGCGGGACCGCACGCATGGCAACAAGAACCACGAGGTCGTGCTGCTGAACTCCGCGTTCAGCCACCTGGAGCGCATCGCGGTGCTGGAACAGCGCCGCACCAGCATCGAGCATCTCGTGGACCGCTCGCTGTCCTATGCCCGGGCGTGGCAGGGACGGCCAGATTCGCGCTTGAAGGACATGGCCCTCGAAGTGCGTGATGCGCTTACGCCCTATGCAAAGGACGGCATGGTGCCGGAGGTGCTGGAAGGCACCGCGCTGATTGCCCGCCGTCCGGCCGCTGTCGTCTGACCATGGCACGGCAAGGTCATCTCCAGATCGACCGCGTATCCAAACAGTTCCGTGTAAGCGGGGCGCCGCTGCACGTGCTGGACGCCGTGGATCTATCGGTCGCACCGGGCGAGTTCCTGACGATCGTTGGTGCGAGCGGCTGCGGCAAGTCTACTCTGCTGCGGTTGATCGCCGGTCTCGACACGGCGTTCCAGGGAAATGTGATCCTTGACGGCCAGCGCGTCACGGCGCCGAGCCTTGATCGCGGACTGGTCTTTCAGGAGCCTCGGCTGTTTCCGTGGCTCACCGTGGCGCAGAACGTGGCGCTCGGTTTGCTGAACGCCGGCCTGGGCAAAGCCGCCAGGGACCGTGCGGTTTCCGAGCATATCGTGCTGGTTGGCCTGGACGGCTTCCAGGATGCCTATCCGCACCAGCTTTCCGGCGGCATGGCGCAACGGGCCGCGATCGCACGCGGCCTGGTCAACCGGCCGGGCGTGCTGCTGCTGGACGAGCCGCTCGGTGCCCTGGACGCCCTGACCCGCGCGCGTCTGCAGGACGAGTTGCAGCGCATCTGGGCGGCCGAGGGAATCACGATGCTGCTGGTGACCCATGACGTGGAGGAAGCCGTTTACCTGGGCGATCGCGTCGTGGTGATGGCACCGCGGCCGGGCCGTATCGCCGCCGTCTTCGACGTGCCGCATCCACGCCCGCGCGACCGCTCCAGCCCGGCTTTGGCTGGATTGCGCGACCAGGTCCTGGCGGCGCTGGAAGCGACAACGTCCGGGCCGCCGCCAACCGGGATGGTTCACATCGCGTCACGGCCGGCATTGGCGGAGCAGGTGTTCCTGCCCGCGGAATAGGGGTTTCGTCCAATATGATCAGACGTCGTACACTGCTGACCGGCCTCGGCACCGCCCTGGCAACAACCCGGATCGCGCGGGCCGAAGACCCGGTCACCATCCGCTTCGGCTTCGCCAATGTTGGCGTCGACAATCGCCAGTTCTCCGGCGGGAATGCGATCGCCACGGCACACGCGGAACACTATATTGATAACGAACTGAAAGACCTTCCCGGTGTGAAGGTGGAATTCGCCTTCTTCAAGGGCGCTGGTCCCGCGGTGAACGAGGCATTCGCCAACGGACAGCTCGACTTCGCGTCCCAGGGCGATTTGCCGCAGGTGATCGCGCGGGCGAACGGTCTGAGGACACGCCAGCTGGCCGCCGGCGGCGCCCATGCGCCGATGTATCTGGCCGTGCCGCCGGATTCCGACATCCGGGGGATACGGGACCTGAAGGGCCGCAAGGTGGCGATCTTCCGCGGCACCAACAACCACCTCTCGGCGGTGAAGGTGCTGGCGGCGAATGGCCTGTCCGAGCGCGACTTTCAAGGCATCAACATGGACGAGGCGTCCGCCAACGCCGCGCTCGTCACGCACAACATCGATGCCGCGTTCGGCAATTACGGCGTTCTTTTGCTGGCGGATCAGGGGTTGGCGAAGATCGCCTATACGACCAAGGGCGACAATCCTGCCTTCGAGCGGCAGGCGACACTGATCGCCGCCGATAGTTTCGTCGCCAAACATCCAGACCTGACCCAGCGCGTGGTCACCGCGGTCGTCAAAGCCTCCTATTGGTCCTCACAGGAGGAAAACCGGGAGGCCATGTTCGACATCTGGGCGCGTTCCGGCCGCCCGGCGTCGGTGTATCGCGCCGACTTCGCCGGTCAGGCATTGAGATACCGCAACTCCCCGCTGATCGACGACTACCTGATCGAGCAGTATCGGGTGCAGGGTCTGCAAGCCAAGGAATATGGCCTGCTGAGGCGAGAGGTCAGCGTCGATGGATGGTTTGATCCGACATTCCTCAACGTCGCGTTGAAGCAGCTTGGCCTGGAACATTATTGGACCCGTTACGGTGCTGACGGCAAACCCCAAGGCGGTTCATGATGCGGGCCGCCGCGATACCCGCGCCGGCCTGGCCCGCCATGCCGCCAGGCGTTATCGCCGTTCTGTTCCCGCTCGGTCTGTTGGCGCTGTGGTCCGTCAGTGCCCGCTTCGGTTGGTTTCCGCCGCAAATCCTGCCGTCACCGACAGAGGTTGGCACCGCTCTTCTGGACCTGGCACGCAACGGCGATCTTGCCCGGAACAGCGGGATCAGCCTGCTTCGTGTCGTTGAAGGTTTCACTGCCGGCAGCTTTCTCGGCCTGCTGCTCGGCATTGCCATGGGGCTATCGCCGAAGACAGAAGACTACGTTAAACCGCTCTTCACCGCATTCGCCCAGGTGCCGACCCTCGGGTGGATTCCGTTCCTGATGCTGCTGGTTGGGATTGGAGAGCCGCTGAAAATTCTTGTTATCGCCAAGGCCGCTTTCGTTCCGGTTACGTTGAACACACTTGCCGGCATCCGCGCCGTGCCGTCCATCTATGTCGAGGTCGGCGCATTGTTTCGTTTCAGCCGCTGGCAGTTGCTGCGCAAGGTCGTGTTGCCCGCTGCCATCCCGCCGATCTTCACCGGCCTGCGCTATGGGCTGACCCATGCCTGGAATGCGTTGGTCGCGGTCGAACTGCTCGCGTCGGCCGAGGGGCTGGGTTACCTCCTGGTCTGGGGGCGGCAGATGTTCTGGCTGGATACGATGATGGGCGCGATGGTGATTATTGGTATTGTTGGTTTCACCTTTGACCGGATCATGGCGGTCATCGAATCCAGGCTGCAACGGTGGCGGCTCGCATGAAGCGGGCGCTGCGCGGCACTGTCCTGCCAATCCTGCTGCTGGCCGCATGGGAGTCCGCCAGCCATGCGCATCTGGTCGATCCCCGCATCCTGCCGCCGCTGGAGCTGGTCGCCCATACAGCCGTGTATCAGGTGACGGATGAAGGCCTGCTGCGCAACCTCGCCGCCAGCCTGCTGCGAGACATGGCCGGTTTCACCCTCGGCACATTGGCCGGCATCGCCATCGGAACGATCCTCGGCTTGTCCCGTATCGCCGATCGTCTGTTCATGCCCAGTTTCAACGGGTTGCGGCAGATCGCCATCCTGGCGTGGGTACCGCTGATCTCCATCTGGTTTGGCGTGGGGGAGGCGGCGAAGATCGTCTTCATCATGGCCGCCGCGCTGATCCCGGTGGTGCTGAACACTTATGAGGGCATGCGCGGCGCCTCGACGCAGTTGGTGGAGGTGGCCCGCACCCTGACTTTCACGCGGTGGCAGCTTGTCACACGTCTGTATCTACCGTCGGCATTGCCATCGATCGCCACCGGCGTGCATCTCGCCCTGATCTATGCCTGGGTCGCCAACGTCGGATCCGAATACTTCATGACCATCGGCCCAGGCATCGGCGGCCTGATCATCGCCGGCCGTGAGCGCTTCCAGATGGACCTGGTCATGCTCGGTATCCTGATCCTGGGACTGGTGGGCTTCCTGATCAACCGCGGCGCATCGGCGATCGAGGCGCGGCTGTTGCGCTGGCGACCAGTCTGACCATCACGCCGCGCTGTAGATCCGCGCACGAGACAGATCGACGCCACGGCTTTGCCCAACCATGGGCAACGCGGCCCCCTCGGGCAGCAGCACTTCGACGATCCGCCCGGCAAGCGCCAGCCGGATGCGCGGCATCGGGCCAGCGGCATGCACGCTTTCCACATGCGCCGGCCCGGGTCCCGGCAGCAGCCCGATCTCATGCGGCCGGAGCAGCGCGATCGCCGGCCCGGCGGCGCAGCCGGTTGGCAGGCAGACGTCGGGGATATTGTGAAAACGTGCGACCCCATCCGCGACGACGCAGTCCAGCCGCACGGACTCGCCCAGGAACTCATGGACGAAGGCGTTGACCGGTTCCGCGTAGAGTCTGTCGGGCGTATCCACCTGCTCGATCCGGCCAGCCTGCAAAACGGCAACGCGGTCGGCCATCTCCAGCGCCTCGTTTTGGTCGTGGGTCACGAAGATGCTCGTCAGGCCCATCCGGTCGTGCAGGTCGCGCAGCCAGATACGCAGGTTCTTGCGTACCTTTGCGTCCAGCGCACCGAACGGCTCATCCAGCAGCAACAGCGACGGCTCGATCGCCAGGGCGCGGGCGAGGGCCACGCGTTGCCGCTGTCCGCCGGAAATCTGTTCCGGATAGCGCTGTGCCAGTTCGCCGATCCCCATCAGGTCGAGCAGTTCGTTCGCCCGCGCGCGGATCGCGGCGGCAGACGGGCGTTCGCGTCGCGGCCGCACCTCGAGTCCGAAGGCAACGTTGCGGGCCACCGTCATGTGGCGGAACAGCGCGTAATGCTGGAACACCAGCCCAATGCCCCGCTTGCGGGCGGGCACGTCCCGCATGGAACGGCCATCGATTTCGATCGCACCGGACTCGGCGAACTCCAGCCCGGCCACCACGCGCAGCAGCGTGGTCTTGCCGGAGCCCGAGGGGCCAAGCAGGGCGAGGAATTCGCCACGAGGCACCGACAGGCTCAGACCGTTCAGGGCCGCGGTAGGACCGAATTTCTTGCGCAGATCGCGCAGTTCAAGGCTCAAACAATGTCCCTCCGACTTGATCCCATTCGCCGTTCCAGCGCGAACCTGAGACCCAGCGTGACCAGAGCCAGCAGCGACAACAGCGCCGCGACCGAGAATGCGCCAACCCAATCGTAGTCGTTGAACAGCGCCTCCACATAAAGCGGCATGGTCAGCGTCTGCCCGCGGATATGCCCTGACACCACGGCGACGGCACCGAACTCACCCATCGCACGGGCATTGCATAGCAACACGCCGTATAACAGAGCCCAGCGGATGTTTGGGAGGGTAACCCGAAGGAAGGTCTGCCACCCATTGGCACCCAGCGTCAGGGCGGCTTCTTCCTCGCCGGCGCCTTGTTCCCGCATCAGCGGGATCAACGAACGGGCGACGAATGGGAACGTGACGAAGACCGTGGCGAGGATCAGGCCGGGCAGGGCGAAGATCACCCGTATGCCGTGGTGGTCGAGCCATGGGCCGAACCAGCCATTGGCGCCGAACAGCAGCACCCACACCAGGCCGGAGATGACCGGAGAGACCGAAAACGGCAGTTCGATCAGCGTCATCAGCAAGGCGCGGCCCGGGAACTGGAAGCGTCCGATGCACCATGCGGCGGCGGTGCCGCAGATCGCGTTCAGCGGCACGCTGACGGCGGCCACCATCAAGGTCAGGCGAATGGCGTCAACGGCCTCGGGGTCCGTCAGCGCTTCGAGGACCGCGCCCCATCCGCGCGCGAACGCCTGGGTGAAGATGACACCGAGCGGCAGCAGCAGCAGCGTCATCATGACGAGGGTCAGCGCGATCAGCGCGCCGCGACGCAAGCGGGTCACGATCTGGCGAACCGCCGCTGCAGCCGGTTGATCAGCAGCAGGATCACAAACGACAGCACCAGCGTGGCGACGCCAAGTGCCGCGGCGCCGGCATAGTCGAGCTGCTCAAGCCGGATCACGATCAGCAACGGCGCGATCTCGCTGACCATGGGCATGTTTCCAGCGATGAAGATCACCGAGCCGTATTCACCCACCCCGCGGGCGAGCGCGGCGCCAAAGCCCGCCAGCAATGTGGGGCCGAGGGCGGGCAGAACCACCCGCCACAGGGTTTGCAGGCGCGTGGCGCCCAGTGTGGCGGCGGCTTCCTCGGCGTCGGCGGGCAGATCGACGATGACGGGTTCCAGCATACGGACCACGAAGGGCAGGCCGACAAAGATCAACGCGACCAGCACGCCGAGCGGCGTGTAAGCCACCTTGATGCCCAAGGGGACCAGCAGGGCGCCGATCCACCCCTTGGGCGCGAACAGCGCGGTCAAGGAGATGCCGGCGACGGCGGTGGGCAGGGCGAGCGGCATATCGATCACCGAGTCGGCCAGGCCCCGGCCTGGGAACCGGTAACGCACCATCACCCAGGCGATCAGCAATCCCAGCGGCACGTTGATGGCCGCGGCCAGGGCGGCGGCGCCGAAGCTCAGACGCAGCGCCGCCAGCACCCTGGGTTCCGTCAGGGAGTGCCAAATGCCGCTGATGCCAAGCTCCCACGGACGCAGAACGAGTGCCGCGAGCGGCAGCAGCACGATCAACGATATCCAGGTAAGCGTCAGGCCCAGCGTCAGACCGAAGCCGGGCAGGACCGAACGACGAGCCAGACGCATTATTTTCCTGGCACGTAGATACGGTCGAACAGGCCGCCATCGGCGAAATACGCCGTCTGCGCCTTGTCCCAGCCGCCGAAGTCCTTGATGGTCGCCAGGGTGATCGTGGGAAAAACCTTCGCATATTTGGCCGCGATGGCTGGATCGCGCGGCCGGTAGAAATTCCGGGCGGCGATTTCCTGACCTTCCGGCGTGTAGAGATACTGAAGATAGGCCTCAGCCACCTTCCGTGTGCCGCGCTTGTCCACGACGCTGTCCACCACCGCGACCGGCGGCTCGGCCAGCACCGAGACACTCGGCAGGACGGTTTCAAAGTCGGTCTCGCCAAATTCCTTGCGGACCAGGAACGCCTCGTTCTCCCAGGCCAGCAGCACATCGCCGAGGTCGCGCTGGGCGAAGCTGGTGGTGGCGCCGCGGGCGCCGGTGTCCAGCACCGGTACCTGGTGGAACAGAGCACGGATATACGCCTCCACCGAGGCGTCAGTCGCACCGGGTTGGCGGCGCGCCCAGGCCAATGCGGCGAGGAAGTTCCACCGCGCACCACCCGATGTTTTCGGATTGGGCGTGATCACCTCGACGCCTGGTTTCAGCAGGTCGGGCCAGTCGTGGATCTGCTTCGGGTTGCCCTTCCGCACCAGGAAAACGATCGTGCTGGTATAGGGTGACGCATTGTCCGGCAGCCGCGTCTGCCAGTCGGCCGCCAGCAGGCCGCGCTTCGCCAGGGCATCGATATCCGCGGCCAGCGCGAGCGTCACCACGTCGGCCGGCAGCCCATCCAGCACCGCGCGGGCCGAGGCGCCCGAACCGTTGTGCGACTGGTTCACGACGATCGTCTCGCCGGTCTTCGCCTTCCACGCTTTGATGAACGCGCGGTTGAAGTCGCGATACAGCTCCCGCGTCGGGTCATAGGACACGTTCAGAAGCGTCGTCGGTTCGGCGGCGTGGGCGGCCGTGGCAACAATCGTGCCGGCCGCCGCGCCGATCGCGGCGCGGCGGGTGAGAAGGGGCGTTGCCATGATTGCCTGATTACGTCGTCTCGTGCGGCAGTTTCGGCTGATCAACTATCCGCAGATAGGGCTTCAGCGTCTTCCAGCCGCCGGGAAAACGCTCCTTCGCGTCGGCATCGGAAAGCGACGGTACGATGATGACCGGCTGGCCGTTGGTCCAGTTGACCGGCGTTGCCACCTTGTGCGCGTCCGTGAGCTGAAGGCTGTCGATGACCCGCAGGATTTCCTGGAAATTGCGCCCGGTGCTGGGCGGATAGGTCAGGATAAGGCGCACCTTCTTGTTCGGGTCGATAATGAACACGCTGCGCACGGTGATCGACGGATCAGCCTCGGGGTGGACCATGCCATACAGGTCTGAAACCGTCCGGTCCGCATCGGCGAGCAGCGGAAAGTTCAGGGTCTGGCCCTGGGTTTCCTCGATGTCGCGCTCCCAGCCCTTGTGGCTGTCGGCTGGATCGACCGACAGGCCGATCGGCTTGACGTGGCGCTTGTCCCATTCCGGCTTCAGGCGGGCGACTTCCGCCAGTTCGGTGGTGCAGACGGGCGTGTAGTCCTTGGGGTGGCTGAACAGAACCCCCCAATCGCTACCGAGATAGTCGTGGAAGCGGAGCTTGCCGGTCGTGCTGTCCTGTTCGAAGTCGGGCGCGATCTGCCCAAGCTGGATGGTCATGTGGTGTTCTCCTTACCTGAGGGATGCCGCACCCGTCGCGAAGAAAGCGACGACGCTGGAGCGTGTCGCCGAGTCTGGGGAGAAAAGCCGGATGTGGCGGTCCGCCACAGCGCGCGACAACGATGTTCGATCGGCTCCGCTATCATGTCAAGTGGTAATCATTCTATAACTCATCCAAAAGGTGTTATCATTTGGCAATTCGCGTGCGACCGAGCGGCACCAAAAGCATCGGGTCGTTCACTGGAAGGTGCTCGATGTTGTCGATGGAACGGACGGGGCTGTCCTCATAGGCGTCGTAAACACCTGCGATGCCGGCCGGGAAAATGCCATGGGAAGGCCGCGTTCGGCGGTTCGCGCCAGATCCTGTCCGTGTTTCAAGCGTGTGGCGGGCGTGGATTGGCTCGCCGCCGGAGCGATTGGGTGTAGGCTGCGGCGCGATCTGGCTGAGATAGCCTGGCGTGACGTGCCGCGCGCCAATTTC
>JARLIN010000239.1 GCA_031291715.1 Rhodopila sp. | reverse complement strand
GCTGTAACCGCAGTATCCGGTCCCGCATTCGGTTGGCGTATGCCAAGAATACCCGACTGCGAAGGTGATGTTCCTCCACGCGATCCGGGTCAAGGTCCGCGACCAGGGCACGATGTGCAACAAGGCTGTCTATCTCGCGCCAGGCATCACTCCGGATGGCCGCAAGCATATCCCGGGACTGTGGATCGATCCGAACGAGGGCGCCAAATTCTGGCTGCGGATCGTCAATGAGCTGCGCAACCGTGGGGTCAAGGACATCCTGATCGCCGTGATCGACGGGCTGAAAGGCTTTCCCGAGGCGATCAACGCCGCCTTCCCGCAAACCCTGGTGCAGACCTGCATCGTCCATCCGCTGCGCAATTCCCTGGCCGACGTGTCCTGGCAGGACCGCCGGCAGGTGGTAGCGGCCCTGAAGCCGATCTACCAGGCGCCCACGGCGGACGCGGCGCTGCTGGCGTTGGGTGACTTCGAAGTCGGCCCCTGGGGCAGGAAATACCCCGCCATCGCCCCGTTTTGGCGGCGGCAGTGGGAGCAGGTGATCCCCTTCTTTGCCTTCCCGCCGGAAGTGCGGCGGATCCTTTACACCACCAATGCGATCGAGAGCCTCGACAGCACCCTGCGCACCGCCGTTCGCCGCCGGGGACACTTTCCCACCGACGAGGCCGCGATCAAGCTGCTGTATCTGGTCTTGCGCGGTATCAGCAAGAACTGGAAAAACGTCTAACGCGAATGGACCGCCGCGATGCCTCAGTTCGCCATCCTGTTTGGCGACCGGTTCAGCCTTGAGTAGAGGGATCAGATGAAACCAACCCCTCTCACAAGATTTCTGACAAGCGCTGGGTTTCCGCCCGGGGATGACGCGGGGGAGAAATCCTGCCCCACTTCGCCTTTATCCTGTTGCATATGGGGAGATACCCGGCCATCACAGTCGGACAATGCTTCTGTCCGCGTTCTCTACATCTCCCCCTCTGGCAGCGGCGCGCCTGCGTAGGGTCCGAAGCGGCGCTCGCGCAGGCGAAACAACTCGACAAGATCCGTCATGCCCGGCATTACCGCGGCGATGCCGCAATGCGGACAAAGTGGCATGTCGCCGTCGTCAATCCAGTCTATTGCCTCCGATGCTGAGAAGGTTTGAAGGCAGCAGAAGTAGCCGCATTCCATGAGGCTTTCTCCGATCTTCGGGCTCATCGCCGGGACGGCGTTGATACGGTTGGCGTTCGCCGCGACAACTGGGTTAGGGGTGGACGAGAGCTATATGGTGACAGCCGGCCGAGTGCTGAGTCTCGGCTATTTCGATCATCCCCCGGCGAGTTGGTGGTTGTCGTGGGGTGCTTCTCATTTGTTCGGCACCGAGGCTCCCGTGGTGGTGCGGCTGCCGTTCATCCTGTTGTTCGCGCTGTCGCAGGCCCTGGTGTGGCGGATTGGCTGTCTGGTGGCGGATCGGCAGGCCGCCTTCTGGGCGGTAGTTGCGCTGAACGTCTCGCCGGTATTCGGCGTGACGACCGGAAGCTGGGTGCTACCAGATGGGCCGCTTGACGCGGCCCTGCTAGGAGCTGCGCTATGTCTGTTGCACGCAATTCCGGCGAGCGGCCGACGCGCTTTGGGCTGGTGGGCGGCGACCGGCCTGTGCGCTGGTCTGGCGCTGTTTTCTAAATACTCGGCCGCGCTGACGATCTGTGGTGCGTTTCTCTACTTGCTGACCAGCCGGTCGCATCGGCGCTGGTTGGCGCGTCCCGAACCCTATGTCGCGGCCGCCCTGGCGCTGGCGGTATTTTCACCCGTTCTGATCTGGAATGCGACTCATGGCTGGGCATCCTTCACGTTCCAGGCTGATCGGGCCGTGGGCTTGCGGTTCCGGCCGTTAATGCCAATCCAGACCTTGGCTGGCGAGGCCCTGTTCGTGCTGCCCTGGCTCTGGTTGCCGATGATGGTCCTGTTGGTGTGTGGGTTCCGGCGCGATGTGGCTTGGTCTCAGCGGCTGCTGGTTTGGCTTGCGGCACCGCCCATTGTGATGTTCGCATTGGTCTCGGTATGGTCGAGCCAACGAATCCTCTACCATTGGGCCGCACCAGGCTACCTGATGCTGTTTCCCATGCTCGGCGACGCGATCGCAAGTCGCTTGAATCACACCGGGGTGCGGCGGCTGCTGGCCGGTTCGGCGGGACTCACGCTGGCCGCCATGGCGGTGATTGCGACGCAGATCCAGTTCGACTGGCTCTCGGGCAGCCTGGCAGCGATCGTCCGCACCGATCCAACGGCGGAGGGTTTGGACTGGATATCGCTTCGCGTCGAACTCCGGGCGCGCGGATTGCTACCGGCCGGCGCGGTGATAGGCGTGTTCAACTGGCGAGACGCCGGCAAGATTGCCTACGCACTCGGTTCGGACACAACGATGCTGTGCCTGAGCGCGGATTCGCGCCAGTTTGGCTTCGTCGATCCTCCTCGCGCCTTCGCAGGGCGGGATGTTTTGTTGCTGGTGCCCGATCCAGCCGCGCGGGGAATCGAAGAGGCAACGCGATGGTTTCAGGCGGTCGAGGTGCTGCCCAGTTCGTCGGTGCGCTTGGATGGGCGGGTGCTGCGGACCGTGACGGTGCTGCGTGGCCATAGGCTTCTCCCGAGACCTTATACCAACCCGCGTTGACCCCGACGCTTGGGGGATTGAACTAAACCGCTGCGACAGGCGGACCTGCCGGAGTGGATCGCGTATGCCCGCGACCCACAGAAGCTGCCCGTGGAGCTTAGCGCCGAGGAGGTTGTGCGCTTCCTGGAGGCAGTGCCGAGCCTGAAGTGCCGCACCGCGCTGACGACGGCGTATTCCGCTGGGTTGCGGGCATCCGAGATCGCCAGCCTCAAGGTCGCCGACATTGACAGCAGCCGGATGGTCATTCGCATCGACCAGCGCAAAGGCGGTCACGATCGTTACGTGATGCTCTCATTGCAGCTGCTCGACATCCTGCGTGCGTAATGGCGCCTGGCGCGACCGCCACATTGGTGGTTCCCGCGCCGCGACGGCGAGCACCCGATTCATCCCACCACGCTGAAGGCCGCCTGTCGTACCGCCTGTGCCGCGGCCGGGCTGGGCAAGCGTGTCGCCGTCCATACGCTGCGGCACAGCTTCGCCACCCATCTGCTGGAAAGTGGCACCGACATCCGCATCATCCAGGCGCTGCTTGGTTATCGCAACGTCAACACCACGGTGCGCTATGCACGGGTTGCGACCAGCACCATCGGTGGCACACGGAGTCCGCTCGACCGTCTGCGTCTTGAGGTAAGGCCGTCGTCCTGAGCGGTGGCGATGCGCCCGACGTTGGAGGTGGCGGGTGTCTTCCGCCGCCACGGCGCAGCGTTCCGTGATCATCATGACGCGCATCTCGGCCGGGTCGAGCGGCGTGTGATGGTGGCGATCGAGGCCTGCCGGACGCCCGCACTCGGCGGGCACGCGGAACAGTGCGGCGATTGCGGGCTGGTTCGTTGCGCGTACAACTCGTGCCGCAACCGATACCGTCCGAAGTGTCAGGGCCTGGCACGGGCCGAATGGCTCGAAGCGCGGCAGGCAGAGTTGCTACCGGTGCCATATTTCCATGTTGTCTTCACCCTGCCGACGGCGGCAGCGGAGATCGGTGCAGCCGCGGTGCTGCACAGTTGGAGCCAGACCATGACCGACCATCCGCATCTGCACTGCATTGTCCCGGCTGGCGGGCTATCGCCCAACCAGAGGCGGTGTGTGGCGTGCGGTCCGGGTTCTTTCTGCCGGTGCGCGTTCTGTCCCGGCGCTCCTGTGCGGTCTTCGTGACCCGCTTGCGAGCGGCGTTCGCAGCCGGTGAACTGCGCTTTTGTGGTGCACTCACAGCGCTTGTCGAACCGGCTACCTTCGCCGAACGCCTCGATGCCCTGCTTGGCGTTGAATGGGTGGTCTACGCCAAACCGCCCTTCGCCGGCCCCAAGCCTGTGCTGGCCTGTCTTGGCCGCTACACACACCGCGTCGCCATCGCCAACTCTCGTCTGACCAGGCTCACAGACGGCAACGTCGACTTCTCGTGGAAAGACTACCGCGACCACGGCAAGACCAAAGTCATGACGCTCAACGCCGACGAATTCATCCGTCGGTTCTTGCTGCATACCGTGCCGGACGGCTTCCATCGCATCCGTCACATCGGCTTTCTCGCCAACGGCCACCGCACCGAGAAGCTGGCGCTTTGTCGCAGGTTGCTGGCAGCCCCGACACCCGAACCGCCGGCGGCGGAAAGTTACCGCGAGCGCATTCGTCGGATGACCGCGCGCGGCCCGCGGTTCAGTTCAATCCGGCTTCAATGAGGTCCCGCCCGGAGCGCTTGCCATCGCTGGCGTCGCGCGACTTCGCAGAAGCCTCCAGATTCCCAACGATCCATGATTCCGATTCGATGTCCGGCTTTCTTGCCCACCACCAGCCGCTGGCCGGGGTAATCCGGACTGGTGATCTCGGCCATGTCGCGGGTATCGAACAGCGACAGTTGCAGCGGGGCTACCCTAGGCCGCCAGTTGCTTGATGGCCGTCGCGCGGAGTGCGGTGATCCAGTCCAGCTCGGCCAAGCGCAGCGCCTGCTCGATCCGCACAGCGGTGAGTATGCCGCGATCACCAACCATGACCACATGGCGCAGTCTGTAGCGTTGCTTCAGCCTGGTGATCTGTGCCGCCACCGTCGTTGGATCGGCGGTGTTGCCCTCGAACACCTCAACCGGCACTGGACAGCCATCGGATGCACACAGCAGGCCGATGACCAATTGTGGCCGGTCGGAGCGCCCATCGCCGTTGTAGCCGTGGTGCGCCAAAGGGCAGCGGTGCCCTTCGAGGTAGGTCGAGGTGACATCGTAGAGCACCAACGCGCGGTCCTTGAGATGGCGGCGGGCGAGGCTGGCTTCGATGAAGCTCTGCTCGCTGTCGAGCCAACCGAGCGAGGCATAGATCTCGCGTGCGATGACGTCGCCGAGGCCGAGGGTCTCGCCAGCGAATGGCTGGCGGTGGCGGTGTCGAGCATCCGGGCCGTTGCCAGTTTGGCGGCCGGATCGAGGAGCTGGGCGACGATGAGGCCAAGCGCCCGGTCACCACGGCGCTGCGGTGCCCGGCGCGGCAGCAGGTCTTACAGGCCGGTGCGCCAGGCGATGGTCAGCGCGGTCAAGACATGGCCATGCGGGAGAGAGCGGCGGATCTCGAAATCGTTGTCGCAGGCTGCAACGAGTTTGTCGCCGCGAAAGGCCGCGCGGACGATCTCGATGCGGTCAACTGGCTGGCCGGAGAGGTTGGCCGGCGTTCGGTTTTTGAGCTTGCCATCCTCGCAATAGCTCTTGCGGAGCAGGACTGCGCGAGGTGAGCCTCGATTGGGCACTATGGCGATATACATGAAACATCGATTCAAACCGATTCGGGGCATGTCAATAAGAATTCTTCCTATTGCATGCCTATATAATCACAGGCTATTGTGATCATTCTGTTGCTTGTACGAAAATCAGGGTAAAGATCGGCCCAGAAATCCGCCGATTACCGCTTCCGCTTGCTCGTCATTCCGATCCGTTCTTCTCAGGAGCGAACCGAGCTTAACCCGCTGTCGGAATTTCGGGGACCACATCTGCGACGAGTGGAGCCTGGCGACCATGGCCTGGAACATGAAGCGGAGTTCGTCCTCCGGCCCGCCTGAGGCAGGACAAAGGGCGTTCTCAGCCCGAACCAAGGCGGCTAACAATGCAGGCGGTCACCTCTAAAACCGAACGCGGCCCGATTTTCGAGTCGTCGACGGTTCTGTGAACGACATCGGCAACATCAATCGGCCGAAAATGCCGAGTCCGACAGGCTACTACGTAGTCCTGGTTCCGTCCGGCCTTTTTGCGGCGGTCCTTGAGGCTGGTGATGGGTTTAGCCTGCGTCAGCAGGTTCATGGCAGCGTATCTAATGATCGCCTGTTGGCGGGACCACGACCGGAGTGTAGGCCGGCCGCAATCGTCATGCGGCACCCCCGTCCGGCACCCAATGCAGGCGCTTTTCAAGCCGCCAGTGGCCGCCCACGACCCACGCGAAGGTTTCGGCGTCGAGTTCAGTTGAGCAAAGATAGTAACGCCTCACCGTCTCAGTAACGCCGCCACGCTCGGTCTCGCCTTCGATCATGCCAAAGCCGGCAAGCCCTCGGAATGCGAATTCCCCCGGATAGCGTCGGTCGGATAACAGCTAGTCGATATCATGGCAGATGGTGTGGTGACGGGTTTCGATCCGGCCATGGTCACCATCGATCGTCT
>JARLIN010000238.1 GCA_031291715.1 Rhodopila sp. | reverse complement strand
TGATTCCGGCATCTTCTCCTGGGACTACCTGGCCGAGCTGGGACGCGAGCAGGATCGCCGCTGGGCCGGTTATCTCGATGCGCTCGCCTCACGCGGTTTGTCGCGTGATCCGAAATAGGCACGCCAGCCGCAGCAACCGATGCCCCCCCGCGCGCGCGGCCTGAGCGAAGCCGATCAGGCGATCTGGGCGAATTATGCTGCCCAAATCGCGCCTTTGCGCGGGCGAACCAGGAAAAAATCGCCAGCTCCTGTCGCCATCAATCCACCCGCGGCCGCGCCGAATCCGCCCACAGCGTCGAAGGCGCCCATCCAGGCGTCGAAGCCGCGGAGAATGTCGTCTCCGCTTTCGGTCGGCACGCAACCGGGCGGAATCGACACTGCGACGTGGCAGCGGTTCCAATCCGGCAAATTGGTGGCCGTCCGAAAGCTGGATCTGCACGGGATGACCACACAGCGCGCCTTTCAGGCCTTGATGTCGTTCCTGCGTACCGCTCACGCCGAACAGGTCCGCTGCGTCGAAGTGGTGACCGGGCGCGGCAGCGGGGAAACCGGCGGCGTGATCCGCCGCGAGTTCCCGCATTGGCTGAATCTGCCGGAAATCCGGCCGTTGATCTTGGGCGCCGCGCATCCGCACGCGCTCAATCCCGGCTCTGTCCGGCTGATCTTGCGGCGAATCCGATGACTCCATTCGGTGCCCGCCTGCGTGCCTTGCGAGCCGACCGCGGGGTGACGCTTAAGCATCTGGCGGAGGCGCTGCAGGTTTCGGCCGCCTACCTGTCGGCGCTGGAACACGGCAAGCGGGGCGCACCGAGCGTTGGGCTGGTGCATCAGGTCAACGAATATTTCGGGCTGATCTGGGATGAGGCTGACGATCTCTCGCGCCTGGCCCGCCTGTCGAACCCGCGGGTGACGGTCAACACCGCGGGGCTGACGCCGGAACAGACGGCCCTGGCAAACCGGCTGGCCCAGGTCATTCATCGCCTGCCGCCCGAAACCGTCGCTGCGCTGCATGCGGTTCTCGACACCACGGCCCAGCGATTGAAGCCCCGCCTGCGCCGGGCGGCGCTATCGCGGTCCCCGGGGCTGGCGGACCGAACGACGCGCTAAAGCGCGGTCGGTCATCGGTTATGGAATGAAGACATTCGCTATTGTACGGTTGATGCCTTCCGGCTGTTGGCAGATCAGGCCGCCAGCGGCTGGACCCGCGCCTCGATCTCGGCACCGAACTGCGCCTGTGCCATCGCCAGATCGTACGCCGTTTGCAGACCCAGCCAGAATTGCGGGCTGGTGCGGAAGCAGCGTGCCAGGCGCAGCGCAAGGTCCGACGTCATAGGCCCCTGATCCGCGATCACCGGCGCGATCTGGCAAGGCGCCACGCCCAAAGCCTTGGCGAGACCCGTCGCATCGAGCCGCATCGGCTCCATGTATTCTTCGCGCAACACCCGTCCGGGGTGCATTCGGCGACCCATGCGTGCCATTGGAAACCTGTGGGGTTTTCGATGGAGCGAACATTGCCGGGGAGTCATGGCAGCAAAATGGCAAATTTCGTCTTATTGTGAGTTGACCGAAATTTTTTGTCACACGCCGCCACTCATCCGGCGACGGGCCGCCGCCGGAGCAGGTAACGCTGGCGGCCGTCCAGGACCAACTCGCGCCGCTGGTTGTGGATCGTGCTCTTGAAGCCCACGACGCCGGTGGTGCGGTTGCCTGTCAGTTCGTCGATCTCCAGCGCGGGATAGACCGTGTCGCCGGCGAAGACCGGCTTCAGGAACCGGCTGGACTGCTCGATGAAGCCGACCAGCGAGTCCTCGGTCATATACGGGAAAAGACCGGCGCCCGGCGCGGTCTGGATCAGCGATTGCAGCCCATGCGCCAGCAGACCGGGCATGCCGCGCGCATTGCAGAACTCCACGTCGTAGTGGATCGGGTGGTTGTCGCCGCTGGCGGCCTGGAAGGCGAGAAACACCGCCTCGGTCATCGTCCGGCTGGGCAGCACGAAGCGCTCGCCAAGACGGAAGTCCTCGAACCAGCGCTGCTCGGGGACCATGCGGTGCTGCGTGGGGTCGAAGTCGCTCATATCGCACCCGCCGCGCGCATCGCCGCGATCTTTTCACGCGTGAACCCGATCTCGGCCAATACCTGATCGGTGTGCTGGCCGACCGAGGGCACGTCGCCCATCGCGGCCTCCTGGTCGGTGAACTGGACCGGTGGCAGCAAAACCCGGACCGGTCCGGCCTCGGTATTGATCTCCCGCCATTTGTCGCGGGCCTCGAACTGAACGTGGTTCCACACGTCGATCGGCTCGTTCAGCCGGCCGTTGGCGATGCCGGCCTGGTCCAGCAGGGCCGCGACCTCCACCGAGGTCATGGTGCTGAAGAAATCCTCGATCAATGTGGTCAGGGCTTCGCGGTTTTGCCGGCGGGCGCCCTGCGTGGCGAAGCGCGGATCGGTCTGCACCTCCGGCTGCCCGAGAACCTTGATGCAGAACGTCGCCCACTCGCGTTCATTTTGCAGCCCGAGGATCACCTGTACGTCTTTCGTCCGGTGCGCCCCGTACGGGGCGATGGCCGGATGATTGGTGGGCACCCGGGGCGGCGCTGATCCGGCATAAGCGTGGCGCAGCATCGGGTAGGTCATCCACTCGCCCAGCGCGTCGAGCATGGCGATCTTGACGTTGGCCCCCTCCCCTGTCCGGCTGCGGCGCAGGAGCGCGGACAGGACGCCGGTCAGGGCATACATCCCGGTCGCGATATCGGCGATCGAGATCCCGACGCGTGACGGCTCGTCGGCCGATCCGGTGACGCTGATCAAGCCCGATTCGGCCTGGATCAGCAGGTCGTAGGCCTTCTTCTGCACGAACGGCCCGCTCTCGCCGTAGCCCGAGATGTCGCAGACGACCAGCTTCGGGTTAACCTGCTTCAACGCCTCATACGTCAGGCCCAGACGTGCGGCCGCGCCCGGGGCCAGGTTTTGCACCAGCACGTCGGCGCCGGCGATGAGCTTATCCAGCGCCGAGCGGGCGTCCTGGTTCTTCACGTCCAGAGTAACGCTGCGTTTGCCGCGGTTCAGCCAGATGAAGTGGCTGCAGATGCCGTTCACGTAATCGTCGTAGGCGCGGGCGAAGTCGCCCTCGCCAGGCCGCTCGATCTTGATCACGTCAGCACCGAGATCGGCCAGATGGCGTGTGCAGAGTGGTGCGGCGACAGCGTGTTCCAGCGCGATCACACGCATGCCTTCCATTGGGCGCATCAGGCCGTTTCCTTTGGTCATGAGTTTTGGTCGTGCCGCAGAAAAGCGCCGGCGCGTGAAGCTGTCAAAGCACGGCAGCCGGTCGCACCCAGGAGGCAATGACGGAAGCGGCCACCAGGGCGCCGGCCGCCAGCAGCGAAGGCAGCACGAAACCGCCGGTAAGGTCGAACAAATAGCCGGCCAGGCCGGGCCCGATGATCTGACCGAAACTGAAGGCGGCGGTCATCTGAGCGAGTACCGGCCGCGGATTCGCCGGCGCAAGCTCCCGCGCGCCCGCCAGGCCCAGGGCGGTCAGGCCCATGAACGTGCCGCCCAGCAACGCCGCCGCGAGCAAGGCACCCACGACCGACGGCCAAAGCACGCTGGCTGCCACGCCGATGGCCTCGACCAGGCAGGCTATGCTGAAGCTGTGCTGGACGCCGAGGCGAGACGCGATCTTCCCCCATAAAACGACGGATGGCGCCGCTGTCAGCCCGACGACCAGCCAGACCAACGGTTCGACACCGCGGATCTGAGGTGAAGCGCGCACGATCGCGACCAGGAATGTCGCCGTCACCACGTAACCGAATCCGAACAGGCCGTAAGCGCAGATCAGGGCGCCAAAGCCACGCCGACGCTCTCCGATGGCAGTCCTGGCAGACCCCGCGGGCGTAGGCCGGTCACCCGACGGGACGAGCCAGGCGACGGCCACCACCGCGCACAACGTCACCGCACCGACGGCATACCAGAGGACACGCCACCCGGCTCCGGCCGCCACCAGGACCGAAACCACCAGGGCCGAGACAGCGATGCCTGTCCCGACGCCGGCGAAATGCACGGACGCCAGATGGGACCGTCGCGCCGCCGCCAGCCTTTCGAGAACCACAGAAGATGCCAGGACCAGCACGAAGGCGCTCGCCACCCCTCCCACGAACCGCAGCGCCAGAAATCCGGACATGGACGACACCAGGCCCATCGCCCCTGTCGTGACGGCACTGGCGGCGAGGGCACCGAGCAGCCACCCGCGCCGAGAACCGGGCAGCCGGGGCATCGCCGCGAGTAACGCACCGATCAGATAGCCAAAGAGATTCGCCGAGGCGATGAGACCGGCCTGCGCCTTCGACAGGTCCAACGCCTGCACCATCGCCGGCAGGATCGGCGTGTAAACGAACCGGCCAATGCCGATCGCCGTCGCCATCGCGATCAGCCCGCCGATGGCAAGCGCGAGGGGAGCGTCGGGCTGGGAAGCGAAACCGGGACGAGACATGATGCACCGCGTGATTGCGGGCCTAAATCTAGGTTTCGGGAGAGATCATGAAAAACGAAAATAAATGATCAAACTCATCTGCCGAACCGATTACTCGGCTGCCTGCGCAAGCGACCAGGCTGGCCGTGCCACGTCGAGAAACGCCGCCAGCGCGCTGGAAACATAGCCGTCTCGCCGGCGCACGAAGACTGTGTCCACAAAGGCGTCATCCGGCGGCAACGTGTGAACGCCGACCTGTCCGGCACGCCGGGCGTTATCGACCAGGGCGCGGGGGAACAATGTCATGCCGAGACCCGCGCCGACGCAGGCAAGGATCGCCTCCAGCGTGCCGAATTCCAGCACCCGAGCGCCAACGGACCCACGCCGCGCTAACAGGGCCTCCAACCGGAGACGGTAGGAGCAGCCGGCGCGCAGGACGACGATCCGGAAATCACCCTTGCCGATGACGGCGTCGAGGCTCGCCGCATTCGGCGCGGTCAGGGCGACCAGTTCCTCCCGGAACATCGTCTCGGCCAGCAATTCCGGATGATCGACGGGGCCGCAGACGAAGGCGCCTTCGACCCTGTGGGCAAGCACGTCGTCGATCAGTTCGCACGTCGTGCCGGTGCGTAATGACAGGTCCACGCCCGGATAGGCGGCGGCATAATCCGCCAGCAGCGGTGCCAGACGCAGGGCCGCCGTCGTTTCCAGCGCCCCCACCACGAGCGGCCCCGCCGGCACCCCATCGTCTCGCGCGGCCCGGCGCGCCTCGTCCAGGAGCTGCCGAACGCCAACGGCGTAGGGCAACAGACGTCGCGCGGCCGCGGTCGGCGACACGCCGCGAGCGTGACGCTGGAACAATGTGGTTCCCAGCTCGGTTTCCAACGCGCGGATGCGGCCGGTCACATTGGACTGGACCGTGTTCAGCTCCGCCGCTGCGCGGTTCATGCCGCCGAGCCTGGCGACAGCTTCGAACACCCTGAGGTCGTCAGCGTCCATGGTCCAAGCCTCCACATCCTTCCGTCCCTGGAGCGTAACGTCCAATGCTTTGACACGCTACGACCCGTCAGCCCAAACTATTATGGGAGACCGCTCAGGAAAGCGCCATGAACAAGATCAGCCGAACCTGGCCGAGCGATGCCGCGGGTCGTGTGCCTTATTGGGTTTATTCGGACCCCGACGTCTATGCGGCGGAACTGGAGCGGATCTGGTACGGCCCGCACTGGCTGTACTGCGCGCTGGAAGCCGAAATCCCCGAAGTCGGCGACTTCAAGACCACCACCCTGGGTGAGCGTCCGGTTATCGTCGTGCGCAGCGGTCCCGACGAAATCAGCGTCGTCGAGAACCGTTGCGCGCATCGCGGCGTGAAATTCTGCCAGGCCCGCAAAGGGCATGTGAAGGACCTGCTCTGCCCCTACCACCAGTGGAACTACAGCCTGCGCGGCGACCTGCAAGGCGCACCGTTCCGGCGCGGCGTTCGCGGACAGGGCGGCATGCCGTCCGATTTCGATCCGAAGAACCATGGCCTGCGCAAGCTGCGGGTGGAGGTCGTCAACGGCCTGGTCTGGGCGACTTTCTCCGATGCGACCCCAACGTTTCGCGAATATCTGGGCGAGCGGTTCTGGCAGCACTACACCCGGGTCTATGACGGGCGGAAATTGGCTGTTCTGGGCTACAATCGCCAGCACATCCCCGGCAACTGGAAGCTGATGCAGGAGAACATCAAGGACCCGTATCACGCGTCCCTGCTGCACGTCTTCTTCGTCACCTTCGGCCTGTTCCGCGCCGATCAAAAATCGGCGACCGAAATCGACGCCACTGGCCGGCACGGCATCCTGATCAGCCGCAAGGGCGACCAGGAAACCAACGACGTCACCGCCGGCATGCGCAATTTCAAGAGCGACATCCGCCTCGCGGATCCGCGCATCATGGACGTCGTGCGGGAATTCCCCGGTGAGGACACGGTCGGCATGATCACCGTCTTTCCCAGCGTGGTTTTGCAGCAGCAGATCAACTCGCTGACCACCCGCCAGATCGTGCCGACCGGGCCGGATGGGTTCGACTTCCACTGGACCCATTGGTGCTACGCCGACGACACGCCGGAGATGCGGCTGCGACGCACAAGACAGGCCAATCTGTTCGGTCCCGCCGGCTTCGTCTCCGCCGATGACGGCGAGATCATCGAAATGAGCCAACAGGGTTTTTCACATGCACCGGATGAAGACGCGCTGGTAATGATGGGTGGCCGCGAGATCGAAAGCGTCGATCACATGGTCACCGAGGTCGGCATTCGCGGCATGTATCGTTACTGGCGTGAGGCGATGGGGCTATGAACACCATCGACCGCGACGCTCTGCGCGATTTTTACGACGACTACTACAACACGCTCGACGATGTGCGGCTGGAGGAGTGGCCCGGGTTCTTCACGGACGATTGTATCTACCGCGTCATTCCACGCGAGAATTTCGAGGCCGGTTATACGCTTTCCACGATCTACGCGGAAAGCCGCGGCATGCTGGTCGATCGGGTGATGGGGCTGACCCGGACCCAGATGTACGCGCCACGCTACTATCGGCGCTTCCCCGGCCCGCTGCGCATCGTCGGCCGCGAAGGCGACGGCGTGCGCGCCCGGCACAATTTGCTGGTGGTGCAGACGCTCATCGACAAGCAAAGCGAAATCGTTCTGTCCGCCGTTTGCCACGATCTGGTGGTGCCGGACGACGGCCGGATGCGGCTGCGGGAGCGGATCGTGGTCTTCGACTCCGAAATGATTTCGAACAGCCTGATCTATCCCGCGTGAACTACAGGAGCATCTTATGTCCGCAGCCCTGAGCAACGATGCCGCCAGCCAATTGAAAGCCCTGTATGCCGAGATGCAGCCGCGCAGCCTTTATCCTTTGTGGGAAGTGCTCAGCGCCCTGGTCACGCCGAAACCGCGCTCTCCCGCGCAGGTGCATCGCTGGAGCTATGCCGATGCGCGCGATTACCTGCTGCGCGCCGGCGACCTGATCAGCGCCGCGCAGGCCGAACGCCGTGTGCTGATCATGGAAAATCCGGGGCTGCCCGGAACCTCCTCGGCTACCTCCAGCCTCTACGCCGGGTTGCAGCTTATTCTGCCCGGAGAAATCGCCCCCTGTCACCGCCACGCGCAATGCGCGCTGCGCTTCGTCATGGAGGGCGAAGGGGCGTTCACCGCCGTCGATGGCGAGAAAGCGGTGATGCGCCCGTTCGACCTGGTGTTGACGCCGGGGTGGCAATGGCACGACCACGGCAACACCTCGACCCAGCCAATGATCTGGCTGGATGGCCTGGATATCCCCACCGTGCTGCATTTCGACGCCAGCTTCGCCGAACATCTGCCGACGGCGGCGCACCCGGAAACGGTTCCTCCCGGCGATACGGCGTTGCGCTATGGCAAGAACATGCGGCCCCTGCGCGGCACGGCCGCCGATCGCCGCCAGGGCCGCCAGCCGCTGTTCCACTATCCCTACGCGGAATGGCGGGAAAGCCTGCTCAACCTTGCGCGCACCGGGGAGCCGGACCCACATTTCGGCCACGCGCTGGAGTTCATCAATCCCGCCGACGGCGGCGCCGTAATGCCGACGATCTCGGCCCATGTCCGGCTTTTGCCGGGCGGGTTTACCTCCCGGCCGCGCGCGTCCACCGACGGCACGATCTTTGTCGTGGTCGAGGGCCGTGGTTCGGCGCGCGTCGAAGGCCAGGACATTCCGTTGGAAGAACGGGATACGCTGGTGATCCCGTCATGGCGCGAGATGGTGCTGCAAGCAGATACCGACCTCGTCCTTTTCGGCTACTCAGACCGCGTCGCCCAGGAGAAGCTTGGCCTGTTCAGGGAACTTCGCGGCTGACCCGATGCCGAGGGGCCGCTCGATGAAGAATTTGGCGATCATCGCGCGGCATCCGATAGTTGACGGCGGCCAGGTCCACGATCTGATCCGGCTCCGCACACGGTAAGCCATCGACCACGATGCGCCGACATCCGCTCGATAACGGTGGCGAACCTCACCGAGGGCTGAAGCCGCCGCCTTTGCCTGCCTCATGATTGTGTCGGACTGGACCGAAGGTCGGCTTGCATCAACATGCCTCGATCAGTCCCGCATATTTTTTCATGCTGGTATCGCGCTCATCCAAAATTACTTGTTGTGCGCTGCGCAAAGCACGGACTAACGTTCGAGGATCACGTGCCTCCGTCAGCCATTCTGGAATGCGCCCGAGCCAGATGGCCCCAAGCGTTAGCAACTGGCGGTCGTTTCCGCACCAGAACGGCGCCCGCGCTAGGAGAAACATATGTCCGATTCAGCTGGAAAGAAAGAAAAAGCTGTTCCTGACACAACAAAGCCGATTCAGGAACATCGCGCCGACGACCACATGGAAGATGAAGAGAAGATACTGGCCGGTCGCTACGACGTAAATTATCCGGCCATGCTGACGAAGGACGTACCAGGCGGCTGAATCTTGCCGCACGCTGTCACGCGCCGCGTGCCGGCCACACCGGCGGGTGATACCCGAGCGGGACCGAGGGCCGCACCCAATGTGGCGGCGTCTCCGACAACCGCACCACCGGCTTCAGGTGGCTCAGCCGGCCCGATGGCGTATCGGACACCATCGACCAATCCTCGATCTCCGCCGGGCTGAATTCGCTGGCCACGTGGCGCAGTTCGGCGGCGGGAACTTCGCCCAGATCGACAATCCACTTCCCCACCTGAGCCAATGAAATGCGCACCAGCCAGCTGCCGCCTTCCCGCGCGCGTCTGCCAAGGGCGACCATCGCGCCGAACGCCATAAGGTAACCGGTGCAGTAATCGATCGCGGAAACCGGGTAGAACTGCGGTCCCGGCGTCCTGCCCGGCACGATCTCGCCCTGTCTGGCGGTTATACCGCTGACTGTCTGCACGACGGTATCGAAGCCGCGCCGCGACGCCCATGGACCGGTATGACCGAAGGCACACAGCGACACATACACGAGGCCCGGCCGGATCGCCGTCAGTTCCTCCGGCGACAAGCCGCGGGCGCCGAGCGTGCCCGGACGATAGCCCTGTGAAAACACATCCGCGTCGCGCACCAGGCCGCGCAGGGTATCGACATTCTGTTGCTCACGCAGATCGAGATAGGCGGACAGTTTGCCGTGGCCGGTGTCGAGCTCCTGGTAACCGAGATTCGGCAGATGCGGAGCCGAGATCTTCATCACGTCCGCCCCGTGCTCCGCCAGGGTGCGCGCGCAGGTCGGACCGGCCAGCACGCGCGTCAGGTCCAGCACGCGGATGCCTGACAATGGGCGGTTGCCGGCCGGAAGAGGTTCGGGTGCGCTGTCGCCGATCCGCACAACCTCCATCAGCGGCAGGGCGGCGATGGCGGCCGCCTGGGGGTGGTCCGCCCATTCCGCCTGTGTCCGCACCATGCCGCCGGCGCCCTTGGCGGCGATAATCGCTTCCTCCAGGTCCGCGGCGTTCCAGGTCGCCACGGCGCGCGCCACGGCATCGCGGTTTTCAGCGCAGCCGAGCACGCTAAGGGCGGCGGCGCGATGGTTGGGGAAATTGGCGTGGACGTAGCTCCAGCGGCCGTCCTTGCTGGGATAGAACCCCATGATCGGGTTGCGTTCGGCCGAGACATCCCCGTCCCCAACCTTCAGGTAGTGGCCGCTTCGCAGCGATGCGGTGGCCTGCCGCAGATCGACGCCGACCTGCTGCGCCCGCCCCGTGCGTGTCTCCCACAGATCGGCCGCGGCGAGCCCGGTCGCGGCCAGGGTCGCCGCGCCAGCCACACCGCTGCGGAACGGTGTGGGCAGGATCGGGTCGGTACCGCCGGTGAACCGTACGGTATCCGCCCGTTCGCCGCCCCAACCAACATTCGGCAGGATCGTGCGCAGGGCTTGGTGCGGCATGGTGGTCGTCTCCCCCGGTCTTATGATTATCGAACCGTATCCTGCCCGATCCGGGTGCATCCGGAAATGGTCCCGCCGCCAAGCCGCCCTATCCCGCCATCGTCAGGCCGCCGCTGACGCTTAGCACCTGTGCCGTGACGTAATCGGATCGCGAGCTGGCGAAGAACAGGATCGCGTCCGCCAGTTCCTGCGGTTTGGCGATGCGGCGGAACGGGATTGCTTTCTCCAGCGCGATTTTCAGTTTCTCGGGCTGAGCGTGGAACAGCGGCGTGTCGGTCGGGCCGGGACAAACGCAGTTGACGGTAATGTGATAACGCGCCGTCTCCCGCGCCAGCGACTTGGTAAAGGCGATCATGCCCCCCTTGGCACCGGCATAGACCGTCTCGCCCAGGCTGCCGACGCGCCCGGCGTCGCTCGCCACGTTGACGATCTTGCCATAGCCGTTCGCCGCCATGGCCGGGATCAGCTTCTGCGTCAGGCCCATTGGCCCGCGGATGTTGATCGCCAGCACGCGATCGATGAAATCCGGCGTGTTTTCCAGGAACGGCTGAATCCGGTCCCAGCCGGCGGCGTTCACCAGGATGTCCACGCGTCCGTGCCGGTCCAGGGCGGTCGCGGCGCAGGCATCGACCGATTCGATGTTGGCGAGATCGAGTGGGATATATTCGATCGACAGGCCGGCCGCCTTCGCCTCTGCCTCGCACGCGGCGCCACCCTCGGCATTGATGTCGGCGACGATCACCTTCGCGCCCTGCCGGGCGAATTCGAATGCCGTGGCTTTGCCAATGCCGGAAACGCCGCCGGTGACCAGGGCTGTCTTGCCATCGAGTCTCATGCTTCTCTCCCGGAACAAAAATCCGTTGTTATGATACGAGCGCCCGGCTGATCACGAGGCGCTGGATATCGTTGGTGCCTTCGTAGATTCGGGTCACACGGGCGGCGCGGAACAGGCGCTCCACCCCGGACTCTTCGATATAGCCGGCCCCGCCGAAGGTCTGTATCGCATCGGAACAAACCTTCTCGGCCATTTCGGATGCGAACAGCTTCGCCATCGAGGCTTCCTTCAAGCAGGGCAAGCCGTGGCTGCGGAATTCCGCCGCATGCAGGACCATCAACCGAGCGGCCAGGATCTGCGTCGCCATGTCGGCCAGACGGTGCGACACGGCCTGGTATTCGTAGATCACCTTGCCGAAGCTCTTGCGCTCCTGCGCATAGGCCAGAGCGCGTTCGTAGGCCGCCCGTGCAATGCCGACCGCCTGCGCGGCGATGCCGATGCGCCCGCCTTCCAGGTTGGAAAGCGCGATCCGGTACCCCTGCCCTTCGTTGCCGAGACGGTTCGCCACCGGCACTTCCAGGTCGTCGAAATGAATCTCGCAGGTGTCCGAGGCGTTCTGGCCCATCTTCTTCTCGACGCGCCCAACGCGGTAGCCGGGTGTCCTCGTCTCGACGATGAAGGCGGTGATGCCGCGCTTGCCCTTGGTCGGGTCGGTGCTGGCAAAAACCAGGCAAACATCGGCGTTTTTTCCGGTCGTGATGTACTGCTTGGTCCCGCTCAGCACATAAACATCGCCCTTTCGCACCGCCCGCGTGCGCAGCGCCGCCGCATCCGATCCGCCGGACGGTTCCGTCAGCGCGAAGGCGCTCAGGCACTCACCGCGCGCCATCGGCCGCAGGTAGCGTTCCTTCTGGTCATCCGTTCCATACGCAACGATCGGGCCGCAGCCGACCGAGTTGTGTCCGCTCATGACACAGGCAGTGGCGGCGTCGCCGGCCGCGATTTCCTCCATCGCCAGCGCATACGACACGTAATCGGTCCCCGCGCCGCCCCAGTCGGCGGGGACCGTCATGCCAAGGAAGCCGAGTTTGCCCATCTCTCGCAGCGCATCGCGGGGGAAGGTCGAGGTTCGCTCCCACTCCGCCGTGTGGGGCGCGAGATGGTGCTGCGCGAAATCACGGGCGGTATCCCGGATCATCTCTTGTTCTTCGGTGAGGATCATCGGTATGGTTGCGCCGTAACTGAATGAGTGATCGGTCGGTTTGGCATGTTCACCCCGGGGCAGCCCGAAGTCAAGCCGAAGCCGTGCGACCGGGCCCAGGACGTTTGCGTATGTCCATGAACAGGAGGAAGGACAGATCATGAGCGAAGCACACAAGTACACCGACCTGCTCTATGAAGAGCGCGACGGTATCGCCACCATCACCATCAACCGGCCGGAGAAGTACAACGCCTTCCGCGGCATCACCTGTGATGAACTGATCCATGCCTTCAACCGCGCGGGCTGGAACAAGAGCATCGGCGTGATCATCCTGACCGGCGCCGGCACCAAGGCGTTCTGCACCGGCGGCGACCAGTCGGCACATGAGGGCAGCTACGACGGCAAGGGCACGGTCGGCCTGCCAATGGAGGCGCTGCACAACATCATCCGCGGCGTCCCCCAACCTGTGATCGCCAAGGTCCGCGGCTACGCCATCGGCGGCGGCAATGTGCTGGCGACCCTGTGCGACCTGACCATCGCCGGCGAGAGCGCCCAGCTCGGCCAGGTCGGCCCCAAGATGGGTTCGGTCGATCCGGGCTTCGGCACCGCCTATCTCGCCCGCTGCGTCGGCGAGAAGAAGGCGCGGGAGATCTGGTACCTCTGCCGGCGCTACACCGCGCACGAGGCAGCCGCCATGGGGCTGGTGAACAAGGTCGTGCCGGACGATCAGCTCGACGCCGAAGTGGAGGCCTGGGCCCGGGAGATCGTGGAACGCAGCCCGACGGCCATCGCGATCGCCAAGCGCTCCTTCAACGCCGACTCCGACAATATCGCCGGCATCGGTGCGCTCGGCATGCAGGCGCTGAAGCTGTTTTACGACAGCGATGAATCAAAGGAAGGCGTGGCGTCGTTCCTGGAGAAGAGGAAGCCTGAATTCCGTAAGTATTACAAGAAGTAGGCGAAACGGTCGGGGCCGGCCCGATGCCGGACCCGACCTTGACGTGGATCAACGCCTGATTACCGGGCCACGGCTACGATCGCCGCTTCAAACGGACAGACGGTCATGAGCAGCAATCTCCCGGCCTCACAGGTGCGGTTGGAGCACAACCACACCAGGGAAGAGATCCAGGCCCGCCTCGCCCAAGACACGCGTGGCAACTACCTCCGCGACTGGATCTATGGCGGCATCGACGGGACGATAACGACCTTCGCAATCGTCGCCGGAATCGTCGGCGCCGACATGCCGGGAACGGTGGTGCTCGTGCTCGGCCTGGCCAACCTGATCGCGGACGGGTTCGCGATGGGGGCCGGCAACTACAGCGGCACAAAGGCCGAGGTGGACGATTACCGGCGCCTGCTCGCCATCGAGCGAAAACACATTGCGTTGGAACCCAGCGGTGAACGCGAGGAGATCCGGCAGATCTTCGCCCTGAAAGGCTTCTCCGGCTCCGAACTGGAGCGGATCGTCGAGGTCATTTCGTCCGACGACGACGTATGGGTGCGGACGATGGCTGTTGAAGAATACGGTCTGTCTCCGGCCGTGAAATCGCCCCTTCTGGCCGCGCTGAGCACGTCCGCCGCGTTCGTGCTGTGCGGGTTGGTGCCGCTTGTCAGTTATCTGCTGGCATACCGCCTCGTCTGGTGCGTGGTCGCGACGGGCCTGGTGTTCTTTGCCATTGGCGCAGCGAAGAGCCGATGGTCGCTGGCGGGATGGGCGCGGTCGGGCTTGGAGATGCTGGCGATCGGGATGAGTGCGGCGGCTCTTTCGTTCGCCATCGGTTACGCGCTGAGGGCTTTCGTCAATGTCCCGCTTTGAGGCGGTGGATCGCCCTCGCCGGGATCGCATCCGGCGGGGCGCCTTCCATCAATCAGGAAATCTGCATCGTCAGTCTACCGACCGGTCGTTGCAAAAGAGACGGTTCTTGGCCATTCAATAGGCCAGTGGCTGGTCCACCACCGGCACCCAGCGTCCGTCCTTCACAATCGCCAGAAAAGCTTTGGTCGAACCGTGATGCTGCTGTGGGCCAAACGAGTAGGTGTTGCCGTACATATCGGTGAACGAATGAAGGCTTTCCATCGCCGTGACCAGACTATCGACCGTGAGGTCCCGGCCTGCGCGCCGAAGCGCCTCCAACGCGATCTGCGCTACAGACACGCCTGTCTGGCCGATATAGTTCATATCGATTCCATATCGGGCACGATACCTGGCCATCAGATCGCGAACTTCAGGCCGCGGATCGTCTGGATAAGCATAGAGCGTCGGCGTCATGGAATAGAAACCCTCGCCCGTGCCGCCCGGCGCCGTAGCGACCGCCGTGTCATACGAAGCCGCCTGCCCCAGCATATC
>JARLIN010000237.1 GCA_031291715.1 Rhodopila sp. | reverse complement strand
GTTGTCGAACGTCTTCGACATCAGGATGGACGCCACCGCCCGCTTGATATCGGCGAATTCGTCGATCACCACGGGAGTGTTGCCCGCGCCCACGCCGATCGCCGGCTTGCCCGAGGAATACGCCGCCTTCACCATGCCCGGGCCGCCGGTCGCCAGGATCAGGTTGATGCCGGAATGGCGCATCAGCGCGTTGGACATCTCCAGCGTCGGCGTGTCGATCCAGCCGATGATGTCGTCCGGCGCGCCGGCCGCTACGGCGGCCTTCAGCACCAGGCGCGCGGCGGCACAGGTGGAATGGCTGGCGCGCGGATGAGGCGAGAACACCAGGCCGTTGCGCGTCTTCAGGCAGATCAGCGCCTTGAAGATCGCGGTCGACGTCGGGTTGGTGGTCGGCACGATGCCGCAGATCACGCCCACCGGTTCGGCGATGGTGATGGTGCCGGCGTCGCGGTCTTCCTCCAGCACGCCGCAGGTGAGCTCATTCTTGTAGGCGTTGTAGATATATTCGGATGCGAAGTGGTTCTTGATGACCTTGTCTTCCATCACGCCCATGCCGGTCTCCTCGACCGCCATCTTGGCCAACTCGATGCGCGCATCTGCGGCGGCCAGGGCGGCGCTGCGGAAGATCGCGTCCACCTGGGCCTGGGAGAACGTGGCATATATCGCCTGTGCGGCTTTGACTCGCGAGACCAGCGCGTCCAGTTCGGCAAGGGTGCTGACCGGCATGAGGGATCCTTTACGGCAGTGTTCGTTAAGCGGAAACTCGGCTAGACGAACGTTGATCGGTGTCAACTCAACGTCCCGCTCCGGTCTACTGGGCTGGCGGCAATCCGTTCAGCCACCACCAGGACCGCAACTGGATGGTGCAAGCCTGGCAGCAGCTCGACACGTTCATCGTGTAGAACTTCGTGTGGACCTCATCGGCCCGGTTCGCCGACATCGTGCTCCCGGCCACGACGACCAGCAAGAGCTACAACATTGAGCGTGTCGAGCCGGCCTCGGGCGTCGTCATCGTGGGCAGTTGGTATTATTGACAAATAATCTACTCCTGCGTGAACTTTAAATGCTTCATTTGTTTGTCTCCTGCTGACGGACTCTGCCTCATACCGGGGGCATTCCAGGGGGCAAGGCCGGAGGCTCTCGATCGGGAACAGATTGGCGGCGTAGGTGAAGTCCAGACCAAGCCTATTCGGACCACCACGCTGTTTTGGATCCTGGGTCACCTCAAGGACAGCCGCCCCCAAACTCGTCTATCGGACGCAAAACAGGTCAGCCCGCAATAAAACTGGCCCGTTCGCTCTGCGTCGCGCAGACTTCAGGCTGACACCTCGTTCTCCGGAATCCAACGCTCGGTATTGAAGGCGGCGATGACCATCGACACAAAGGCGCTGCCGATGATGAAAGCTGCCATCCCACCCGAAAGTCCCCACGATGGCGTAACGAGCGCGATGACGTAGGGAGCGCCGACGCTGAACGCGGTCATGCTGTACCCGACGCCCACTCCTATGCCCCGCCGCGCGGACGGGAAGCGCCGCGACAGATACATCGGCGTGATGCCGAAAATGCTGTTGGCCACCAGTCCCATCAGAATTGCGCCAACCACCATGGCGATCGCGCTGTCGTCCAATACGTAGAGCATTGTCGAGGGAATCGTCAGCAGCAGGTAGACTAGCAGCGTCGGCCTCTCGCCGAAACGCTGTACCATCCGCCCGGCCAGCGGCTTGCCGATGATCGAGGCTACCGAGTAGGTCGCCACGTACGGGAACACTCCGGCGGGCGTGAGATGGCGCACCGTGATCAAAAATGTCGGATAGAGCGAGAAGATCGACCACAGCATGAAGTTGATGAACGCCATGAACGCCCAGCCCTGAAGCACGGCCGGGGTGATCTTGAGCTTCTCCACCACCTGCTGGCGATGCTGGCCTGCCAGCCACACGGGCGACTCCTTCACATGCGAGGCGATGAACACCGCAAGCATGGAAGGCAGCACACCGATCGCGAACATCCATCGCCAGCCGACCAGCGGGAAGACGACTCGGAACACCAGTGCTGCCAGCAGGAAGCCGACCTCGTAGCCCGCCATCATGATGCCCGAGGCGAGCGGGCGCGCCGGCGCAGGCAGCGTCTCCATCAACAGGGCGGCAGAGGCGCTCCACTCGCCACCGAAGCCCACGCCGAAGAAAATGCGGAATATGAGAAAGGAGACATAGCCCCAGGCTAGGCCGCTCAGGCCGCAGAAGCAGGAGAACCAGATCACCGCAACAATGAAGGGGAGCTTGCGTCCGTATTTGTCGGAGGCGGCCCCCCAGGCGATGGTGCCGACGACCTTGGCCAGTCCGGTCGCCGTCAACACAAAGGCCATCTCCGGCAGGGTCACGTTGAACACCTGCCCGAGATGGGGGATGAGAAAGATCAGGAGGGTGAAGTCAAATCCGTCAAGTCCCCACCCGGCCATTGCCGCGAGTAGCAGCGGCCAATGCTGACGCAGGGCCGCCAAGTCTTCTCTTTGCATTTTGTTGTTCCTGGGCGTTATAGTCTTCAACCGTTCAGCAGGCGATGTACCGCTCATCCACGACCTCTCCGCGAATGCACGCCAGGACATTGCTGGCTGTCACCGTCGAGACACGGCCGCGCGCCTCGGCGGTAACGCCGCCGCAGTGCGGACTGACGATGAGATTGCCGAGCGCCCAGAGCGGGTTTTCCGTGCCCGGAGGTTCGGTGGAGAAGGTGTCGAGCCCTGCCCCCGCGATAACCCTGCTCTTGAGCGCCTCTAGCAGCGCGGCCTCGTTGACCACCTCGCCGCGCGCGGTGTTGATCAGGTATGCCTTGCCGCCCATCAAGGAAAGTTCGCGTGCGCCGATCAGGCCGCGGGTTTGCGGAGTCAGCGGGCAGTGCAGGCTGACAAAATCGCTCTGCCGCAGCAATTCAGCGAGATCCGTGACATGATCTGTCGTGCCGAAGGCGGACGCTGGCATGAAGGGATCGAAGGCAACGACGGAAAGTCCCACCGCCTTGGCAAGATCGCCAAGCATTCGCGCGATCTGGCCAAACCCCACCAGGCCGACGCGTCGCCCCTGAAGCTCGAAACCGGGATAGACCTTCTTGTCCCACTCGCCGCAGCGCACACGCGCATCTTGCCGCTTGAGATCCTTGGCCAGGGCCATCATCAACGCGAGCGCATGCTCGGCAACCGAGCGGGCGTTGCAGCCCACGGCGGCCAGAACACGAATGCCCAGCCGTTTGGCCGCCTCCTGATCGATATCGTCCAGGCCGGCGCCATGCTTGGCGACGACCTTCAGCTTCGGGGACGCGCGCATCAGTACCTCGTCGACCTTTTCGACGAGCCGGACGACAATGCCCTCCGGCTGCTCGCGTCCCACCAGGCGAAGGGCATCAGCCTTTGAAGGATAGCTCTCCGTCGCAACCACCTTCACGCCGGCCTTTTCCAGCAACTCCACCGCCGCATCTGTCAGCGGTCCGCCGAGGCTCACCACAGTCGTCATTGTATCCATCCGTGTTTCATTTGGGGAAGGATCCGGGGAGGCGGAGCCAGAAACGCCGACCCCGCCCAACACCAGAGACCGTTACTTTCGAGCCTTGACGAATCCCGCAGCAGGATCGCCCAGCAACGCACCGAGCTCGAGACGCTGCGCCTCGGTGAGCGCGATGAAGGGATGGCGCACCCGGCCCCAGCTTGCGTCGCCGTAGCGATAGCCGACCATCGCCTTGATCGTTGGAATTTGGGTGAAGTGGTTGCTGATGGTACGCTGGGCCAAGATGCAGGCCTGCGCCTTTTCCACTGCATCCTTGGCATCCGGCTTGGCAAAGCCGTCAAAGACCGTGCGCAGGTAACGCGCGGCGATGTTGGAGGTCGCGGTGATGCAGCCCGCGCCACCCACTTCCAGCAGCGGCTTCATCATCGGGTCCGCCCCGGCGAGGATTGAGAGTTGCGGGAAATGTTGCGCCAGGCCCTTCATGTGCTCGAAGTCGCCACTGGAATCCTTCACGCCGGCGACGGTGGTGGCGTACTTCTTGAGCAGTCCCTCGATGACGCCATCGGTGATGGCGATCTGCGAGATTGGAGGAATGTGATAGAGGATTACCTTCAGTCGGCTATCGGCCACATGATCGAAGACGTGGCTGTAGGAATCGATCAGCGCCTGGTCGGAGAGCGTTTTGTAGTAGAATGGCGGAAGCATGACGACGCGCGTCACGCCGAGCGAGAGGGCGTGTTTCGTCAATGCAATGGTATCGGGCAGAGCGCACACGCCCGTTCCGGGCAGTAGGCGCTCGGCGGGAACTCCAGCCCTCACCACACCATCGAGGATCGACATCCGTTCGGCCATGGAAAAAGAGTTGGCCTCGCCCGTCGACCCAAGCAGGGCGATCCCATGGCAGCCATCCTCTAGAAGCCTTTTGCAATGGCCTGCAAGCTTGTCGAGGTCGACACTGAGATCTTCGCGGACGGGGGTGGATGCGGCACAGCAGACACCACGGAATTTGTCGCTCATTTTTCTCTCCTATGCTGAACCGGGATGGCGAGCGCTGCGCCGCCCGGCCGAATTTCAAAACCTGGGGCAGAAGATCTTATGCAGTAACAAAACATCCTCGCCAGGGCAGCAATCTCTCATACCAGCCTCTCTTTTGGTGTAGTCACGCTGCCGCTGGCCGTCTGCGGTGCGTCGTCGTCGATTCTGCGCGGGCTGGTGACAGCGAGCAGAAAGGCCGCTAGCAGGAAGCCTGACAGCGCATAGATCGCGTACGACATGTCGCCGTATCGCGTGATGATCCAGCCCACGAGGTACGGGCCGATGAATCCGCCCAGGTTGCCGATACCATTGATAAAGCCGGTCGCACCCCCGCACACGTCGCGGGTGAACAGCTTGGGCGGCAGAGTCCAGAAGACCCCGTTGTAGGCGTTGTGGAACAGGCCGCAGATCACCAGGAATGCGAAGGACAGCATGGCGATCTCCCGCGTCTGCACCGACAGGATGAAGGCTGCGGCAAAGCAGATGGCGGGAATAGCAAGGAAAATTCTCCGCTTGCCCGACTTGTCAGAATAGTAGGCGATGAGATAGAGCCCGGCCATGGCCGCCAAGAACGGAACGGCGGACAACAGTCCGACCAATGTCATACCTTCCCGGGTCAGATTTTTCAGAATGGTAGGCAGCCACATCATGAAGCCGCAATCTCCCACCTGGAAGAACAGGTAGAACAGCGTCAGCCTCCAGAAGTTGGAGTTCGTGAACAACGCCCCGTAGGAAGCCGGAGCACCTCCCGCGCGGACGTTTCTCTCCTGGGCGGCGACGCGGGTGTTGATGTAGTCGCGCTCCGCAGCAGAAATCCATTTGGCCTGCGCGGGGCTCTCGTCGACCAGAGGCCACCAGACCAGGATCAGCAGGACTGAGATAAGTCCCTCGACGACGAAGACGTTCCGCCATCCGTAGTTCTGGATGATCCAGCCCGAGACTGGCCCTGTGATCAGCAGGGCGATATTGATGTTCATGATGAACAGCGCGTTCGCCCGTGCCCGCTCCTCGGCGGGGAACCACTTGCTGATAATGACCAATATCGCGGGCCATACGCCGCCTTCCGCCACGCCGAGCAGAAAACGCAGTGTGAGAAGCTGGGTAGCAGAAGTGACAAAGCCGGTCGCGATGGAAAGCCCGCCCCAGCACAGGATCGTCAGGGCAATGAACTTCTTGGCGTGCCCCTTTTCAGAGATATGCCCACCGGGAATCTGCAGAACAAGATAGCCGAAGAAGAACACGCCCGCCGCCAGGCCGGCCGTCGAGGCGGTGATGTCGAGGGACTCGTTCATCCCACCCGCCATGGCGAAACCGAAGTTCATGCGGTCCATGAAAGCGAAGATGTAGATAAGCATCACCGGAGGAATGATGCGTATCCATCGTTTATGGGCAATCTTCTGGTCCATTTCCTTTTCCGTCTTTTTTTGCGGAACGGCCGCCTGCCGTCCGACATTGGCTCTACAGGAAGTCCACCTGGCGATAGACGATCTCGCCCCCTGAAACCGTCATCTGGGGCACGAGGTGGTGGCGAACCGTCATTTCCTCCCCGGCAAGGTTGGTCATGCGGATAGCTCGCTCGCGCAGAGCAAAGACGGCAACATCAGCCGCCGCCCCTTCGCCCAGCGTGCCGAGGGTGCCGCCCAGACCGAGTGCTCGGGCCGGCGCCGCTGTCGCGGCACCCACCACCTCAGCGAGAGTCATTCCGTGCTCGAGATAGCGCGACAGCACAACCGGCAGACCAAAGACCATGTTGCCGAACAGCGAACTGATCGTGAGATCGGTACTGATGATGTCCGGGCGAAAGCCGTCGGCCAGAGCGGCACGGATGACGGGGTAGGAATGATTGGTGCGGGCGTCGGCAGTATCGAAGAGGACCCCGCGTGCACGCGCCTCGCGAACCTTCGGCTTCGCATGACCTTCAGCGTTGATCATCGTGCTCCCCTTGCCGTGAAAACAATGGCAGAGCACGTCGCCAGGACGCAGCATCGCGGCGAGTTCGTCCATGTCGCAAGGTGGATTGGTGGTGTGCACCACCAACGGCAGTCCGACCTCCTCGGCCACCTCAAGCGCCGCCCGCAGCGGCTCCAGTCCGAAGCGGCCCACGACCTCGGCGCCGCAACGAATTTTCAACCCGCGGATCAGCTCGGGATAGCGTGCCGCCAGAGCAGCGATCCGTCTCCGCTCGAAATGAGCGGGGTCGAGACTCTCGGGATGCGCCTCGGTGATCTGCCCCGCCGAGGAGACATTGAGCTGGCAGAGCACGCGAACCCGGCTGCCCTCGACACTGACGCGGCGGAAGACCTCGAAGGCGTCGATGCCGGAGCTACCGGCATCGACAACCGTGGTGACTCCCATCGGTAGCATAAGGTCGGGCAGGACGCTCAGTGCGGTCCCGCCCCCGAATACATGGGCGTGATGGTCAATCAGTCCGGGAGTGACGAGGCAGCCCTCAGCCTCGATGACGCGAGCGGCGCGGACCACCGCACCGTCGGGAGGCACGACAATGCGGTTGCCAAGGATCACCACATCTCCGGGCGCCTCGACGTTCCGCGCGGGATCTACAATGGTTCCGCTGCGGATAAGAAGATCGACTTCGACCATAATTTCCTCCTGATTCTTTTTGGGTAGTTTCAGTCCGCAACCTTGATCGGCTCCACCCGCCCGAGGAGGAACGCGTAATTCAGGATGCCTAGGAAGCCCATGAAGGCCGAGAACAGCAGCGCGATGGTGAACGAGCCCGTCTGCGCGACGATAAAGCCGGTGACGATGGGACCGATCACGCCGCCAAAGTTGGAGACCATGTTCTGCAGGCCGGCGATGACGCCCGCCATGTTCATCGGTGCGACATCGCCGGGCAAGGCCCACACCTGCGATGCGGCAGTGGTGGTGCCAGCCTTGGCGACGCAGAGCAGCAGCACGGTCAAGACCACCGACGAGGTAAAGGGGGCGATACCGATGCACAGCGCCAAGGTAAGACCGCCGATGAGGAACATCTTGCGCACCGCAGTTCGCGAAAAGCGGCCCGATGCGACGATGCGGTCCGAAAGCCATCCCGAGACGATTTCGGCGATCAGTCCGCACAACAGCGGCAGCGCCGCGACGAAGCCCATCGTCAGCATGTCCATGCCTTCCTGCTTGACGAGGTAGGTCGGTAGCCAAGTGATGAAGAAGTAGGAAATGTAGTTGATGGTGAAGAAGCCCAAACACATCGCGATGATGTTCCGATATCGCAGTAACTCGTACCAGTGCATCGGGATGACGTGGTCGGTACCGTGCTTGGTGGCTTGGCCGTCGCGGATGTAGGCCACTTCGGCGGCATTGGCGTGGGGGTGCTGCTCGGGCGTCTCCGCGTAGAACCACCACCACACTATGGTCCAGACGACGCCTGTGGCGCCGATGATGAGGAAGGTGATGCGCCAGTCGAACAGCATGATTAGCCAGACGATCAGCGGCATGGCGACCGCACCGCCGAACTTCGAGGCAGAATCGAACAGACCAGCGACCGTCCCGCGCTCGCGATCGGGGAACCATTTCGAGGCGATGCCGGCGTTGGAAGGATAAGCTCCGGCCTCACCCACCCCGAGAGCGATGCGCAGGCCGAACAGCGAGAAGAAGCCGGTGGCAAGGCCCGTTGCGGAGGTGGCAACCGACCACCAGGCAACGGAGAGCCCGAGGCCCAGCTTGTGCCCAAAACGATCGGCAAACCAGCCGGCGGGAATCTGCAGCAGCGCGTACGACCAGAAGAAGGCCGACATGATCACGCCCATTAGGTCGACAGGAATCTGCAGATCACGGATCAGGTGCGGAGCGGCGGCCGAGAGCACCGTGCGGTCGATGTAGTTGATGGCGATGGCAAGCCACATTAGTGAGGCGACGATCCAGCGAACGGAGCTGCGCGTTGCGGTCCGTGTCTGCAGGACTTGGCTGATCGGATTGAATATCTCGGCCATGTGACACTCTCGGACCTCTTGGTGTCCCTCGGGATTCGCCCGCCACCAGGGCGGGCGACGGTCGGCACGTCAGTAGGCGGCGCGGTACATTGCGAGGATGTCCTGCTCGGAGAGTTCGCGCGGGTTGTTGTCTAGCAGGCGGCGAATGGCGTGGGCTTCGCGGGCCATGGCGGGCAGGTCGTCTGCCGGCACACCGAACTCGGAGAGGCGCATCTTGCAGCCGAGGTCCACGCACCAGCGCTGGGCCGCGGCGAATACTTCCTGTGGCTCGGCGGAAACCGGCAGGCCAAGCGCCTGCAGGATCGCCGCGGTGCGCTCTGGCACCGCCGACGCGTTGAAGGCCAGCACGTGCGGGAAGATCAGCGCGTTGGCCGCGCCGTGGGGGATGTGGTGGCGCGAGCCGAGCGGATAGGCGACTGCGTGGCCGGCCGCGGTGTTGACCGGCCCGAGACCGAAGCCGCCATAGAGCGCTGCCAGCGCCATGCCGGCCCGGGCCTCGCGGTCGGCTCCATCGTCGGCCGCCCGCGGCAACAGGCGTCCGACCAGGCGGATGCCTTCCAGCACGTAGAGATCGATGATCGGGTGGGCGTTCCTGTTGGTGTAGCACTCGATGCAATGGGCGAGGGCATCGACGCCAGTTGCCACCGTCACCGCGCGCGGCATGCTCGCCATCAGATCGGGATCGATCGCGGCGAAGTCGGCAAGCATGTGGGCACTCTGCACGGCAAGCTTGTTCAGGGTGGCGGGGTCGGTGATGAGGGCGCGCGTGCCCACTTCGCTGCCGGTGCCGGCCGTGGTCGGCACCTGTACCAGGGCGGTGCGGCGGCGGACCACCTTCCCCGCGCCAACCACCGCGGTAAAGGACTGCCCGCTGTCGGGCAGCACCGCGGCGAGCTTGGCGAGATCCATCGCTGAGCCGCCGCCGAAGCCGATGATAAGGTCCGGCTCGGCGGCGCGCACTGCTGCCAGCAGGTGATCGAGCGCCACGGCATCCGGCTCAGGCGGAAAGCCGCTGTAGCAGGCGACACCCGGCGCAAAGCCCAACCGATCGAGGCGCGCGACGTTGACGGGATCGGCCACGACCAGCGGGCGCCGCAGGCCGCGACTCTCTGCCCAGCGGGCAACCTCCGCCGCCGCGCCCGGCCCGAAGCTGATGCGCTGAGGAAACAGCAGGTCGATCGGCGTGGTTAGATCACAGGTCATCAGATGGCTTCTTTCAGGTGCGGGAACGGGCGGAAGAGAGCTTGAGGGCGTAGTCGATCGCTTCGATCAGGCTGTTCTCGTCGGCGATGCCCTTGCCCGCGATATCGAAGGCGGTCCCGTGGTCGACCGAGGTGCGAATGATCGGCAGGCCCAGCGTGATGTTGACGCCCGACAGGGCCAGCCACTTGCCGGTCTTTTCGTCGATGTTGAAGCCGAGGATCTTCACCGGGATGTGCCCCTGGTCGTGGTACATCGCGATCACCGCGTCGAACTGTCCCGCGCGCAGCTTGACGAAGACGGTGTCGCCCGGCACCGGACCGACCACATCGAAGCCGGCTGCGTGGCAGGCCGCGATGACCGGGGCGGAGACGTCTATATCCTCGCGCCCGAACAGCCCGCCCTCGCCGGCATGTGGGTTGAGCGCCGCGACGGCGATGCGCCGGCGTGCGAGCCCAAGGCCGGCGAGCGCCTGCTCGGTCACTTCGATGACGTAACGCAGTCGCTCGGGTGTGAGCTTCCTTGGCACGTCGGCCAGCGCGACATGCGTACTGACGTGACTGACACGCATGTTGCCGTGCGCCAGCATCATCACGGAACCAGAGGCGCCGGTCAGCTTGGCGAGCATGTCGGTGTGGCCGGCGTAGTGGTGGCCAGCCTTGTTGAGCGCTTCCTTGTTGAGCGGCGCGGTGACGAGGCCGAGCACGCGCCCGGCCTGGGCGAGGCGCACGGCCGCCTCCACCGCCTTGAAGGCGAAATGCCCACCGGTCGCCGAGAGCACCCCGGGGCGGATCGGCTCGGCTTCGGGACACGCCTGCAGCGCCGCCAGCGCCGGCCATTCGCTGTTGTCCTCGCCCACCTCGGGGATCTCGAGGTCGAGACCGAGCGCAGCGCGCGTTTCGCGCAGCACGACGTTAGAGCCGATCACGAGCAGACGCAGCCGGCCGCCGCGCAGTTCGCCTTCCAATTTCTTGCAGGCTTTGAGGATGATCTCCGGGCCGACCCCAGCCGGATCGCCCATAGTGATAGCGAGTTGCGGCGTCATGAATCGCTGCCTTCTGCCGGGGGGGGAACGTTCGCGAAGAGCTGCGCGAGGGTATCCGGCGTTCCGAAGGCGCCGGATTTGGAGACGACGCCGACGCCATCCCAAAGTCCCCCGCGCAGGATGGAGAGGGGAATGCCGGGAACGATCTGGCCGATCAGATCGAGATGGTCGGCGCCGAGGGCGCGGCAGACGGCGCGCAGGGTCTCGCCACCGGAGACCACCAGGGTGGCGGGCGGGGCCAGGCGCGCGATGAGGTCGGCGAACAGCATATCGATGCGCTGCGCCGCCTCACGCCGAGACAGACCATCCGGCAGCGCGGGGCGCACCAGGGCAAGGCCCGCGGTCCGCAACCGGGCGGCCACCCGCGCCACGGCCTCTGCCGTGCCGTCCGCCGACACGAGCAGCCGTGCATCGCAGGCGGCGATCTGGCGCACGGTCACGGGATGGTCCGTTCCGAACAGGCCCAGCACTGGTCGCGCCACCGGCACAAACCAGGGGCTGGCGTCAGGCAGCAGGGCGTCGAGCAACGGTTGGTGGCGCCCTGTCAGCGTGTCGGCGAGAGCGCCGGCCAGCCCACCACACCCGCACCACAGTACCTCGCCAGCCAGCCCGCGGCCCGCTGCCACGATCGCGCGCAGGTCGTCGTCGGTTTCCGCATCCCACAGGCTCATGCCGTCCGGGGCCGCTTCGCCTGGGTGACAGAGAGTCGGCGCGAAGCCCGCGGTCTCGACCGCGCGCACCAGGTCGCAGGCCGTGGGAACCCAGGCCGCCCCATCGTGCCAGTACTGCCCGCCGCCCCGCGTCACCCGCCCCTGGCGGGGAAAGGCCGGGGCCAGGACGCAGTGGTCGAACGGCCGAACAGCATGCCAGGCGGCGATCTCGGTGGCTGCGTGGCCGCGCAGCAGACTGTCGAGCTTGAGGAAGTGGCAGCCCCCTGGCGCCGGAGGAAAGGCAGCGACCAGGGTTGCAACCTGCTGGCCGGCGGCGGCGGCAGCCATTTCGCGGGTGCCGGCGTCGACGGCAATTGCCCCAGAATACAGCCGCGACTGCCAGACGACCTGCACCGGCGCTGCAAGCGAGGCAAACCAGGCGGCGGAATCTAGCGCCCCGGTCAGATCGTCGGCAAGCAGGCACAGGGCGGGCGGCATTGTGCGCTCCACTTCCCGCTGCCGGTGTGAGCCGGCTACGGCGTTCCATCCCAAACTAGGTGGCGCGGCATAGGCTCCTCCCGGATTTGTTGTCAAGATGTATATCCAAACGCATCCTAAAATATCCACGTCGCCACACGGGTCCGCGCAGATTTCCGAGGGAATGCGGGCTGCGGCGATCGGCTTTGGCATGACAACTTTACAAGTGACGCCGCTATCCTTACCTCTGCGGACCAGCAGGGCGCCGGTCCGTTGCGCCGGAAGCGCTGGCGCCGCGGCCCGTGCGGCACTATTTCGGGGAAGGAACCCGTCGGAGGATCGAAAATCGTGCGCGATGGAGCGGAAATGACGCGCGAGGATGGGGCGGAGCGGTCTCAGCCTGGGGTTGCTGGCAATTCGCCAGCCCCTGCCGTGCGGCGCCTCTTGCCGGATCGCGTCTATCAGTCCCTGCACCGCCAGATTCTCGCCGGCGAGATAAGGCCTGATGAACGGTTGCCGAGCGAGCATCAGCTGGCGGCGCAATTCCTTGTCTCGCGCCCAGTGGTGCGCGAGGCGCTGCAGCAGCTGCGCGAGGAGAATCTGATTTTCTCGCGTCGAGGGGCCGGCAGCTTCGTATGCCCCGGAGTCGCGCCGTCAGCCGTGCGGCAGCCGGCACTCGGCTTCGCTCCGGTCGAGACCATCGCCGACATCCAGCGCTGTTACGAGTTCCGCCTGACGATCGAGCCCGAGCAGGCCTACCAGGCTGCTCTGCGCTGGAACCAGCCGGCGCTTGCGTCCATCGAATCGGCAGTCGAGCTTATGCGCGATGCCACCCTCGCCCACCGGCACCACGACGATGCCGATTTTTCCTTTCACGCCGCGATCGCCAAGGCAACCAACAACCACTACTTCCTCGAATCGAAGATGGCCCTCAGGGAGCACATCTCGATCGGCATGCATGCTCACGGAATTACGTTGCTAGCCCCTCCTGAGGGTCTATCCGGCGTCTTCCAGGAACACTTGGCGATTGTCCAGGCCCTCAGTCAACGCGATGCAAATCGCGC
>JARLIN010000236.1 GCA_031291715.1 Rhodopila sp. | reverse complement strand
TCATTTCTCATGAGGAGAAGCTGAATTGCGGCGCCCGGTCGGTCGTCGAAAGGAGGCTTTCATGCGAATTCGTGGTCTGGCTTTGACAGCGCTGTGTGCCTCAATCGTGCTTGGGGCGGTGGCGCCGGCATTCGCCGATGATGATTGGCACCGGCATGAGCGGCATGAGCGGGAGAGCTGGCGGGAACACGAATGGCGCGAACACGAGTGGCGGGAGCATCACTATTCCCCTCCCGTCGTGGTCGTGCCTTCCTATGGCTACTATGCCCCACCGCCGGTGTACTATCCCAACCCTGGCTATTATCGCTGACGGTCAGGCGCCCGATGGGGCGATCTGCATGATGCGAATAATGCCGCGTTGACAGGAGGGAGCACGCTGCGCATCGTCCGGCCGCTTCAACCAGGAAAAATGGCCAAGTGATGTCTCAGCATAGCCTGCAGCAACCGATCGAGGATCTTTGGGAACGCCGGGAAACTCTGTCTTCATCCACCAAGGGTGAGGCTCGGGATGCGGTGGAGGCCGCGCTCGATGCTCTGGACAGAGGCGAGGTGCGGGTCGCGGAGAAGGGCGACGCCGGTTGGCAGGTCAATCAGTGGCTGAAGAAGGCGGTGCTGATGTCCTTCCGCCTGACCGATTCGGGGCCGATGGAAGGCCCGGGTGGGGCCCCGGTTTGGGACAAGGTTCCCATGAAGTTCGCCGGATGGGGCGAAAACCGTTTCAAGGAGGCGGGATTCCGCGCGGTGCCGGGCGCCGTGGTCCGTCGTTCCGCATTCATCGCGCCCGGCGCCGTGCTGATGCCCAGCTTCGTCAATGTCGGCGCCTGGGTCGGCCGCAACACGATGGTCGATACCTGGGCGACGGTCGGGAGTTGCGCGCAGATCGGTGCCAATTGCCACCTTTCCGGTGGTGTCGGGATCGGCGGCGTGCTGGAGCCGCTGCAGGCCAATCCGGTGATCATCGAAGATGATTGCTTCGTGGGTGCCCGCTCAGAAGTGGCGGAAGGCGTGGTCGTGGAGCGCGGCAGCGTGTTGTCGATGGGTGTGTTCCTCGGCGCTTCGACGAAGATCATCGACCGGGCCACCGGCGAAATCCACATCGGACGGGTGCCGGCCTATTCGGTGGTCGTCCCAGGCTCCTTGCCAGGCAAGCCGTTGCCGGATGGGTCGCCGGGTCCGTCGCTCTATTGCGCGGTGATCGTGAAGATCGTGGATGCCCAGACCCGCGCGAAAACCTCCATCAATGAGTTGTTGCGCGATTGAGCGATCTCACTGATCCACTGCCGCTGGCACAGTCGCTGATCCGCTGTGCCTCGGTGACGCCAGCCGATGCCGGCGCGCAAGACGCTCTGTCCGACATGCTCGGCCGCATGGGTTTCACAATCCATCGGCTGCGCTTTGGCGAGATCGAGAATGTCTTCGCGCGTCTTGGCACCGAGGGGCCGCATATCTGTTTCGCTGGCCATACGGACGTGGTCCCGGTTGGGGCTGCGAACTGGCGCACCGATCCGTTCGGCGGCGAGGTGCGGGATGGCGTGCTGTATGGGCGCGGTGCCTGCGACATGAAGGGCGCGATTGCCGCGTTCGTCTCCGGCGTCGCGCAGCATCTGGCCCATGGCACGCCCAAAGGTTCGATCAGTTTCCTGATCACCGGCGATGAGGAAGGACCCGCGGTCGATGGCACCGTGAAGGTGGTGGAGTGGATGCGGGCGAACGGTCAGGTGCCTGATTTCTGCCTGGTCGGAGAGCCAACCTGCCCGGTTAAGCTGGGCGATATGGTCAAAATCGGGCGACGCGGCAGCGTCAACATGAAGATCGAGGTGCATGGCACGCAAGGCCACGTCGCCTACCCGCACCGCGCCGACAACCCCGTCCACAGGCTGATCCAGGCGCTGGACGCACTGACCTCGGCGCCCGTGGACGCAGGTACCGATTGGTTTGAGCCATCGACACTGCAGGTGACCAGTATCGATGTCGGGAATAACGCGACGAACGTCATACCCGCCTCGGCTCGGGCCGCATTGAACATCCGCTTCAACGATGGGCACAGCGGCGCTTCGCTGACCGCCTGGGTTCGCGCCACCCTGGCGCGCTATGCGGAGCGGTTCGACCTCGATGCATCGATCAGCGGCGAATCGTTCGTCACCAAGCCGGGGCCTCTGGTCGACATTCTTCGGAACGCGATCAAGGGCGCGACCGGCATCGATCCAAAGCTGGATACCGGCGGCGGCACATCGGATGCCCGCTTCATCGCGAATTACTGTCCCGTCGCCGAGTTCGGGCTGGTTGGCGCGACGATGCACCAGACGGATGAACGCGTGCCGGTGGCTGAATTGCGCGATCTGGCGCGGATCTATCGGGACATCATCGCGGCCTTCCTGGTATGAGCCGCGGTGTGGCTCAGCGACAGAGCATCCTGCTGGGGATATTGCGGATCGCACGCGGGCGGGCGGATGGTATCGCCTGTTTCGGGTCAAGCCCGCAGGCGTTCCTGTCCAGCCTGGCACCCCTGGTCGCGTTTCCTTTGGTTGGCGCGGCCCTGGCCTTGTTCAGCGATGGGCCGAGACGTGCGCTGACCGACTTCGCAATGACTCTCTGCGCTCTGCTGACGCCCGCCGTTCTTTCGTATGAGCTGGCGCGATTTTGGAAGCGAGGAGATGCCTGGGTGCGGTTCGCCACGGCGTTCAATTGGTGTGAGTGGATCCTGCCGGTCCTGGCCTGTCTGGTCATGGTGCCGCTGAGCGTGGCCATCAGCGCGGGGATGAGCGAGTCAGCGGCAAGCCTCATGCTGGTGGGCTGCCTTGGCGCATACGGTTTGTGGCTGCACTGGTTTCTGGCGCGCAAGGCTCTGGCGTTGTCGAATTTTCGTGCTGTGATCCTCGTCTTCCTGGTGAACCTCGGGACAGTCGTGGCCGTGATGGGGCCGCGGTTGCTGGCCGGCGAGCTCGGATGAGTTCGGTTTCAGCGGTCACTTCGGGGCTTTATGCCGCCCTGCGGTTGGCACGCGGCCGTGCCGACGGCGTCGTGCTGGTTCCAGGCGATCGGAAAACCATCATCCGCAGCTTCTGGTCGATCCCGCTGTGTTTGCCATCGGTCATGACCCGATTGCTGATGTCCTGGGCTGATACCGGTGTGCCGGCCGGCGCGGCGCATCTCGCCATGCGGGAGGTGATCGTTTTCGTCGTCGGCTGGCTGGTGTTCGTGGAAGCAACCCATCGGCTGGCACCGCTGATCGGGCGAGGGGAGCAGTGGGGCCGATTTATCGCGGTCTGGAACTGGTGCAATGTCATCGAGGGCGTACTGGTCGTTGTCGGCGGCATTCCCGGCATGCTCGGGGCGCCGCCGATCGTCGATCAAGCCTGCGAATTGATCACCATCGGCTGGGCGCTCTGGCTTGAGTGGTATGCGACGCGGCTGGCCTTCGCGGTGGGGTCGTTGACCGCGGTTTCGCTTGTCGTGCTCGATCAGTCGATTGGGATCATTCTGGCGTCGCTGGCGGTGCTGGTCACGCCCTGATCGCTGAACGGATTGTCCGCGTAGCCGACGGCGATCAAGGTCAGGCCGTCGGCTGGTGCCGTGGGGCCGGCTGCCGCACGGTTCCTGGCCTCCAAGGCGGCGGTGACGCGCTCGATGGGCAATCGGCCTTCGCCGACAAGCTTGAGGGTGCCGACGAAGTTGCGCACCTGATGATGGAGGAAGCTCCGGGCCTCCGTCACGACTTCAATGATGTCGCCGAACCGGGTGACGTCCAGGCGGTCCAGCGTGCGAACGGGCGATTTGGCCTGGCAGGAGGCGGCGCGGAAGGACGTGAAATCGTGCCGGCCGAGCAGGCACTGGGCTGCCGCGTGCATCAAGGAGGCATCGAGCGGGCCGGGGACGTGCCAGACCCGATCGGCCAGCAGGGCCGGCCGGCTGCGACGGTTGAGAATGCGATAGCGATAGGCTCGGCGGTTCGCGGAGAAGCGTGCATTCCAGTCTGTGGGCACCGCTACCGCGGTCAGCACGACCACGGGATGCGGCTTCATGTGGAAATTCAGGGCATCCCGGATCGCCCTGGCCCCGTGGCCGTCGGGCAGGTCGATGTGCGCGACCTGCCCTTCTGCGTGGACGCCGGCGTCGGTGCGGCCGGCGACGATGCTGGCGACCGGCTGGCCTGCATTCAGGTGGGAGGCGGCTTGCTCAAGCACCTCCTGGACGGACAAACCGTTGACCTGGCGTTGCCAACCGACGAATGGGGTGCCGTCATATTCAAGCAGCAAGGCCCAGCGTGTCATCGCCCTAGCACGGTGCCCGGTGGTACCGGGTGGCCTCGCAGGAACGCTTCGGCGTCGAGGGCGCCGCGACCGGGGAGCTGAACTCTGGTCAGCCGGATCGCCTGGCTGCCGCAGGCAATGGCCAGTGCGTTGTCGATGACGGTTCCCGGCGCGCCGGTGCCATCAACGGGCTTGGCGGCCAGGATTTTCAGCGGGGCGCCGGCGAGGGTGGTGAACGTGCCGGGCCATGGGTCGAACGCACGTACCTGGCGGCCGATGGATTGGGCTGACTTGCTCCAGTCGATGCGGCCATCCTCGCGGGTAAGCTTGGGTGCGTAGGTCGCGTCGGCCTCGGTCTGAGGTAAGGGCGGCGGCGAGGAAGCCAGCGCATCCAGGATCAGACGGGCGCCGATCGCTGCCAGTGTGTCGTGGAGGCGTGCGGTCGTGGTTTCGTGGGTGATCGGCACGCTCTGCCGCAGCAACATCGGGCCGGTATCAAGACCAGCTTCCATCTGCATGATCGTGATGCCGGTTTCATCGTCGCCGGCCAGGATGGACGCCTGGATCGGCGCCGCGCCTCGCCATCGCGGCAACAGGCTCGCATGAATGTTCAGGCAGCCGCGCCTTGGTGTGTCCAGCATCGCCTGGGGCAGGATCAAGCCGTACGCCGCGACCACGGCCGCATCCAGATTGAGTGCGGCGAATTCGGCTTGTGCGCTTGGGTCGCTACGCAGGCGCGCTGGGGTTCGGACCGGCAGTCCCAGTTCCTCCGCCGCTACGTGTACCGGGCATCGGCGTACGGCGTGGCCTCGCCCGGCCGGTCTGGCGGGCTGGCAGTAGACCGCCGTGATGGTGTGGCCCGCCTGATGGAGTGCCCGCAAGGCTGGAACGGCGAAGTCCGGACTGCCCATGAAGGCGATGCGCATGGAGTTATCTCTTCCGCTCGTCCAGCTTCTGGCGCTGTTCCTTGGCTAGACGTCGCATGATCATGTTGCGCTTGAGCGCGGACAGGTGATCGACGAACAGAATACCGTCCAGGTGGTCGATTTCATGCTGCACGCAGGCGGCCAGCAGGCCGTCGGCTTCCATTTCGCGCCTGGCGCCGGTCTCGTCCAGATAGCGGACCTTGACCCGGGCCGGGCGGGTGATGTCGGCGAACTGGCCCGGAAGCGACAGGCAACCTTCCTCCCGCGTGGACAGTTCCTCACTGGCCGCGACGACTTCCGGGTTTATCAGGCTGTAGGGCTGCTTCTTGTCGCTCGGCATCAGATCGATCACGACCAGGCGCAGGCTTTGGCTGATCTGTGGTGCGGCCAACCCGATGCCGGGTGCCTGGTACATCGTGGCGAACATGCGGGGGATCAGTTCACGTACGAGGTCACCGTCACCCGGCTTCACGGCACGAGCGCGGGTTTTCAGGATCTGACTGGGTGCGATCAGGATCGGCAGCGTCTCGATCGTCGTTGAATTGGTGTCTGTGCTCATTGTCTGGCTGGATTTAGCGGTGCGGTCGCCGCCAATCAACGTCGCGTCGATAGGATTTCCTGTCGATTATGATACCCCCCTTGCAAGTACGGGCGCGGGTGCCAAGATGTTCCGCGGCCGGGATGCCAATGAGGGTTCCGGTGTTCGCTTCGCTCGTAGGAGGGGGCCGTGACGACCCGTATGTTTACCTCGCCGCTATTTCTCGGCTTCGATCACCTTGAGCAGATGCTTGAGCGTGCATCCAAAACGTCATCGGATGGATATCCGCCGTACAACATCGAGCAGATCAGTCCAACCGGCCTTCGCATCAGTCTCGCGGTCGCCGGGTTCACCATGGACGATCTGCAGATTACCCAGGAAGACAATCAATTGGTCATCAGGGGACGGCAGACCGACGACAGCCAGGGGCGCGTTTTCCTGCATCGTGGAATCGCGGCGCGGCAGTTCCAACGGTCATTCGTGCTGGCTGAGGGAATCGAGGTTCGGGGTGCTTGGTTGGATAACGGATTGCTGCATATCGACTTAGCTAAGCCGCAACCCGAGGTGCGCGTGAAGACCATCCCGATCACGCGCAATACCGCCGGAACACCGCTGCGTCAGAATGGCGCGGAACTGGGAACCGTGGTGGAGAGCAACGCGGAAAGTTGAGCAAGAGCGGGTGCCAGTGGGCCCGCATTGAGACAGGTGTCGACAGTGCTTCAGAGAGGCTGTCGCAAAAGAAAGGAGTACAGGACCGATGAATATCGACTCACGTGATCGACCGGATGCCGCGCCCACTCCTGTCAACGAGGCGGCCGCATTCGATGTCCGGCATCTATCGGAACAGCAGCTCGCAGCGCTCGGTGTGTCCCACATCGCCTACGTCAAACCGGTGATGGTGAACGGGGTGCAAGGGTTCGCGATCCACGCCGCCGACGGGACGCCAATGGCCGTCGCGGGCGACTGGGATGTCGCGGTCGCAGCCGTCGTGCAGCACGAGATGCTGCCGCTTTCCGTTCACTAGGACCGAGAAGCAGCGGGTGGCTTGAGGAGTCACCCGACCGGCTTTACGGCCGGGCTTTGAGCAGGTCTCTGATCTCGCCGAGGAGAATCTCGGATTTGGGAGGGGGCGGTACGGCGTCCTGCCTGATGTTCAACTTTGTCAGGGCCTTGACCACCCAGAACACGGCAAAGCTGACAATCAAAAACTGGATGATCGCGTTGATGAACAGACCGATATTCAGGGTTGGTGCGCCCGCTTTCTGGGCGTCAGCCAAGTTGGCATAGTGTTGGCCGTTGAGCGCGAAGAAAACATTCGAAAAATCGACACCACCCGTAAGCAGGCCGATCAACGGGTTGAAGACGTCCTTGACCAGGCTGCTGACAACGCCTGTGAAGGCGACGCCAATAATGATACCGACTGCCAGGTCAACGACGTTGCCCCGCATGATGAACTTGCGGAAGTCGGACAGCCAGGAAGGTGGTTGGGGCGAAAGCATGTCGATCAGTCCTCCAGAAAGGAATCGCCGGACATTGGGCGGTTCCCTTTTTGGCGGAAAAATCGAGGTCTGGCGACAGCAAGGCAACATTTGGTGGCACTTATCGCGCGGGTGTGTGGTTTCGTGTAACGATTCCGCGATCCATGACTCAGTACTTTCGCGCCGTGGCGATCCAGTGAGATCGGCCCTGATCAACCGGCGACGAAGCTCTGAACGAGGCTTCCGGCGACCAGGCGCCAACCGTCGATCAGCACGAAGAAGATCAGCTTGAACGGCAGGGAGACAGCGCTGGGCGGCAGCATCATCATTCCAAGGCTCATGAGCACGCTGGCCACGACGATGTCGATGATCAGGAAAGGCAGAAAGATCAGGAAGCCCATTTCAAACGCCCGGCGAAGCTCGCCAACGAGGAATGCCGGGACCAGCGCACGCCAAGGAACCGATGCGGCGTCTTGGGATGGAGGCAAATGGCCCAGGTCCAGGAAAAAGTGCAGATCGTCGTCCCGGATGTTGTCTGTCATGAATTGGTGGAACGGCTCGGTTGCGAGCCGCAATCCGTCGGTTTCCGAGATGCGGCCCTCTGTCATCGGCTGAATACCAGCCGTCCAGGCCTGGTTCATGGCTGGCTCCATCACGAAGAACGATAGGAACAGGGCCAACCCGATCAGAACGACATTCGGTGGCGTTCCTTGTGTGCTCAGGGCGTTGCGGAGCAACGACAGCACGATCACGATACGGGTGAATGCCGTCATCATCACCAGAAGGCTCGGCGCAAGCGACAGGATAGTAACCAATGCGGTGAGCTGGACGAGCCGGGCGGTCGCGCCAGCCTGACCGGCGGCGCCGAGGTCGATACTGACCGATTGTCCATGCCCGATCGCGGGAAGCAGGAGCATGACAGGCAAGAGGAGCCATACGGGCGGCCTCATGAATCCTGTATCCAACCGACAACGACATCCTCACCTCCGCCGGTCAGCAGCATCACCTGCCGTTGTCCGCACTGTACCAGGTGAACGCGGCGGCGTGGGTCCAGAGCGATGGATTCCCGCAAGATCAGTGTCCGTCCCGGCCGGATCTGCGTGCGCCGGACGCCAAACTGGAACAGGCGAGTTACGGCGCCGATCAGTGCCAGGACGCCGATCAGGACTCCGACGATGAGCAGGGTGGTCTGCGCGGTCATCCGGAACCCCGGCTCGCCAGCGCTTCGGTCAGAGCTTCGACCGCTCCCTGCAAGGCCGTTAATTCAGACAGCGTCTGAGAACCTTGTTCCGGCGTCAGGCCCGATGTGTTGCCGCAGAGGGACGCCATCAGTGTCTCAATGTCGCCTAGCTTGGCCGGTTGGCCATCGGCCATCGCTTCCTGTGTGGCCGGAATCACCTTTCTGATGTCAGCGATCAGAGGGTGAATGAGTGTCAGGGGGTCTTCATCCGTCAGCATGCGCCCATTTGGCGGGTAGAAAGTGAATAAACTCTTAACAGAGTTCGTTAACCTTTCGTTCAGCATTTCCGATCACACTGGTGCCATGGATCCTACCCGAATTGGCTTGTTCGACCTTGCCGAGAAACGGCTTGCATGGACCGCGCAGCGGCAAAGCGTGCTGGCGGCGAATATCGCGAATGCCAATACAGCGGGGTTTCAGGCGCGCGATATCAAGTCGTTCGCGAGCGTCCTGTCGGGAACGGAAACAGTAGAACCCTCGAGGACACAACCAGCGCATATGGCGGGCACCGCCCCAACCGGCCTGGCTTCGTTGACCACCAATCCTCCTAAAGCACGAGCACTGGATGGCAACACGGTCGCGCTGGATCAGCAGTTGACGAAAGTGGCCGACACAGAAACCACGCAGTCGTTGGTGACAACCATTTGGAAGAAGTACGTAGGGATGTTCAGCATGGCACTCGGTCGGTCAGGCTAATCATGACAGGCGACTTGAACCGGACGTTGGACATTTCCGCGGCGGGAATGGACGCGCAAACGACCCGCCTTCGCGTGATCGCCGAGAACCTCGCGAACCAGGATACGACCGGCTCGTCTTCGGGTGCCGATCCCTATCGGCGCAAGACGATCACGTTCGAAAGCACATTGGACCGTGCGGCGGATGTGGAGACAGTCCGGGTCAAGAACATCGGAGTCGATACCAGTGATTTGCCGCTGCGCTACGATCCGGCGAACCCAGCCTCCAACGCGCAGGGCTATGTGAAGCTGCCGAATGTCAATAGTTTCATTGAGGTTATGGACATGCGTGAGGCGGAGCGCTCTTACAGCGCCAATCTGTCGGTCATGCAGGCGACGCGCAGCATGCTCAACCGAACGATCGATCTGCTGAAATGACCACGATACCAACCGTTGTCATTACACCGTCGGCGGCCGCGGAGGCCTATAGCCGTACCGCCCGCGGTGCTTCGGGCAGCGGTTCCGCCGATGCCCCGAACAGCTTCGGCAAGGCTATCTCGCAAGCGCTCGATCAGGCCGTGCAGACCGGCCATGCCGCGGACGATCAGGCGATGAAAGCGATCAGCGGCGGCGGCAATCTCACGGAAGTCGTCGCCGCGCTGTCGCATGCGGAGATGACGTTGCAAACGGCCACTGCCATTCGCGACCGCGTAGTGCAGGCCTATCAGGATATCATGAAGATGCCGATCTGAACCATGACCGATACCGATGTCGCCGCGCTGATCCATGACTGCATGATCGTGGTCATGAAGCTCGTTTGCCCAATACTTGGCGTCGCACTCGTCGTTGGGTTGCTGATTTCGTTCGTGCAGGCCATTACCCAGATCAATGAGGCTACACTGGCCTTTCTTCCGAAGCTGGTAGCGATTGGCCTCGCGCTCATGATTCTTGGCCCATTCATGGCCGCAACCCTGTCGGGCTTTTCGCACCGGGTCTTCGACAGGATCGTGGCCATCGGTGGGTCATGAATCCGGTCCAGGCCGCTCTGATGGATTGGGCACCCGCGTTTGCGTTGGTTTTGGCACGGGTGGGTGCGGCAATGGCGCTGCTGCCGGGACTTGGGGAAGTGGTTGCGCCGGCATTCGTGCGAATCGGGCTGGCCCTGAGCCTCACGATTCTTCTGCTACCCGACCTTCAGCCAATGATGCCGCCGGTACCGGCGGCTGGCCTGAGCATGGGGTTCATGGTCGCCGGCGAGGTTATTACCGGGCTTTGGTTCGGCTGGGTCGCTCGAATGATCGCATTGGCGCTGCCGGTTGGTGCTCAGTTCATCGGCTTCATGATTGGGCTATCCAGTGTTCTGCAGCCTGATCCCGAGCTTGGCGCCCAGTCCAGCGCCCTGGGCAAGCTTTTTGAGATAGCCGCGCCGATGATCTTGTTGCTGTCCGGCCTCTACAGACTTCCCCTGACGGCACTGGATGGGTTGTTCAGACTGATCCCTCCCGGTCACATGCTGCCGGCTGCGGATAGTTCGGAGATCGCCATTCATGCCGTTGGCACAGGGTTTAGTCTGGCGTTGCAGCTTGCCTCGCCGTTCGTGGTGATCGGAATTGTCTGGCATCTCGCCATGGGGCAGATCGCGCGGATCGTATCACGCATGCAGATCTATTTCGTATCGATGCCGGGGCAGATCCTGGCGGGCCTTGCTTCGCTAATGGTCACCGGAGGCGCGATCATCCTTGCGTGGCGCGATAGTGCCCAGGCTTTCCTTATCGCGCTTCCCGGCGGTGGTTGATCCGTGGCGGAGGGGGAACAATCGAGCGAAGACCGGACTGAAGCAGCAACCCAGAGACACGTCGACCAGGCGCGCGAGGCCGGACAGGTTCCGATCTCCCGGGAGGTGGCGACATTCGTCAGTCTGGCAGCCGTGGTGCTGGTTCTAGGCTATCAATCGCAAGCCATGATGCGGCATATGCTGCCCAATCTGGTCGTATT
>JARLIN010000235.1 GCA_031291715.1 Rhodopila sp. | reverse complement strand
GCACGATCGCGGGCCGCGCCGTCGCGCCCCGACAGCAGCCACAGGGCGGCGGGCGGGCCGCCCATGCCGGACAAGCCGGTCAGCAGGCCGCCGACCACCCCGACCGCGATCGTGCCGAGCAGGCGAGGGGGCTTGACCCGTTGCCACCCGCCGAGCAGCGCCAGGCCACTGACCAGCACCGCCACCCCGATCGTTCGGCGCACGAGCGTCGGGTCCAGCATCAGCACCGCGGCGACGCCGAGCGGCGTGGCCAGCGCACAGGCGGCCGACATCGGCAGCACGACCCGCCCGCGCATCGCTCGCCAGGATGGGCCCAGCATCTGCCAGGCCGTCGCCAGATTGACCACCACCACCGTGCCGAGGGTCTGGCTGGGGCTCATGACCAGGGAAAACAGCGGCGCCATGATGAGCGAACCGCCGAACCCGGTGAAGCCCTTCACCACGCCGGCACCCAGCACGATCAGGCCCAGCACGACGGGAAGATACGCCACGCAGTCATCCCCGCCGTGCGGATGCGTTGCGCGGTTGGCCTGATCTGGCTCCGGTCATTTCTCCACGAACGCCTTTTCGATCACGTAGGCGCCCATGGCCGCGTTGCTACCTTCCTGAAAGCCATTGCGGTCCAGGTAGCGCGTCATGTCCGCCAGCAACCCCGGGCTGCCGCACAGCATCACGCGATCCGAGGCAGGATCGAGCGGTGGCAGGCCCACATCGGACGCCAGCTTGCCGCTTTCGACCAGCGTGCTGATGCGGCCCTGGTTGCGGAACGGCTCGCGCGTCACGGTCGGGTAGTAGATCAGTTGGTTCGCCACCAGCGGGCCGAGGAACGCGTCGGCGGGGAGCTGTTCGATCATCGCGCCATAGGCCAGTTCGCCGACGAAACGGCAGCCATGCACCAGGACCACCCGCTCGAACCGTTCATAGACATCGGGGTCGCGGATCAGGCTCATGAACGGGGCCAGGCCGGTGCCGGTGCCCAGCAGATACAGGTTGCGCCCCGGCAACAAATTGTCGGGCAGCAGGGTGCCCACAGGCTTGCGCCCGACCAGGATCTCCGCGCCCTGCTCGATATGCCGAAGGCGCGACGTCAGCGGCCCGTTCTGGACCTTGATGCTGAGGAATTCCAGCGTGTCCTCCCACGCGGCGCTGACCATGCTGTAGGCGCGCAGCAGCGGCTTGCCATCGACACGCAGGCCGATCATCGTGAACTGCCCGCTGCGAAAACGGAACGACTGATCGCGCGTCAGGGTGAAGCTGAACAGGCTGTCGGTCCAGTGGCGCACGCTCAGCACGCGCTCGACGTTCCATGCACTCATGGCGGTGAACTCCGGTTAGAGACAAGAGACGGCTCAAGGCAGGCGCCGCATAGGCGGGGCAGGCGCCTCAGAGGCGGGCGGCGCCGATCGCGTCGGCCAGATCGAGCCCGGCGCGCCGGCCCGATTGTGCCGCGACCTCGTTGCCCATCGCGCGCAGGCTTTCCTCCCGGATCAGCTCCAGCAGGCGGCCGCGCAGGTGGTGGAAATCCGCCGTCTCGCTCATGCCGGCGGCGCGCGGGCGGGGCAGCGGGACGGTCAGCTCGGCCTTGATACGCCCGGGTGCCGCGGTCACGACATAGATGCGGTCGGACAGAAAGATTGCCTCGTCGATGTCGTGGGTGACGAACAGGACGGAGATCTTCAGCCCCTCCCACAGATCCAGCAGCAACTCCTGCATGATCATCCGGGTCTGGGCATCCAGTGCGCCGAACGGCTCGTCCAGCAGCAGCACGCGTGGGCCGGTGGCCAGCGCGCGGACGATGCCGACACGCTGCTTCATGCCGCCGGAAAGCTGCTCGGGATAATGGTTCTCGAACGCATGCAGCCCGGCGACGCTCAGCAAGGTTCGCGCGGTCGCCAGCCGTTCGGACTTGCCCATGCCCTGCATCTTCAGGCCGAATTCGACGTTCTCGCGCACGGTCTTCCAGGGGAACAGCGAGTATTGCTGGAACACCATTCCGCGGTCGGCGCTGGGGCCGCGCACCGGCTCGCTGTCGACCAGCACGCGCCCGGCGGTCGGGGTCAGGAATCCGGCGACCGCGTTCAGCACGGTGGACTTGCCACAGCCGGATGGACCGATCAGCGAAACGAACTCGCCCGGTTTCACATGCAGCGAGATGTCGGAGACGGCGGTGGTCTGGCCGAAGCGCAGGCCGAAGCCGGCAACGTCGATCCGGCCGCGGGGGGATGCGGAGTTCATTTCGGCCTCCCGCCGGCCAGCCGGCCCCAGGGCATGACCAGCCAGCCAACCAGGCGTATCAGGGCGCTGGAGCCCAGGCCGAGTGCGCCGATGCAGACCATGCCGAGGACGATGTCGGGGTACTGCACGAGGGAGTAGGCTTCCCAGGTGAAATAGCCGATCCCGAACTGACCGGCGATCATTTCCGCCGCGATCAACGATACCCAGGCGACGCCCATCCCGACGGCCAGGCCGGTGAACACCTGCGGCAGCACCGCCGGCAGCAGCACCTCACGGAAGATCGAGACCTCCTTCGCCCCCAGGCAGCGGGCCGCGCGCACCAGCACCGGATCGACCTGGCCCATGCCCATCAGGGTGTTGAGCAGGATCGGGAAGAACGAGCCCAGGAAAGTGATGAACACAATGCTTTCCTCGTTGCTCGGCCACAGCATGATGGACATCGGCACCCAGGCGATCGCCGGGATCGGGCGCACGATCTCGAACAGCGGCAACAGCGCGTCGCGCAGCAGCCGCCAGCGGCCCATGGTCAGACCCAGCGGGACGCCGAGGGCGGTGGCGGCGAGAAAGCCTGTGCCGATGCGCCGGCAGGAGATCAGCAGGTTGTAGCTGAAATCCGGATCGCTGAAGGCGTGCGAGGCGCTGGCCAGAACGGAGGCCGGCGTCGGCACGTTGAGGAAGCGGATATGGAAACTGACGCGGTAGGTGGTCAGCAGATCCCAGGCGAGCAAGGCCAGGGCGATGGTGAGCAATCCCAGGGCCGGCCCCCGGAGCCGCAGCAACGCGGTCCGCACCGCCGCCCGGTGCGATCCGGCTGGCGCCAGCGGCGCCGCCACCGGTGCGCCGATCTCGATGACCATGTCGGGCATGTCAGTTCGCCGCCCGCTTGGTGGCGCGCGGGTCGCCGGCGGCGACGGTGGCGCCGGCCAGGTCGGTGACCCTGCCGCCATCGACCTTGGCGCGGGCTTCGGCGTCCTGGCGCAGCAGATACGGCTCGATCGGCTGCGACGGGGCGACGACGTAGAACGCCTTGTCGGCAAACAGCTTCAAGCCGCTGCCGGCATCGGCGACATAGGCGACTGGCGCCGCGGTGCCGGCCTTCTTCAGGGCGTCCCAGGCAGCCAGCGTGCAGGCGACGCTGCTCGACGCGCGCACGCCCTGGCCGGTAACCCAGATTTCGCCGGCCTGACGCGGATCGCTCACCGGCCGGTTGCAGAAGCTGTCGGTGCCGGAGACCTGATAGTTCGCCGTGGAGGCCAGTGCCGCGTCGTAATCCAGGCCCGCTTCCTTGTAGGCGGCGCGGATGTAGCGGTCATCGACCCATTTGCCGACGTCGAAACTGTCCAGGCGGCTCATCTGGTGCAGCACGCCGACATCGAGTTGTGCGGCTTCCATCAGCTTCGGCTTTAGCGTCGGATCCAGGGTCATGCCGCCGCCGGGGCCGAGGAAGATATAGACGACCTCTTTCGCCGTGCCGGTCCATTGCTCTATCTTCTCGGCCGCCGCCACCGGATCGGCATGCAGCCAGGCGTTGGCGGCGATCACCGCGCGCAGATAGGCGGTCACGATTTCCGGGTACTGGTCGGCGAAATCGCTGCGTACGACGATGCCGTGCCAGGTCGGAACATGGGTTTGCGAACCGTCGAAGATCTCCCGGGCGAAGCCGCGGAACGGCAGAAGCTGCACGAACGGCACGAAGTCGGCGTGCGCGTCGATCTTCTGCTCTTGAAGGTTGGTGGCGCCGACCTCGGGGCTCTGGTTGGTCAGGTGGAAGAAGTCGGCCGGCAGGCCGGCATCGCCGAGCGCCTTCAGCGTCATGCCATGGGCGGCCGAACCGAACGGCACGCTGACGACTTTTCCCTTCAGGTCG
>JARLIN010000234.1 GCA_031291715.1 Rhodopila sp. | reverse complement strand
GCCCACTGCCGGAATCGTCTATGCCAGCACTAGCAAGAGTGGCAGTACGTTCAGTGGCAACGGAACCTCGGCATTCTCCGGCTTGATCTACTACCCAAATGGTCAGTTGAGCTTCAGCGGTAACGCCGTAGACGGCTCCACCGGATGCGCCGAAGTCGTTGCAAGCACCGTCACTTTGAGTGGTAACGCGAACCTCGCCGCCAATTGCAGCCAGTACGGACTCCCGACCTATGGAAGCCTGACCACCAACTCGGTGGCGTTGGTTCAATGAGCACGATGATGGGATTTGCCGCTTTCCGCCGTCACCGCCGCACTACCGGCGCGCGAGACGATCGTGCAGTCGCCGCGCTTGAATTCGCGATCACCGCTCCGATTCTGGCGCTGGTCTTGGCAGGAGCCTCCGACTACGGATGGGCGATGTGGAGCCGAAGCTGCCTGGCAAACGCAGTCGCGCAAGGGGCCTATTATGCTTTCCTGACCGGCACCAGCGTGACCGCGCCAAACGTCCAGGCGATAATACAGAAGGCATCGTCCCTGTCGGGCGTGCCCGCCCCCACGGTCTCCGCCCCGGCCTGCTATTGCCCCAATGGTTCGCCGGCCACGCTCGGCCCGACAGTTACTTGTGCCTCGACCTGCGCCGACGGCTCTCGTCCGGGAACCTATCTCACGATAACGGCAACCTATACGCTTACCTCGTTCTTGCCCACGATCAGTGGGCTCGGCAATCGAACGGTCACCGACACGGTCACGGTGCGTTTGCAATGAACGGTATGGCCCGGCGGTCGCTGGCCCGGAATACCAAAGCAGCAACGGCGCTCGAGTTCGCTCTGGTATCGGGCGTCCTGATCACGATGCTTTTCGGCGGATTGGAACTGGGCCTGATGATTTGGACCCGCGGGACGCTTCAATCCGTCGCCGCCCGGACCGCACGCTGCGTGGCGATCGGCTCCACGGCCTGCACGAACCCTCAGCAATATGCGGTCACCCTGGCGACGGCCTGGCTCGGATCGGCGATGATCACCAAAGCCAACGTCACCGTCACGGCGGCAACGACCTGCAAAAGTGCATTGGGCAGCTTCGAGGTGGTGACGATCAGCGCCTCGCCCTGGGTTGGCTCGCTAATTTACCCCTTCACCGGGTGGTCCACCCAGACCCTGACGGCTTGCTATCCACATTAGTTACGATATGTTTCAGTGGGTTAGTCGCGCATCGCTCGGCGAAACTTGTCACATCACATAAATTGCGGTCGCTAAATCAGTGCGACTGGGGATAGGATGGCGATCACCTGGGTTGTTACCAACACTCTGTGTCCAGGGTGTGCATGCCCGGGTGGTATACGCTTGCCGATGCACGCCGTGGAGTTGCGATGGAGGAGGGTGTCGCCACCGACAGACGCAGGAAGGTTCTCATCGCAGATCCGCAGCCGACTTTCCGCCTGGGCATCGTGGCCCTGCTGGCGTCGGCTCATCCGGATTGGGACATCGTCGAGGCCGACACGCTTGAGGAGCATAGGCTCCAACTGGAAATGGGAGCCATCGATCTTCTGATCCTGGAGGGTCAGTTGCTCGGCACCGAATTCGTACAAGGTGCGCCGATCCGAGCCCGCATGAGCCTGGCGGTCGACATCATCGCGGTGACCGAACCTGGCGATGCGGTCGGCGCCCTTGGCTGCCTCGCCGCCGGAGCGCATGCGACGATATCGCGATCCGATCCGACGGTCCGTGTGTTGACGATGATCGAAACCATGACGACCCGTCGTCGGCACGACGGCGCATTGCGAGTCAATCATGATCCATCCGCCGCGCCGCCGGCCGAAATCCCGCAACGCACCGAGGTCCTCAACCTGACGGCTCGCCAGCTTGATGTGCTGCGATTGCTGGCGAAGGGACAGTCGAACAAGGTCATCGCACGCGACCTCGGCCTGTCCGTATCGACGGTGAAAGTGCACCTCAACACTGTCTTCCGTGCCCTTGGTGCCCGAAACCGGGTGGAGGCGGTTGTCCGGGCGAGACCGTTTCAGGCAGGCATGATACCGCATGGCCGTTAGATCGCTCGAGACGAAACCCTCCGAGACCGTCAATCGCGCCGTCAGACTCTAACTCGCCGAGCGGGTTGAACATGCCGAGGGGCCGGCTTGCGGATCACGAACGTGAACGACCGCGACCTTGTCGCTGTATAGACGCCGCCATCCCGGCGTACGATCCATCAGCGCCGGAACCACGGTTTCAGGACCGAACATCGTCCATGCGATGTCGTACCGGCACAGAACCTCGTTCAGTATATCCCCTTTCCCGTGGACGATGGAAAGATACGTATCCATGAATTCATCGCCATACAAATCCGCACGGCCGTCTATGAATGGTCGCACCCCGTCAAAAATCAGCAACCCGCCAAAGCCGTATTCATTCAACACCGGCTTGGCACGCAAGTCGGCCGGCACGCTGGCAAGGGCGGCGGAGGCGTATCCCCCCCCGTCAATCCGTTCCAACGGAAACCCGAGCCGGAAACACAGAGAAATCGCCGCGGCCAAACCGATCAGTCCGCTTGGTATCCATCCAGGCAGACTCAATTTCAGCGGCAACGGCAAGTCTTTGGTCCACCCAAGCGAATCCGCGATCAGCAGCGGTGCCACGACACCGAACAACTGAACGTTCCGTACATGTTGCATCGTCGTGAACACCAACCCGGTCAGCAGCAGCACCCGGAATTTTGGCAGCCGCAACGTTCCCGTCAGCCCCAGATACAGCGCCAGCAGGATTGAGACCGTCATCCCCGACAGATAACTGAAGTCGGTCGGCTTCCATTCCATAATCGAATAGAGG
>JARLIN010000233.1 GCA_031291715.1 Rhodopila sp. | reverse complement strand
TGCCTTCGCGATATCGTCGAGCATCCGGCCCGCGAGCTCCGGATGCGGCACCGACCAGGTGATCTGCACGGGCACGTCCTTGCGCAGCCGGTGCGGCATCAGCACCGTGGACCCCGCGGCGTAGGGATAGACGTCGAAATCGACCTTCTGGCCGGCGGCGGCCTTGTCGATCAGCGGCAGGGTTTCGACGCTGCGGCCGAAATTCTCCGGCATCGAGCATTTGTGGTGGCTGATTACTACCGGCACATTCACCGCGCGGCCGATCTTGAGCGTCTCCTCGATCGACAGCAGGACGTCGTTGGCTTCGTCGCGCATGTGGGTGACATAAAGGCCACCGGTCGCGCGCAGCGCTTCGGCGACGGCGATCACCTCGTCCGTCGGGGCCATCATGTTGGGCGGATAATACAGGCCGGTGGAGAAGCCGGACGCGCCCTGCGCCAAGGCGTCCTTCAGGCGGGCCTGCATATGGGCGGCCTCGCGGTCCGTCGCGGCCCGTTGGGTATCGCCGCTCATCGCCTCTACGCGGAGGGACATGTGGCCGATCAGCGCATAGGTGTTGACCGGCGCGGGATCGCGCGCCAGCCGATCGGCGTATTCGCCGAAACTGTCGAAGGCGAACCAGGTCTCGTCGCCGAGCAGATCGAGCGGCGGGACCGGCCGTGATTTCATCCGCACGGGGGAAAGGGAGACTCCGCAGTTTCCGACCACGACGGTGGTGACGCCTTGCGACATCTTGCAGAGCATGCATTCGGGCCCGCACAGGACCGCCCGGTCGTCATGCGTGTGGGCGTCGATGAAGCCCGGGGCGAGAGCCATGCCGTCGGCATCGACCTCCCGGTCGGCCTCCCACGCACCCAGGTCGCCCACCTCCACGATCCGGTCGCTTGTCACGCCCACATCGGCGCGGACACGGGGATTTCCGAGGCCGTCGAAAACGGTGGCATCGCGGATGATCAGATCGCAGCGCAGCGCCATAAGCTTGTTCCATCCGTCACGTTCGTGGAATAGAGCCAAGAGGATAATCGGAGATTGCCCCCATGACCATCGCCGACCTGTGTCTTTTGGCGGCTGTCATCCTGACGATCGTCTCCATCATGCCGGCAAAGCTGGACGGGGCACGGGAATACGACAACGGCAACCCGCGCGACCCGCGCTTCTACACACCCGGCCTGCGGGCGCGTTCGCAAGGCGCGCACCTGAACGGGTACGAGGCATTTCCGTTTTTCGCCGCGGCGGTGATCCTGGCCGAGATGCGATCGGCGCCGCAAGGCACGGTGAACGCCCTCGCGGTCGCCTTTGTGGTGGCTCGCATCGTCTATGTGCTGCTTTACCTGACCGACCGTCCCACGCTGCGGTCGGTGGTCTGGTCGGTCGCGTTCCTTTGCAACTTGGCGATCTTCTTTCTGCCGGTGTTTACGGGACGGTGATTCCGCCCCGGTCATGACACAAAAGGGGTATTACTCCGCCACGCGCGGCCGCAGCGCCGCCTGGTTGGGGATGTCCAGAAAGAACGCGGTGATCGCCGCCGCCGCGAAGCCGAACAGCGCCAATCCGTAAAGGCCGCCGGTGTAGCTGCCCGTCGCGTCCTTCATGAAGCCGACGTACCAGGGGCCGAAGAACCCACCCAGATTGCCGATCGAATTGATCCAGGCGATGCCCGCCGCCGCCGCCGGTCCTGTCAGGAACATCGACGGCATCGCCCAGAACGGTCCCTTCGATCCATAGAAGCCGCACGCCGCGATCGTCATGCCGACCAGCGCCCACCACGTCCCCATGGTCAGGCCCGCGATCACCAGACCGATCGCGGAGAGCATGCAGCCGCCGAACAGGTTCCACCGCCGTTCGTTCATCCGGTCGGAGACCTGACCCCAGGCCAGCTCCACGATCGCCGAGACAACGTATGGAATCATCGTCAGCCAGCCGACCGTCATGTTGTCGGTGACACCCAGCGATTTCACGATCTGCGGGATGAAGATCAGCATGCCCAGGCTGGCCGTGACGATACCCAGATAGTTCAATGCCAGCAGAAGGACCTTCGGATTGATCATGGCCTGCCACAGGCTCATGCGGCCCTTCGACTCCTTGGCCTTTCGTTCCGCGTCCAGCGTCCGCGCGATCCAGTCCTTCTCCGGCTGCGTCAGGAATTTCGCCTGCGTCGGCTTGTCGGTCAGGACGAACAGAACCAGGAAGCCGATAAACACGGTCGGCAGACCCTCGAAAAGATACATGTGCTGCCAGCCGCGCAGGCCGAGCCAGCCATCTAGCGACAACAGGGCGGTGGAGATCGGGGAGCCAAGGGCAACCGCGATCGGCAGCCCGACCAGAAAGCCGGACACGACGCGCGCGTGGTGATAGCCGGGCAACCAGTAGGTGAAATACAGAATCAGGCCCGGCAGGAATCCCGCCTCGGCCACGCCGAGCAGAAAGCGCAGCACGGCGAAGCTGTTCGTTCCGGTCACAAAGGCGGTGCCCGCCGCCAGCAGGCCCCAGGTGATCATGATGCGCGCGATCCACAGCCGCGCACCGACCTTTTCCATGATGACGTTGCTGGGGACCTCGAAGATGAAATAGCCCCAGAAGAAGATACCGGAGGCGAAACCGAATTCGGTCGCGCTCATGTGCAGGTCGCCGCGCATCGTCAATGCCGCGAATCCGACATTGATGCGGTCGATGTAGGCAAGCAGGTAAGTCAGGATCGCCAGCGGCAGCAGGCGCCAATAGATCTTCCGGATAGCCGAGCGTTCAATCGCTGCATCCACGACGTTTCTCCCCTTTTTATCAAAACCGCCTGGCCCAGCGATTTCGTTTCCAGGGGAGAGCGTTACGTGTGAGCGCGCGATTGTAAAGATACGCGCGCGCTGGCCTGCGATCCGACCGGTTCGGCGTTGCTCGGAACCTTCACGAAGAACGCGCAGACCGCGGCGGTGATGAAGCCCAGGGCCGCCAGTCCATACAGGCCGCCCGCATAGCTTCCGGTCGCGTCCTTTATGAGGCCCACATACCCGGGGCCGAAGAATCCGCCGAGGTTGCCGAGCGAGCCGATCCAGGCCATCGCCGCCGCCGCGGCCGGAGCCGTCAGGAACATCGGCGGTGTCGCCCAGAACGGCCCCATGGTGCCGTAGAACCCGCAGGCCGCGATGGTCATGCCGAACAAAGCCCACCAGGTTCCCATCGTCAGCCCCGCGATCGCCAGCCCGGCGGTGGAGAGAACGCAGGCCAGGAACAGGTTCCAGTGGCGCTCTTGCAGCCGGTCGGAGACGGCGCCCCAGACGAGCAGGGAAACCGTGCCGCAGACATAGGGGATCATGGTCAGCCAGCCGACGGTCATGTTGCTCGTGACGCCAAGGGATTTGATGATCTGCGGAATGAAGATCAGCATCCCCAGACTGGCGGTGACGATCCCGAAATAGTTCGCCGACAGCAGCAGAACCTTGGCATTGTAGAACGACTTCCACACGCTGAGCAGCAGCACCGACTCCTTGGCGGTTCGCTCCGCTGCCAGGCGGCCGGCCAGCCAGGTGCGCTCCTCGGCGGTCAGGAACTTCGCCTGCTCGGGTTTGTCCGTCAGAACGAACAGCACGACGATCCCGCTCAGGACCGTGGGTATGGCTTCCAGTATATACATACATTGCCAGCCGCGCAGGCCCAGCAGGCCATCCAGCGACAACAGGGCGGTCGAGACGGGGGATCCGATCGCGGCCGCGACCGGCAGGCCCACCAGAAAGCCGGACATGATCCGGCCATGATGATAGTGGGGAAACCAGTGGGCGAAATAGAGGATCACGGCCGGGAAGAACCCGGCTTCCGCCAGGCCCAGCAGGAAGCGGACGGCGGCGAAGCTTAGTACGCCGGTGACGAAGGCGGTGGCGCCGGCCAGCAGGCCCCAGATGATCATGATCCGCGCGATCCTTGTCCGAGCGCCGATCTTTGCCAGGATGGCGCTGCTGGGGATCTCGAAGAAGAAATAGCCCCAGAAGAAGACGCCGGAGGCGAAGCCGAACTCGGTCGCGCTCATGTGCAGGTCGTCCTGCATGGTCAGCGCGGCGAAGCCGACATTGATCCGGTCGATGTAGGCAAGCAGATAGGTCAGGACCATCAGCGGCAGCAGGCGCCAACAGATCTTCCGGATAGCCGAGCGCTCAACCGCTGCATTCACGACATTTTCCCCCTTTTCGCCAAAACCGCCCGGCCTATCCGGCCAAGCGGTTTCGAGTTTAGCGAGAGGGTTACGTGTGGAAGCACAATTGTAAAGGCAGGCGTCAGTCGGCTTGCGATGCCACGGGCTCGGCGGCCACCACGGCATTGTTCTGGATGTTCAGGAAGAAGGCACACACCACGGCCGCGATGAAGCCGAACAGCGCCAGCCCGTACAGGCCGCCGGCATAGCTGCCGGTCGCGTCCTTCATGAAGCCGACATACCAGGGGCCGAAAAATCCGCCCAGATTGCCGATCGAGTTGATCCAGGCGATTGCCGCCGCAGCGGCCGGACCGGTCAGGAACATCGGCGGCATGGCCCAGAACGGGCCCTTCGATCCATAGAACCCGCAGGCAGCGATCGTCATGCCGACCATCGCCCACCAGGTTCCCATGGTGAGGCCGGCGATCACCAGCCCGGCCGTGGAGACGACGCAGGTCCAGAACAGGTTCCATCGCCGCTCGTTCATCCGGTCGGAAACATAGCCCCAAACGAGTAATGAGATGGTGGCGCAGATATAGGGGATCATGGTCAGCCAGCCGACAGTCATGTTGCTGGTGACGCCAAGAGATTTGATGATCTGCGGGATGAAGATCAGCATGCCGAGGCTGGCGGTGACGATGCCCAGATAGTTCAGCGACAGCAGCAGCACCTTCGGGTCGAACATGGCCTGCCACATGCTCAACTTCCTGACGGCGTCCTTGGCATTTCGTTCCGCTGCCAGACAGCCAGCGAGCCACGTCTTCTCCTCGGCTGTGAGGAATTTGGCCTGCTCAGGCTTGTCCGTCAGGACGAACAGCACGACGATCCCGATCAGGACGGTGGGTATCGCCTCCATTAAATACATATGCTGCCAGCCGTGCAGACCCAACCAGCCATCGAGGGCGAGAAAAGCCGTGGACAAAGGCGCGCCGACGGCGACGGCGACCGGCAATCCCACCAGGAACGAGGATACGATGCGGGCGTGGTGGTAGTGCGGGAACCAGTAGGTGAAATACAGCACCAGGCCGGGGAAGAACCCAGCCTCCGCCAGACCCAGGAAGAAGCGGATGACCGCGAAGCTTTCCGAGCCAGTGGCGAAGGCGGTTGCCCCCGACAGCAGGCCCCAGGTGATCATGATCCGCGCGATCCATAAGCGCGCCCCCACTTTTTCCATGATGACGTTGCTGGGGACTTCGAAAATGAAGTAGCCCCAGTAGAACGTGCCGGCGGCGAAGCCGAAATCGGTCGCGGACATGTGCAGGTCGCCGCGCATCGTCAGCGCCGCGAAACCGACATTGATTCGATCGACGTAGCATAAAAAGTACGTCAACAGTGCGATCGGTAGCAGCCGCAAGTACACCTTACGGATCGCCGATCGCTCGACGGAACGGGTCATCAAAGCCTCCCTGTATGCCCGAGTGCCTTTGCGGCTTATGGGCTTGTAACAAGGAGCCTAGCGCAAATAGCCGTCAGGTATGCAAACGAATTCGCGTGGTTTCCGGCTCATCCACAGCAAGGGCATCCGTCAGGGCCACCTTATAAAGTGCGCGTGCGTTCGCCGCCGAAACCAGGCCATCCCGCACGTCGCGTGCGACCAGGGCAGGGTCGCGGGTGGTGGGATCGCCCATGCCGGCGCCGCCGGGGAGTTCCAGAATCAGGCGGTCGCCGTCGGGGATCACCTGGAAACCCTTGGTGCGCAGGGTCTTGCCGGATTTCTGGGTAACGCGTCCGGCAGCGCCTTCGAGGCCGCTCTCGCGGCCTTTTGGGGCGTGGGCGACGCGATCGAACGTTGCGTTCACGGCGAATTCCAGGTCGCCCTTGGTGGCGATCTCCATGATCTGGCCGACGCCGCCGCGGGTGCGGCCGGCGCCGCCTGAGTCTGGTTTCAGTTCCTTGCGCCACAGGATGACCGGGGCGACGTTCTCGGTCGCTTCGACCGGCATGGTGCGGACGCCGGACGGGAAGGCCGTCGCGTTCAGGCCGTCCAGAGTTGGCCGGGCGCCTGTGCCGCCGGAGTTGAACGTGATGATCTCGAAATCGGCGATGACGGGCTTGTTGCCGCGCGATTGGCCGGACACCGCGCCGCCGCCGCGCAAGGGCGGGTTCCACAGGGCCGAGGCGCCTTCGGCGGTAACACGTTCCGGCACCGCCTGGTGCAGGCAACCCATCATCAGGTCGGGCAGCAGGTGGCCAATGACGTGCCGGACCGAGACGGGGTAGGGGCGCGGGGCGTTCAGGATGCAGCCTTCCGGGATCTTCATCCGGAACGGGGCGAGGGACGCCCAGTTGTTGGGGATTTCCGGCGCCACGACGCATTTGATGCCGAAGCAGGAATAGGCGCGGCAATACGCCGGCGGAACGTTGATGCCGCGCGACGAAAGACCCGATGTGCCGGCGAAATCGACCTCGATCCTGTCTTCGAGGATTTCCATCGATGCCGCCAGACGGACAGGTTCCTCGTAGCCGTCGGAGTAGATTTCGCCGGTGTAGGTGCCGCGCGGGATGCGGGCGATTTCCGCCAGCGTGGCGCGGTAGGAGCTGTCAAAGATGAACTGGGCCAGCGGCTGAAGGCTGGTCATTTCGAACTCGTCCATCATCTCAACAAGGCGCCTGGCGCCGGCATCGTTGCAGGCGCACAGCGAGTAGATGTCGCCTTCCAGTTCCACCGGCAGGCGAGAGCCGGCGCGCATGAAGTCGAAGAACGTCTCGTTCGGCTTGCCCTGATCGAAGCATTTGACGATCGGGATGTACATGCCTTCTTCGAAGACCGAACGTCCCTCGGGACCCATGCCAAGACCGCCGATGTCGATGACGTGGGCGGTATTGGCGAACAGGCCGACGATCACGCCGCGATGGAAGGCGGGCGTGACGACGGTCAGGTCGTGCAGGTGGCCGGTGCCGAGCCAAGGGTCGTTGGTGATGTAGTGGTCGCCGGGGCGCATGGTGTTGATGGGGAATTTCTGTAGGAAATGACCCACGCTTTCGGCCATGGAATTGACGTGGCCGGGTGTGCCGGTGACCGCCTGCGCCATCATCCGCCCGTCCAGGTCGAAGATGCCGGCGGACAGGTCGCCGGCTTCCCGCACGGTGGTGGAGAAGGCGGTGCGGATCATGATCTGCGCCTGTTCCTCGACCACGGCGATCAGGCGGTTCCACATGATTTGGCGATGGATCTGCGCGAGAGCGTTGGTTTCATGGGACATGTTATTCTTCGTCCATGGCGTTGGAAGGTGGTTCAGTTGGACCGGTCGAATTTTCAGCGGCCAGGGCTGCGGCGGGCATGATATCGCAACGGAAATCTCCGACAGCCAGTTTGGTCCCCTCTACTGGACCAGGTGTCACGCATCGCGCGTCAACTCGATATATCCCAGCCCGTTGACCATCGCCGTCCAGCCGGGGCCGATCAGGGTGGAGGTCTCGTCTTCCGTGACGATCGCCGGACCCGCGATAGTGACCCACGGCACCAGGGACGCGCGATCGTAGATTGCCCAGGGCGACACAGCCCCGGTCGTCGTGTCGCGCACAAGCTGTGTCCGAACCGGTGTCGCCTCGGTGGTGAACAGGCTGTCGGGACGCGGCGGGGGTTCAACCTCGGCGGTCACGGTCGTCACCACCACGGCGTAGCTCATGATCTCCACGTCGGAGCCCGGCACCGGGCGATCGAAGAACCGGGCGTACTGCTCGTCGTAGCGTTCCCGGATCAGCGCGATGTCCTCCACGCCGAGCACCTGGTTGGGCAGCGGCACCGGGATTTCGTGGCCCTGTCCGACATACCGCATATACGCGGTGCGGGTTTCGACAGTTGGCGCGCCGAAACTACCCTTCTCGACGGCTGCCTCCGCCTCTGACCGCATGTCCTCCAGCAGGTCGTTCACCGCAGCCACATCGAAAGTCGAAAAACGCTGATACAGGCTGCGCACAACCTCATAACCGACCGGCGCACGCAGGAAGCCGATGGCGCTGCCGACGCCGGCGCCCGAGGGCACCAGCACGCGATTGATTCCAACCTTCTCTGCCACCCGGCAGGCATGCACCGGGCCGCCGCCGCCGAAGGCGATCAGGGTGCGGCCTTCGTAGGTCTTGCCGGACTCGATCGCATGCACCCGCGCCGCGTTGGCCATGTTCTCATCGACCATTTCGACCACGCCCAGCGCCGCCAGTTCCGCTGTCAGGCCTAGCTTCGCCCCGACATCGGCCAGCAGCGCATCGCGCGCCGCGCCGGCATCCAGCTTGATCGAGCCACCGGCGAAACGGGACGGATCGTAACGGCCAAGAGACAGGTTGGCATCCGTCACCGCCGGATGCATGCCACCACGTCCGTAGCACGCCGGCCCGGGATCGGCCCCCGCGCTCTCCGGTCCGACACCGATACGACCCATCGTATCGACATGCGCGATCGAGCCGCCGCCGGCGCCGATCTCCACCATCTCGATCACGGGAATACGCAGTGGTAGGCCCGATCCTTTACGGAAGCGCCCGACCCGGGCCACCTCGAACGTGCGGGCGGTCTGCGGCTTGTAGCCGTCGATCAGACAGACCTTCGCGGTCGTGCCGCCCATGTCGAAGGACAGCACGCTGTCCAGCCCGCACTCGCGCGCGATATGGGCGGAGAAGATGGCGCCGCCCGCTGGCCCGCTCTCCACCAGGCGGATCGGGAAGCGGCAGGCGGTTTCGATTGTGGTCAGGCCGCCGCCGGACATCATCAGGAACAACGGCGCGGTGGCACCCGCCGCGTGCAGGTCGGACTCCAGGCGCCGCAGGTACCGCGCCATCATCGGCTGCACATAGGCGTTGGCGACGGTGGTGGAGAAACGTTCCCACTCCCGCATCTCCGGCGAGACCTCCGACGACAGCGACACGGGAACGTCCGGCAGCTCCTGCCGCAGGATCGCCTGAATGCGCCGCTCGTGGACCGGATTGACGAAGGCGTGCAACAGACCGACGGCGATACTCTCGACGTTTTCCTGCTTCAGAAGCGGGATCAGCGCCAGAACCGCGGCTTCGTCCAACGGGCGCAGCACCTTGCCGGTGTTATCCAGCCGCTCCGGGACCGGCAGGCGAAGGTACCGAGGCACCAAAGGCTCCGGCAGCACGATGTTCAGGTCGTACTGGTCGTAACGGCTTTCGTTGCCCATCGCGATGACGTCACGAAACCCTTCGGTGGTGATCAGCGCGGTGCGGGCCCCCTTGCGTTCGATCACCGCATTGGTCGCCAGCGTCGTGCCGTGGATGATCAGTTCGATGTCGGACGGCGCAACGCCCGCCGCCCGGATGATCGTCTGGAACCCCTCCATCACACCCTGCTCGGGCGCCGCCGGGGTGGTCAGGACCTTGGCAGTGGTCCGTCGGCCGCCCTGTTCGAGAGCGAGATCAGTGAACGTGCCGCCGATATCGACGGCAAGACGGGCAGACTGCATCCGGGTCCTCGGTGTGGTTGGCGTGTGATGCCGATGGGTGATGAATCGAAGCCTAGTGGTATTCGCGCCGCCTTCCTATATGCTATCAACGATAGCACAGCCGGAGGATCGGTCATGGCACAACTTGTGGTCCGCAATCTGGAAGAGGACGTCAAAGCCAGGCTGCGCGTCCTCGCGGCCGAACACGGCCACAGCATGGAGGAGGAAGTCCGTGCGATCCTGCGCCAGGCGGTAGAGGAAAGGCCGCGGCTGCCCGGCCTCGGGACACGCATCGCGGCGCGGTTCGCCCACTCCGGATTGCGCGATGACGAACCGATCCCTGAACTTCGGGGCGAGAATGTGCGGCCGGTCCAGTTCGACTGAATGATCATCCTGGATACGAACGTCGTGTCGGAGGTGATGCGGCTAACGGCCGATCCAAGCGTCATCGCGTGGCTCGACAACCAGGCGGAGGGCTCGATCTGGATCACATCGGCTACCGTGCTCGAAGTTCGAACCGGGATTGAGCTTCTGCCACCTGGTCGACGCCGCACCACCCTATCGTTTGATTTCGAGCGCTTTCTGGACACCGACATCCAGGGGCGCGTGGTCGCGTTCGACAGCGATGCGGCGCACGCGACCGCGTCTATCACGGCGGCCCGCCGGCGCTTAGGGCGCCCGGGGGAGTTGCGCGACAGCATGATCGCCGGCATCGCGCTTTCTACCGGTGCCTCGCTGGCAACTCGCAACACCCGCCATTTTGACGACCTGACGATCGCCCTCATCGACCCCTGGGCCACCTGAAGCATGATCGCGCGGGGCGGACCGTCCAAAGCGCGTGGATCATGCGATCCAACCCAGATGGCCTACCGGCCGAACTGAAACACGCTCGCCGGCTCATCGGTGAAGTCCCAGGATCGGCCGAGATGGCCGGTCATCTCCTCCACATACGGCGCGGTCGCGCAAAGCTGTTCGAAGTGCTTCTCCGGCACTGTCAGGCCAGCGCGTTTGCAGATCGCCGCGATTTCGTCCCGCCTGGCCTGGCTGACGTGCGCCTTGGCCGGCGCCGGCACCGGCGGAGCGGGCAGGGGGGCCGCGCCTGGCTCCAGCACCGGCCGCCGGCGGCGCCAGGGAGTCGCATCCTCGTACGCCTTCGCCACCCGCAGCACCATCGCATCCGCGAACGGGCGGCCGACGACCTGCATGGACAGCGGCAACCCGTCATCCGTGAAGCCGATGCATTGCACCAGCGCCGGCCCGCCCGTGACATTGAACGGCGTGCTCACGGAGTTCCGCTGCCAGAAATTGAGCGTCCGCCAGGCGTCCAGCCTCGACGCCGGTCCTGGGCCGGCCGTCACCAGCACGTCGTATTTTTCGTAAAGCGGCGCCATTTCGGCGATCATCACCCGCCGCTGCCGTGACGCCTGCATGTAATCCGCCCCGCTGATCAGCAGCGCCCCCAGCGCCCGGCCCAGGAAATCGGCGCCAAAGTCGTTCAGGCGTTTCCGCAGCACCGGTTCGTGGACCGAGAAAAGCTCGGTCTCCGCCCCGGTAATCTTCACGGCGTGGTAGTCTGATGCCGGCCGTATCCGCGCATCCTCGATCACCGCGCCAAGGCCGCGCAGCACGTCATAGGCTTGCTCCAGCGCCGCCTTCAAAGATGCGGGGACCGGAACGTCCTCTTCGTACAGATGCCGCAGCACACAGATGCGCAGCCCTTTCACGCCCGCCGTCAAATCCGCCCGGTAATCGGGCACCATCCGCCCGGCGCTGGCAGGGTCCTTCGGGTCCTGGCCGGCGATCGCCTGGAGCATGATCGCGCAGTCTTCCACCGTCCACGTCATCGGTCCCACGTGGTCGAAGCTGAAACTGTTGGTAAACACGCCCGAACGGCTGACCAGCCCGTAGGTCGGCTTCAGCCCCACCAGCCCGCACAGCGCCGCCGGATTGCGGATCGATCCACCCGTATCCGACCCGAGCGAACCAGGCGCCAGCCCGGCCGCCACCGCGGCACCCGACCCGCTGGACGATCCGCCGGTGAAATGCTCCCGGTTCCAGGGGTTCCGGGCCGCTGGCCAGGGCAGGTCGAACGACGGCCCGCCATGCGCGAACTCGTGCGTGGACAGCTTGCCCAGCAGCACCGCCCCCGCCTCGTACAGCTTCGTCACGGTCGTCGCGTCGAAGCCCGGCACGTAGTCCGCCCGCGTCAGGGAATGGCAGGTCGTGCGAATGCCGGCCGTGCAGTAGATATCCTTCAGCGCGAAGGGGATGCCGTGCATCGGGCCGCGATAATGGCCGGCCGCGATCTCAGCCTCCGCCGCCTTTGCCTGTTCCAGCGCGCGATCCGCCGTGACCAGCAGGTAGGCGTTCAACTGCGGATCAATCGCCTCGATCCGATCCAGATAGGCCCGCGTGAGTTCCACCGGCGACAAGCGTTGCTGCTCGATCAGCCGGGCGGCCTCTGTGATGGAGAGAAAATGCAGTTCGGTCGAGGAAAGGGCGGCATCAACGGACATGGCAGGTGTCTCCCCACGAGGACAAGGACCACGCTTCCTCTGCCGCGGTCCGCGCCGCGTGCCAGGGGAGTTTCGCCTATCGCGCCGTAAGTGCAAGAGGCGCGGCCACGATCCCGCCGGCTCCGAGGTGCAGTTTTGGCGGTAATCGCGTAGAAGCCTCGCACCACCCACCCTGCAACCAAGGCGGTATCGTGCGGCGAGAAAGTATCCTGATGATCTGGATCGGCGGCTTCGTGCTGGCCGTGGCGTTGTATCTGATCGGCCCGGACCGGTTCTTCGATGCCTGCCTGGACCTGATCGACGGGATCGACGCCGCTGTGCATAACATCGTCGCCGCACTGGGGGCGCAGGCCTATGGCGTCATCAGGGCCTTTGCCATCGCCATCTACGCCGTCTTCGCCGTGCTGGCCTTCCTGGCCGCGCAGCGAGGCCATCGCGGGTCAGGGGCGCTGGTTGTCGTCACGACCGTGTTCCTGATCCTGGTGTGGCGGCCCTATGCGCTTTATCCGGCGCCGATCGGCCGCTGGATCGCCGCGCTGATCCTCGCGGTCGTCGGCGCGGTCGTCATGACGCAACGTCTGACGGCATCGCCGCCGCGACGCGAAGGCCCTCCGCCGCCTTATCCGCCGGGGCACACGCTGTGACCGAGACCCCTGTGACGTCCGACGGCGCATCCCGTCCGCAGCAGGCGGCCCGGGCAGCTTTGGCATTGTTGCTGGCCGGGTTGGGCATGTGGGCGCTGCACCGCTATCTGCCGGCCTTGATCTGGGCGTCCATTCTGGCGATCGCCGTGTGGCCGCTCTACCAGCGGGCGGTGCGGCGCTGGCCGCCACGGAAGCACAATATCCTGCTACCGGCCGTGTTCACAGCGGCGATCGGGATGGTGTTCATCATACCAATGGGTCTGGTCGCCATTCAGGCTGGGAAGGAGGTCCATGGCGTTTTCGAAAGCATCGCCAAGGCCCGCACCGAGGGCATTCCGCCACCGGAATGGCTGAGTCATCTGCCGGTCGCCAGTCAGCAGGCCACGACCTGGTGGCAGGAAAACCTGGCGACCCCGGACTCCGCCGAAGCGCTGCTCCAGAAAGCCCGCCAATCCGAATTCGTATCGAACGGGAGGGAGCTAGGCGCCGAGGTCGCGCATCGGGTTGTGCTGTTCGGCTTCACGCTGCTGACGCTGTTCTTCCTGTTCAAGGATGGTGAACGACTCAGCGCCCAGATGCTGCGCGCCAGCGCCCGCGCCTTTGGACCGACGGGCGAGCGGATCGGCCGGCAGATCGTTGCATCCGTTCATGGCACGGTGGATGGCCTGGTGCTGGTCGGTTTGGGCGAGGGGTTCATCCTGGGGATCGGCTACGTGCTGACCGGCGTGCCGCACCCAACCCTGTTCGGCCTGTTCACCGCCATCGCCGCCATGGTGCCGTTCGGCGCGCCGCTGGTGTTCGGGATCGCGGCGCTTGTGCTGGTGACACAGGGTTCCATCGTGTCCGCCATCGTCATCGGCGTGCTCGGCATGGTCGTGACCTTCGTGGCCGACCATTTCATCCGCCCTGGCCTGATCGGCAATGCCACACGGTTGCCGTTCCTCTGGGTGCTGCTTGGTATTTTGGGCGGTGTGGAAACCTGGGGGCTGCTGGGCCTGTTCCTTGGCCCGGCAGTCATGGCGGCGCTGATACTGCTATGGCGGGAGTGGGCGGCCGGGGGCGCCGCTCAATAACCCAACGCGTGCGGCAGCCAGAGGGTGATCGCGGGAACGAAGGCAATCACCAGCAGGCACACCAGCAGCAGCCCCAGATACCCCAGCATCGGCTTGACCGTGACCTCGATCGGCACGCCGCCGATCAGGCACGCGCCATACAGGCCAAGCCCGAGCGGCGGAGCAAACAACCCGATGCCCATGGCGATGACCAGCACGACGCCGTAGTGCAGCGGACCGATGCCAAGCTGCGCGGCGACCGGCACCAGCAGCGGGCCGAAGATGATCAGCGCGGCGGCGCCCTCCAGCACCGATCCCATGATGATCAGGATCGCGATCGACAGCAGCATGAATACCCAGGCGCCGCTGGTGGCGGAGAGGCTGATCATCGCCTCGGCCAGCATATGCGGCACCTGTTGCAAGGTCAGCATGAACGCCAGCGCCTGCGCGGCGGCGACGATGAACAGCACCAGACCGGATCGCGTCGCGGCATTGACGAAGCTGTTCAGCGCGGCGCGCGGGCCGAGTTCGCGGAACACCACGCCGCCGACGACCAGCGCATAGAGCGCTGCGAAGGCGGAGATTTCGGTCGCCGTGGCGAACCCGGACCGGAAGCCCCCGAAGATGATGGCGATCAGCCCGAGCGTGACCGCCGCTCCGCCCCACAGTTTCGACAGTGACGTGCGCGGGGCCGCATCCGAGGCATCGAGCGCGGCCCGCGTACCGAACAGCACCGCGACCGCGATCAGCGCGAGCGCCATCAGCCCGGCCGGCAGCAGCCCGGCCATGAACAGCCCGCCGATCGACAGGTTGGCGACGAAACCCAGGATGATCAGGTTGATGCACGGCGGGATCGTTTCCGCCATGACCGCCGATGCCGCCAGCAGCGCCACCGCCTCGCCCGGATTCTGCCGAGACCGCCGCGCCGCCGGGATCAGCACCGACCCGACCGCCGCCACGTCCGCCATCTTCGATCCCGAGATGCCGGAGAAGATTACCATCGCCAGCACCATGACGACGTTCAGCCCGCCGCGCATGCGGCCGACCAGCCGCTCCAGCAGTTCGATCAGGCGGACGGAGATGCCGTTCGCCTCCTTCAGGTAGCCGACGAGGATGAAGAACGGGATCGCCAGCAGGACGAAATTGTCGATGCCGCGGGCCATCTGCTGGGCGAAGATGACGCCGGGCAGGGTGCCTTCGACCCAGATGTAGATCAGGGCGGACAGCGCCAGCGCAAAGCCGATCGGCACGCCGCCGACAAGGCAGACGACGAAGCCCACCAGCATCAGCGGGCCGACGTTCGGCGTGCTGCCGGGCGCGAAGCTGGTCCAGGCGAACCAGGTCGCGGCGACCAGCGCAAGAATCACGACCGACCACGCGACGTCCTTCGCCGCATGGCGGCAGACCTGGAACAAGGCGAACAGCGCCATGAACACTGCGCCGACACCCATCGGGTAGAATGTCAGCTCCAGCGGCAGGCCGGAGCCGGTGGTCTGCCCGGTGGTGAGCTGTCCAAGTTCCAGCGCGTCGAATGCGATGCTCCCGGTGATCACCAGCACCAGCACCGCACTCAGCGCGTCCGCCAGCCGGCGTGCGGCCGGCGGAAACTTATCGACGAAGAACGCCACACCGACGTTCTCGCCGCGCGCCAATGCCCCGGCGGCGCCGAAAAAGCTCAGTGCCACCATCAAGCCGCGCGCCACGTCGTCCGCCCATTCCAGCGGGGCGTTGAGCATGGTGCGGGACAGCACCGAGGTGGTGACAACCAGCAGGTCCGCCACCAGAAGCAGCGCCGCCGCGGCGTCGGTCAGCCGCAGCAGCGGTACGGCCACGAACCGGTTGAAGCCCGCCACAGGATCAGGCCGTGGTTGCCCGGACAGCGTCCACGATCGGCTTGGCGTCCGGATGAGCCTTGATGAAATTCTCCGTCTGCGGCAGCACGCGCTGGCGGAATGCCTCCCGGTCGCAGGCGATGATGGTCACGCCTTTTTCCTTCAACGCCTCCATCGCGTCCTTCTCGACCGCCAGGCCGTGCGCGCGGGTGTCGATCGCCGCTTTACCCGCCGCGTCAAGAAAGCCTTCGCGCAGCTTCGGGTCCATGCGACGGAACGTCGCATCGCTGAAATAGGTGGCCAGCGGCGAGTAGATGTGCTCGGTCAGAGAGTAGAACTTCGCGGTTTCGTAGAACTTGCTGGCGACGATGGTCGGCGGATCATGTTCCAGCCCATCCAGCACGCCGGCTTGCAACGCGGTGTAGATTTCGCCGAATGCCAGCGGCGTGGCGGCCGCGCCCATCAGGCGCAGGCACTCGGTGATGATCGGGTTGGGCAGCGTGCGGATTTTCAGCCCCGCGAGATCGGCCGGTCCGTTCACCGGCTTCTTCGCCAGCACGCTGCGGGCGCCGAAGTTATAGGCCCAGGAAATGATGCGGATGTTCGCACCCTTAAGCAGCGCGTCCTCCACTGGTTTGGCGGCGCCGGCGTCCAGCGCTTTTGTCTGCTGCTGGTAGCTCTGGAACAGGTAGCCGAGGTCATAGACGCCGACCAACGGCACCAGATTGGCGGAGATGGATGTTCCCGACACCATCATGTCGATGACGCCGAGCTTGACGGAGTTGATGACGTCAATCTCCTGCCCCAGCTGGTTGTCGGGGAAGAACTGCACGTTGATCTGACCGTCGAGACCGTTGGCCTTCAGCGCTTTCACAAGGTTTTCGTAATAGACGCGGCCGTTGGCGTAGCGCGGGTCGTTGGCCTGGGAGGACGACAGCTTCATCGTCATGCCGGCGGCGCGAGCGCGGCCAATGATGGCGGGCGCCAAGGCGGCGCCGATCGGCAATGCGGCGGCATTGCGTAGGACGGTTCGGCGGGTGATCGGCATGGTCGGTCTCCTTCCCGGATCAGCGCCGCTTTGTCGGGCACTGAGACTTTGTTCCGGGCGGACACTAGACCGTATGAACGCGTTGCCACAAGGCAGCGAGATCGACGCGGAGAATCGCGCTCGAATCACACGGGGCTGAGCACGATATCGCAACGATAAGCCGCTTGCCCGTGTTCATCGGTATCCATTTGTGGTTCCATTTCCGGCACGCCTGGCGCGGGGTTCGAGGCCTTTAGCGCTCGGTCAGAACCCCATAAGCGGCCGCCGGTGTTTCCGCCGAGCGCAGATTCGCTACCAGCCCGGCGTCGCGAAACCGCCGCGAGATCGCCGCCAGTGCCGCGACATGGGACGTCGCGCTTTCGGATGGAATCAGCAGCGCGAATACGAGGTGGACCGGCTTGCCATCGATCGCCTCGAAATCAATCGGTTTCGCCAGCCGCAAGAACATCCCGAGATAGGCGTCCAGGCCCTCGATCCGGGCATGCGGCAAGGCGAATCCCGCCCCCAAGCCGGTTGAGCCAAGCTGCTCCCGCGCCCGCAAGGCGTTGTCCACCGTTTCCGGCCGCAAGGCCGGGACCAATCGGCCAAAGTTCCGCGCGATCTCGCCGATAAGTTGCGATTTGTCGCGCGCCCGCACATCCAGCAGAACCCGGTCAGGTGTGAGAAACTCGGTAATTTCCATCCGGATCAGGCTTCCTGGTCGTTGATCCGCAACCTGTAGCCGACACCGGTCTCCGTCTGGATGTGGACCGGCCGTTCCGGGTCGCGTTCGATTTTCTGGCGCAGCGCGCGTATGTAGATACGAAGGTATTGCACGTCGGTGTCGGCGCCCCAGACCTCCCGCAGGATCATCTTGTGGGTCAGCACCTTTCCCGCATGTTGCACCAACAGGCGCAGGACAGCGTATTCGCGCGGCGAGAACTTCACTTCCTCGCCACGCACCGTCACGACCCGGCGTACCAGATCGACGCTCAGGTCGCCGCTGCGAAAGACCGGGGTTTCGCCCTCGCGCTGCAAGCGATGCCGATAGGCGGTCCTGATGCGAGCCAGAAGCTCATCGATGCCGAACGGCTTGGTGACGTAGTCGTCCGCGCCCAGGTCCAGCGCGTCCACTTTCGCCGCCTCATCGTTGCGGCTGGACAGGACGATGATCGGCACCTGGGAGCCGCCTGCGCGAATGCGGCCGATCACCTCGGTTCCGTCGATATCCGGCAACCCGAGATCCAATACGATCAGGTCCGTGCCCTTGCGGCGGGCAATATCGACCGCGGGCGATCCCGTTTCAAGTTCGCTGACCACGTAACCCTGACTGGAAAGCCCGGCGCGCAGAAAGCGACGGATGGCTGGCTCATCGTCCACCACCAGAACCCGAAGAGGTCCGGTTCCGGTGCTCATGACGTGGCTTCCTCTTCGGGCAGCAGGGCGTTGACGGGGACAGGCAGGGTGATGGTGATGATCGTGCCCGGGCGGTCGGTTCGGTTCCGCGCGGTGACGGTACCATCCATGGCTTCTACGAAACCACGGCAGATCGCAAGGCCCAGGCCGGTTCCCGCCCGCCTTCGGTCCGGTCCGCCGGCCCGGTAGAATTTTTCAAAGATCCGTTCGACGTCAGCCGGCGGGATGCCTTCGCCCTCATCCATGATGCTCAGCATGACCGTATCGCCATCGCGGCTGGCCCGCAGGCGGATCTCGGTGCCGGCGGGGGCGTGCTTGGCGGCGTTGTCCAGCAGGTTGAACAGCACCTGCTCGAACAGCACCATGTCCAAAGCCAGCATCGGCAGGTTGGCCGCCAGATCGACCTCGACTCGGTGCGCCGCCAGGATCTTCGACGCGCGCTGCAGGGCGGCACCGATCACATCCGATAGTTCGGTCAGGCTGGTACGCGGCTTCAGCGCGCCCGATTCCAGCCGGGTCATGTCCAGCAGATTGCCGATGAAGCGGTTCAACCGGTCCGATTCCTCGATGATGGTTCCCAGCAGCGCCTCTTTGGTCTGCGGGTCCAGGATCGCGTCCTGCGACCGCAGGCTCGTGGCCGATCCCAGGATTGAGGCCAGCGGCGTGCGAAGATCGTGCGAGATCGACGTCAGCAGGGCGGAGCGGAGCCGGTCCGTCTCCACCTGCAGCCGCGTCAGATGCAGGTCACGGGCGAGGTTGACCCGCTCGATCGCGAGCGCCGCCTGGTCCGCCAGCGCGTCCAGCAGCCGCTGCTGGTCGGGCGTCAGCAGCAGGCCGGGCTCGTCTCGGATAATGCCGACGACGCCGAGCGGTCCTCGGCCGGTGCGCAGCGGCTGGAACAGCCATTTTCCACCCGGCAGAGTGTCGGAGCCACGGCCGGCGGCGTGGTTCTTCTCCCAGCTCCATTTGGCGGCGGCCAGATCCGCCTCATCCAGCATGTCCTCCGGCGGGAAGCCGGCGCGGACGGCGATACTGCCGTTTTCAGGCAACAGCAGCACGACCCGCACCTTCAGCATCAGGGCGATCTGGTGCGCGGTCGCCCAGAGCAGGTCGTCCAAGGTGACCGCCGCGGCCAGCTTGCGGCTGAACTGGTACAGGTCATCGGTCTGGCGGGCGCGCAGGCGGGCAACCAGGGCCTGGCCGCGGACGCGGGCGGCGAGGTTGCTGGCGGTGACCGCGACGACCGCGAAAAAGAACAAGGCGACGACGTTTTCGGGATCGGCGATCGTGAAAGTATAAAGCGGAGGCAGGAAGAAGTAGTTGTAGGCCAGCATGGCGACCAGGCAGGCGAGCAGCGACGGTCCCAGTCCGTGCCGCACCGCACCGATCAGGATCGCCGTCAGGAACACCAGCGCGACGTTGGTGACACCCACTATAGTGTGCAGGCCGATTGCGACAGGAATCGCCAACAGCACCAGCAGGATCGCGACAAGGTATGGCCGCAGATCGATCGGCGGGTTCGGTTCGGCGACCGCGGCGGGCGGCGCTTTGTCGGGCCGCTCGGGTGGGACCTCGATCACATGGATGTTGATCCCACCGGCGCGATTGATCAGGCGCTGGGTGATGGAGCCCTGCAGGAACTGCCTCCAGCGGGCCCGGTTGGACTTGCCGACGATCAGGTGGGTGACGTTGTTGGCGCGGGCGTAATCGATAACTGAGTCCGCCACGTCCTGTCCTGGAATCAGGACCGGTTCCGCCCCCAGACGCTGCGCCAGCCGCAACGCTTCGACGACACTCGCCTGTTCCGAGGCAGTCGACCGGGTGGAGCGGGTGGTTTCCACATTGATCGCGGTCCAGGGGGCACGCAACTGGTCGGCCAGACGTTTGGCGTGGCGTACCGTGGCGGTCGCCTTGCCACCGCCCCGCACGCACACCAGCACACGATCCCCAGCGGGCCACGGCCCCTCGATGGCGTGGCTGCGCATGTAGTCAACCATTTGGTTGTCCACACGCTGGGCGGTGCGCCGCAGCGCCAGTTCACGCAACGCCGTCAGGTTGCCCGGCGCGAAGTAGTGGCGGACCGCGCGTTCCGCCTGTGCCGGCACGTAAACCTTGCCGTCCTTGAGGCGCTGGATCAGGTCATCCGGGGTCAGGTCGATCAGTTCGATGTCGTCGGCCCGTTCGATCATCGAATCGGGCACGGTTTCCCGCACCCGGATGCGGGTGATCTTGGCCACCACATCGTTCAAGCTTTCGACATGCTGGATGTTCAAAGTGGTATAGACGTCGATCCC
>JARLIN010000232.1 GCA_031291715.1 Rhodopila sp. | reverse complement strand
CGCTTCCCGACGGAACAAGAGGTGATGCGCGGCCTGCGCTGACGCCTCAGTCCCCAACCGGACTCGCCGCGGAGCCTGCCGCGTGACGGCGGTTTTTCAGTGTGTGTGCCAAAACGCTTGTCGAGCCGAGCAAGCCGTGGATTTGCCGGATGATTAACGTTCTGGCATACGCCGAAGCAACAGGGTCGCCTCCGTGCCGATTCGGCGGGCTGGCCTAAACGAAACAATGAGGGAGGGGAAAACCCTGATGAGCGTGGCGCAACTCTTGATCATAGCCTGCGGCCTGGCGGCCCTGGTCTATGGTCTGATCACCAGCCGGCAGGTTCTTGCCGCGGATGCCGGAACGGCCCGCATGCAGGAAATCTCCGCGGCCGTCCAGGAAGGCGCCCGCGCCTACCTAAACCGACAATACACCACGATCGGCATCGTCGGCGTGGTCATCCTGATCCTGCTGGCCCTGATCCTGGGAATTCACACGGCGATCGGTTTCTTCATTGGCGCCGTGCTGTCGGCCGCCGCCGGCTATATCGGCATGAACGTGTCGGTCCGCGCCAACGTGCGCACCGCGCAAGCCTCCCGCCGGGGGCTCGCCGCCGGCCTGGACGTCGCGTTCAAGGCGGGTGCCGTCACCGGTATGCTGGTTGTCGGCCTCGGCCTGTTGGGCGTCGCCGGCTACTACTTCGTGCTGCGGGGTGGCTATAGCGGCCCGATTTCCGACGACCAGCTTCGGAAAGTGCTGGAAGCCATGGTCGCCCTTGGCTTCGGCGGCTCCTTGATCTCCATCTTCGCGCGCCTTGGCGGCGGTATCTTCACCAAAGGCGCCGACGTGGGCGCCGACCTGGTGGGCAAGGTCGAAGCCGGCATCCCCGAGGATGACCCCCGCAACCCGGCCGTGATCGCCGACAACGTCGGCGACAACGTCGGCGACTGTGCCGGCATGGCCGCCGATTTGTTCGAGACCTACGCCGTGACCATCGTCGCGACCATGCTGCTGGCGGGGATCTTCTTCACCGGCGCCACCCGCGACGCGCTGCTGATGCTGCCGCTTGGCATCTGCGCGATCTGCATCCTGACCTCCATTGCCGGCACCTACTTCGTGAAGCTGGGGGCGGACAACGGGATCATGAAGGCGCTCTACCGGGGCTTGATCGTGACCGGCGGCCTGTCGGTCGTTGGCATCGCCATCATCATCATGGTCACCACCGGCTTCGCGACGCCGCTGGAGCTGGTCGGTGGCGGTTCGGTGAGCGGGTGGGACCTGTTCGTTTGCGCCCTCGCTGGCCTGGTGGTCACCGGGCTGATCGTGGTGATTACCGAGTATTACACCGCCACCGAATACCGTCCGGTGAGGTCGATTGCCCAAAGCTCCACCACGGGTCACGGCACCAACGTGATCCAGGGGTTGGCGGTGTCGATGGAATCGACGGCGCTGCCGGTGGTCGTGATCAGCGTCGGCATCATCTTCACCTTCCTGGTGGCCGGGCTGTTCGGCATCGCGGTGGCGGCAACCACCATGCTGTCGCTGGCCGGCATGATCGTCGCACTGGACGCCTATGGTCCGGTGACCGACAACGCTGGCGGCATCGCCGAGATGGCGGATCTGCCCAAGGAAGTGCGGGTGACGACGGATGCCCTGGATGCCGTTGGCAACACCACCAAGGCGGTGACCAAGGGCTATGCGATCGGCTCCGCCGGCTTGGCCTCGCTGGTGCTGTTCGCCGCCTACACCCAGGACCTGACCCACTACTTTCCGACCCTGAAGGTCGATTTCGCGCTGCAGAACCCGTTCGTGGTGGTCGGGTTGTTCATCGGCGGCCTGCTCCCATACTTGTTCGGCGCGATGGGCATGACCGCCGTAGGCCGCGCGGCGGGCTCCGTCGTGGTGGAAGTGCGGCGCCAGTTCCGTGAGATCCCCGGCATTATGGAGGGCACCGGCAAGCCGGAATATGGCAAGGCCGTGGACCTGCTGACCAAGGCTGCGATCAAGGAGATGATCCTGCCCTCGCTGCTGCCGGTCGGCGCGCCGATCGTGCTGTGGATCGTAATCGACATCATCGCGGGCCGGGCGGCGGCGTTCGCTTCGTTGGGCGCGATGCTGCTGGGCACGATCGTGACGGGGTTGTTCGTCGCGATCTCCATGACCTCGGGCGGCGGCGCGTGGGATAACGCGAAGAAGTATATCGAGGAAGGCAACCATGGCGGCAAAGGCTCCGACGCCCACAAGGCGGCGGTGACGGGCGATACCGTGGGCGACCCGTACAAGGACACCGCCGGCCCGGCGGTGAATCCGATGATCAAGATCACCAACATCGTGGCGTTGCTGCTGCTGGCGATCCTGGCGGGTTGGCTGAAGCCGTAAGCCGGTCCGGCTTTGACGGATGAAGAAGCCCCGGGCGCAGGTCCGGGGCTTTTTTACGTCGCCATGCCTGTTAACAGCCACGGCATCCGGGATATGGATGTCGCCCATGAGGATGCCGTGGCGAACCTTCGGGCGCAAAGCGCCGTTGACCGGCAGCGACAGAACGTTCCGGCTCGTTCTGTACGACGCGCTCGCCAGCGAGGCCATGGCGACGCTAACAACCGGCGTGTTCCTGGCCGGCTTCCTGGTGGATCTTGGGGCCAGCAATGTCGCGATCGGCGTGCTCGCGGCGGTTCCGTTCGCCGTGCAGTTCCTGCAGTTGCCCGCGGTCGTCCTGGTCGAGCGGCTGCGAACCCGGCGCGCCATCTGCACCTGGGCCGCCGCGATCGGCCGGACGTTCCTGATCACCGCCGCGATAGCGCCGTTTCTGACCGCCAAGGCCGGGATCATCCTTCTCGTCGCCTCAGTGGCACTCAATCAGGCCATGGCGGCCATCGCCGGCTGCGCCTGGAATTCCTGGATGCGCGACCTCGTGCCGGAGACCGAGTTCGGCCGCTTCTTCGGCCGTCGCGCCGCGGCGACGACCGCACTCGCGACCGCGCTTGCCCTGATCTGCGGCCTGCTGATTGACCGCTGGAAAGCGCTCCTGCCGGAGCATCCGGCGTACGTCTATTCCTGCCTGTTCATCGCCAGTGGGGCGATCGGCTTCTACGGGGTCTGGCTGCTGTCGATCACGCCGGACCAGCCGATGCCACCCGCGGCAGAGCGCACCCCGAAGCGCGCACTGCTGGCCATCCCGTTCCGCGACAGCAATTTCCGGCGACTGATGATCTTCCTGGCCTCCTGGAACTTCGCTGCCAATCTCGCCGCGCCGTTCTTCGTGATCTACATGCTGAAGAGCCTCGGCTACTCGATGACCACGGTCATCGTCCTCACGACGGCAAGCCAGGTCAGCAACCTCTCGGCGCTTGGCCTTTGGGGCAGCCTGATCGACCGGTTCAGCAACAAGGCGGTGCTCGAGATCTCGGCACCGCTTTTCCTTCTCTGCACCTTGGCCTGGACCTTCACGGGCCTGGCCTGGGTCAAGCCAGCCGTGTTCTGGCTGCTGCTGGCGATCCATGTGTTGATGGGCATCGCCACGGCGGGCGTGGCGCTCGCCTCTGGCAATATCGCGATGAAACTGTCACCGGGCGGGCAGGCGACCGCCTACCTCGCGACCAACAGCGTGGTGAGCGCGACATGCGCCGCGATCGCGCCGATTATCGGCGGCCTGTGTGCGGACTTCTTCGCCGCGCGCGATTTGAGTTTCGGTTTCACCTGGAGGGGCAGCGCCGATCCGGTCACGCTCCAAGTGCTCGACTTTCATGCATGGACGTTCTTGTTCGGGCTTACATCGCTCGTCGGTCTCTATTCCCTGCACCGTCTCTCTTTCGTGCAGGAGACCGCGGGCACGACCGATCCGTTGCTCGTCCGTCACCTGCTGCTGGAAGCGCGGCGGTCGATCCATAGCTTGTCGAGCGCCGCTGGCCTGCTGCGCGTAGTGCGCGTTCCGTCATGGCTGATGCGGCCGCGATCGGGCAAGGTAACGACAAGCCGCGACGGTCTTTCGCATAGAGCGTTATCGTCGGAGGCGGAATCGCCGGAGACGTGAATAACGCGATCAAGCAAAGAGCCAGCGCGTTATCGTCGGAGGCGGCATCGCCGGAGACGTGAATAGCGCGATCAACCAAACAGAGAAGTATCCACGCGCGAGCGCGGGTTTATACTGCTCTGGCTCGCCGGCAGATGCCATGAGTGATTCGCGATGTGGGGGTGCTACAACGGGATCGCCACCAGCGTGTCAAAATGCGACGAGTCGCAGATAACAACGCGCTCTACAAACCGCAGCTTGCCGGCCCCGTCGCGTAGCCGATCCCGGTATCGGCCGGCGACGAACAGGTCCAGCTGACCATCGCGCATTGTTCGCACGACCAGGAACGGCGTCTCCGCGCTGATATCCGTGCCATCCGACGCGGTCAGTCGCGATGCCCCGATAATGTGCCGATAGGCCTGCCGCTCATAGATATTCGCCCTTCGTAACGCCAACACCCGGTCCGCCAGCATCGCGCGGCTATCCGCATAGACAATGCCGGCTTCGTTGCCATCCCGGAGATTTTCGGCCGAGGTGATCTTGTAGAGGCAATCGTCAATGAAAAAGTCAGGCCATTCCTCCAGCCGGTCATCGTCGATCGCCGCCGCATAAGCGGCATTGAGGCTGGCGATTCGGAACAGCATCTCGGCATCAGACATCGCGCTTATTGCCCCATGATCGCACGCCACATCTTCCAGAAGCCGCGGATCGCGGTTTCCGTGGCGCGGGTTTCCTGGCTCTCGGTGCCGTCACCGCCCATTTCCAGCAGGGAGACGCCCTGAGGTGCCGCGACCGCGCCGCGTTCGACGAAGTTTCCGATGCAACCGTCTTCCATCGACACGAACCCGGCAGGGCCGGCGAGGTTGAGCTGCTTCAGCCGGCGGCGGCGCAACGCCGGTGTATCGTCCGCGTAACCAAGATAGATCCAGTTGAGATCGGTCCTGTCCACGCCGCGCGGCACGAACTGGCGAATCGCCATGACGTTGTAAGTGCGTTGCATCGCGAAGCTGGGGAACACGGACAGGATCTGCTGGCGGACCCGGTCGCCATGTTCGTCCTCCGCGTCGAGCATACTGGGATCGGAAAGCTTCAGCCCGTCATCCACGGATCGCATGCCGTCATAGGAGTCGTCCGCTTCCTGCGTCGGGGCAAGTGTCGTGGACACGTGACAGGCGCCATTCGCACTGACGTTGACGCCGCCCCCCTGGCTCAGGCGATTGATGCGGAAGGTCGCGAAGAACACGTGCAACAGGCTGGCGTGGTAGGTGTCGCGCACGTTCTCGGCGTAGAGCTTCCAATTGTTCGGCAGCACTTCGGTGAACCGGCCGATGACTTGCAGCTTGCGGCTGGCCGTCAGGCGCAGGGCGGCGGCGACGTCGGGACCGATGAAGTCCTCGATGGTGGGCGTCTGGTCGGAAAATGTCCCGAACACGATCCCGCTGATCGTTGCGATACGTAGCTTCCGCGTGGTGTGGTCCTCCGGGTGGAAGCTGTCCGGCATGCCGCCTTTGCCGTTGACACCCTTGCGGAACGCGATCGATTTCAGGTTGCCGCTCAGATCGTAGCGCCAGGCGTGATAGACGCAGGTGAAATCACGCGCGTTGCCGGCATTGTCGAGGCAGATCAGCGCGCCGCGATGCAGGCAGCGGTTCTCGAATGCCGCGATGTCCCCGGTTTCCGTCCGCACCACCACGACGGGCATGCGGCCGACGAAGGTGGTGCGCCAGTCTCCGACATTCGGGATCTCGGACTCAATGCACAGATAGTTCCAGACAGGGCCTTCGAACAGAAGCCGCTGCTCCTGCTCGAGGAGCGCTGGATCCTGGTACACGGGGAAGGGCACCTGGGTGAGGCCCTTCGGCCACTGACCATGTACCCGCGCGATGGTCGCCTGATCCATGCAATCCTCCCGTTGTTTGACGGGAGGCTAGACCAATTTCGGGCTGACTGTGCAGCCTGAAATTGGTCTGGCTCTTTGTTTGACCGCATAATTCACGCGTTCTGGACGTTCCGCCCGGCGTGATCATGTTCCTGACGGTGCGCGGGGACTGACACACAGGCCGTCACATGAGGGATGCCGCCAGATGGACCACGGATTGCCCTGTTTCCGCAACGATCATCTCGGCCACCAGCCGGCGGTGGCAGGTGTTGTGGTCGCGCTCGAAGCACAGCAGGCAGGCGGACTTTTCCCGCGCCAGGCCCTTCGCCTGCGCCAGCTCCGCCTGGGCGCGGTCGGAGGTCATGTGTTCGCGAAAGATCGCCTCCATCCGCTCGGGGTGGCCGGCGCGGACGGCGTCGCGTCCGGGTTTGGGTGTGCCGAGCCCTTGCAGATGAACATAGGCGATCCCGGCTTCATCCAGCGACGCCGCGAGCTGCCGCTTGGAGAAGCCGGGTTTGCGCGATTGCGCCACCGCGCGGACATCGATCAGCAGGCCGACATGCGCATCGCGCAGCGTGGCCAGCACCGTGTCGATGGTGCAGCCTTCGTAGCCGATGGTGGCAAGGTCCGGCATCAGCCGGCGGCCAGCCAGTCCTCGATCAGCCGGCGCGCGATGCTGTCAACGCGCGGCAGGTCGAAACCGAGCTGCTTGTGGTCACGCATTTCCTGGCGGCTGAACCAGCGGGCGTCCTTCAGTTCCTCGGGGTCAATGGTGATCTCTTCGCTCAGGCCCTCGGCGTAGAAGCCGAGCATGATGTTGCCGGGGAACGGCCAGGGTTGGCTGGAGTGGTAGTGGATGTCGCCGACGACGATGCCGGATTCCTCCAGGACTTCGCGCCGTACGGCCTCCTCCAGGGTTTCACCGGGTTCGACGAAGCCGGCGAGCGTCGAGTACATCGTGGCGCGCGGGAAGCGGGTCGAATGCCCCAGCAGGGCGCGGTCGCCGCGATGCACCAGCATGATGACCGCCGGGTCGGTGCGGGGAAAATGCTGCGCATGGCAAATCGTGCATTGCAGCATGTGGCCGGAGGTCTTCGCCTCACACGCGCCGCCGCATACGCCGCAGAATTTGTGCCGCTGGCGCCAGTGCATCAGCCCGCGCGCATGCGCCAGCACCGAGGCTTCGGGCCGTGGCACACCCCAGCCGACGGAGCGCAGATCCACGAACGTGCCCAGTCCCGCCGGCAGCAGCGGCACCGGATCATCCGCGGCGGAGATGTCGATGGCGAACACCGCGCGGTCGTCCAGCAGGCCGAGAAAGGCCCAAGGGCCCGCCTGCATGCGAAGGGCTTCGGCCATTTCGCTGGAGATATAGACCGCCTCGGGTTCTCCCTCCTCCATGCCGCGCACCAGGTTGCGGCTCCGCCAGACCGGGACGAACAGGCTGTCTGGGTTGGCGAGTTGCTCGTTGATCCAGGCGTGGTCCTCTCGCCGTGTGGCGATGCGGTCGAGCGGGCTGGAGGAATAGACGTTTGGACGGCTGGCCAGGATCAGGGTCACGAGTGGGGTTCCGCGCTTGGGTTTCCTTTGGTGCGAAACCGTGCCACGGGCAGCGGGAACGGGCAACGGCGGAGGAAGGCCGGGCGGGTGGCATTGCGCACACGTCCTCGGTCAATCGTCATGGTCCGGCCTGTCCGCACGATGACGGTTCGAAAGCGATGGGCGACGCCACTTTCGCCGTCCGCACCGCTCAGGCCTGCCGGTAAACCGCCTTCGCGTTGTCCATGAACACGGCCCGCTTTTGCGCCTCGGTCAGCTTCAACGGCAACGCATGTGCCGGATCATCGAAATCCCAATGGGGATAATCCGTCGCGAACAGGATACGGTCCCAGCCGATCCACTCGATCGCCTCGGCCAACTGGCTGCGTGGTTCCGGTTCCTCGATCGGCTGTGTGGTGAACCAAACGTTGGTGCGAATGTATTCCGAGGGCGCCCGCTTCAGATGCGGCAGTTCCCGCTTCAGCTTCGCCCACTGGCGGTCCATCCGCCAGCCCAGCGCCGCGGCCCACGCCAAGCCGCCTTCCACGAGTACGACGCGCAGATTCGGCACCTGCTCGAAGACACCTTCCAGGATCATGCTGACCAGCAGGGCCTGTTGCGCCTGGGCGTGACCGACCATTTCCTCGATATAATAGCTGCCCCAACCGCCGGCGGTATTCGGCCAGCCGCCGTTACCGAAGGCGTGGATGCCGACCGCCAGGTTGGCGGCAGCGGCGGCCTCGTAGATTGGCCAGTAGCGGCGCTGGCCGAGCGGTTCGGCCGTTCGGCTGAGCAGCAGAACCTGAGCGAAGTCCGTGTCGCCGGCGCGCAGCTCGATTTCCTTCACCGATGCCACGGCGTCCTCGTAAGGGACCACGACCGAAGCTCGCAGCCGCTTGTCCTGCGAGGTCCACTCCGCCTTCTGCCATTCATTCGTGGCGCGAGTGATCGCGGCCGAAAGCTGTGGGTTCGTCGCCCCCTGGCCGCTGGTCAGCGGGTTCAGGATGCCCAATGCGACATTGTTCGGGTCCAGATGCTGCTCGGCCATAAACCGCAAATCGCTGCCGGGCGACCTTCCATCCGGCAGGAAAGCATCCCGCCGGCAGGCCTGAGGCTGGCCCTTCGGATACGCCGAACCCTTTTCCCAGGGCTGGCGATAGGTCATGCCGAACTCTTCGACGTGGTCGATCCAGCGCTGCGACAGATAGGGATATAGCGCCTTGCTGACCCCGCCGATGCCCACGCCCGCCGGGCGGGGATGGATATCGCAGTCGGCGATCGCCAGCCGCGAAGCCGATGCGGCCTGAATACCGGAGCGATTAAGGACATCCACATTCATGGCGTGGTCTCCCTGGCTACTTTCTCGTTCAGACGAACATAGGTCCGCAGCGGGTTCTCCGCCATGATCTTCTGCGCGAGCCCCTTGTCCAGCCCTTCCGGGATCGGACTGTCCCCATCGAACTGCCAATGCGGATAGTCGGTCGAGAACAGCAGCATTTCGTCCGAGCCGATATGTTCGATCAGGCGCATGACGGAGGATGCGTCGGGAGGCGCATCGAATGGCTGCAATGTCAGCCGCACCCGGTCGCGCACGATGGAACCAGGCGGATCAGAGACCCAGGGGATCTCGCTGCGAAGTCCTTTCCAGAATTTGGTCAGGCGCCAGAGATAGGCGGGCAACCAGGAGACGCCGGATTCCATCAGCACCACGGTCAGCGCCGGGAATTTGGTGAAAACGCCCTCGGCGATCAGGCTGGTGAGCTGTGTTTGAAAGGCGGTGGCCTGGTTGACGTATTCCTCGGTGAAACTGGTCGGCCAGCCGACCGGGGTCATCGGGTGGCGGTACATGCTGCCGGCATGAATGCCAATCGGCAGACCGTGCCGTTCGGCCGCGGCGTAGATCGGCCAGTTCTGGCGCCGGCCGAGTGTGGATTCGGAGCCGACCAGCAGCATGACCTGGACGAAGCGGCGGTCGGCGGCGCAGCGATTGATCTCATCCACCGCCATCTCGGCGTTCTGCATCGGCACGACGATGGAGGCGCGCAGCCTGGGATCGCGGTCCAGCCACTCCTTCGCGATCCAGTCATTCAGCGCGCGGGAAAAGGCGACACCGAGGTCTTCACTGAACTGCGCCTGCACGCCGTAGAGGCAGTTGCAGATCGCCAGCCTTGTGCCGAACGGGTCGAGCGCCTGCCGTCCAAGCGTCGCCACATCGGTGGCTGTGCGGCCGGTGCCGTCGCGCCAATCCTGCCGGAAACTGAGCGGGTTCCGGCTTGGATAGCTGATCGTGGTCAGGTCTTCAATGCCGCGCCGAACGACCGTCTCCCGCCAGTGGTCGTCGAGGTATGGCAGCAGCGATCCGAGCCCCGGGACGACGGGGTGGATGTCGCAGTCGATGGGTGCGGGCTGGCTCATCCTCACAGGGTCCAATTTTAGAAGGGGGGCATCCCGGTCGCGCCCCCCGTGTCATGGCCGGCGCAGGCCGGCCACCCATGACTTTGTGGCAACCAACTCCGCATGACACGGAGCGGGAGTCCGTGCCGTATCGGCGGCGGTTGGGCGCCGACCGGCTTCATCCCAGGATTTGCACCAGCAGGTCGTCGCCCTCGGCCTTGATCGGATAGACGGCGATATCCTCGTCCGCCGGTGCGGAAAGCGCCTTGCCGGTGCGGACGTCGAACTGGGCGGCGTGCAGCGGGCACTCGATGCAGCCGTTCTCCAGCCAGCCATCCGATAGCAGTGCATATTCGTGCGAGCAGACATTGTCGGTGGCGCAGAATTCGCCGCCGGGGAGGTGGTAGATGGCAACGTCCTTGTCACCGACGCGAACACCCAGGCACTTGCCCTCCGCCACGTCACCCTTCGCGGCTACCCGCACCCATTCACTCATCATCGTCTCCTTCAGATTCTTAGGGCCAGCATGCCAGCGGTTTGCGCCGAGGCCAACCTCAGCCGACCAGCTTGCCGCCATCTACGGGAATGATCCAGCCTGTGGTGGAGGTCAGGTTGACCACGGCGGCCATGACCGCCTGCGCCACTTCGTCCGCCTTCACCACCCGTTTCAGGGGGGTGGTCGCGGCGACTTTTTCCACCATCGCGGTGGTCCGGCCCGGCACGAACGCGGTATCGACCGCGGCGGGGGAGACGGTCAGCACGCGGATTTCCGGGCCGAGCACGCGGGCGAGCGACAGCGCCATCGTGTCCAGTGCGGCCTTCGACCCGCCATAGGCGATATTGCTGCCGGTGCCGACGATCGCCGCGACCGATGAAATATTCACGATCACCGCGTCGCCCGATTTTTTCATCAGCGGCGCGAACGCCCGGATGGTGGCGAACGGCCCGCGGACATTGGCGGCGAAGATCGCATCGATCAGTTCGTCGGTCAGGGCCTCCAGATCGGTATGCGGGATCATCCGGGTGAAGCCGGCGGAGTTCACCAGCACGTCGCAGCGACCGTATTCGCGCTCGACGGCGGCGGCGGCTTCGCGGATCAATGGTGTTTCCAGCATCGGAATGCGCATCGCGCGGTGGCCGGAGCCTGGCAGTGCCGCCACAACGGCATCTGCCTGTTCAGGTTTGCTGTTGTACCCGCCAACGATTTTCGCGCCGGCCTGCGCCAGGCGATGCGCGGTGGCCGATCCGATCGCGCCGCTGGCGCCGGTGATGACGGCGACCTTGTCTTTCAGGTCCATTTTTGCGCCTTCCCTAAAACATTGGCCCGCGATTGGCCGCGCCGCCGTCGATGGTGATGATCGTCCCGGTGGTATAGGCCGACAAGTCCGAGGCCAGGAACGCGACCATCGTACCGATCTCCTCCGGCTTGCCGGCGCGTCCCATGGGGAGCGGTTGCATCAGTTCCTGCCAGCGGTTTTCGTCGCCGAACCGGTCCTTCGCCCGGCCTTTCATCAACGTGATCAGCCGGTCTGTGGCAATGGCGCCGGGGTTGATGCCGACCACGCGCAACCCGTCATCGCCGGCCGAACCGCCGAGGGCCTTGGTGAACGCCATCAGTGCGGCGTTGCCGGTGGAGCCGGCGATGTAGTTGCGGTCCATCTTCTCGCCGGCCATGCCGAGGATATTGATGATCACACCCCGGTTCCGGGATTTCATTTCGGCGTAGAAGCGGCGGCACATGTTGATGTAGCCGAAGACTTTCAGATCCCAGGCAGCGCGCCAACGATCCTCGGTGATCTGTTGCAGGTCGCCGCCCGGGATCGCGCCGGCGTTGTTCACAAGGATGTCGATGTCGGGATGCGCCTCCACCAGCCGGTCGACGTTGCGGCTGTCGGACAGGTCGCAGGCGTGGACCTGGACCTGCACATTGTGCCGGCCGGCGATGCGTTCGCGCGCCGCATCCAGATCAGCCTGCGTGCGGGAGACGAGAATGACGTTGACACCCTCGGCCGCCAGGCATTCGGCACTGGCGATGCCGATGCCTTTGGAGGCACCGGTGATCAGCGCGGTGCGCCCGCGCAGGTTCAAATCCATCTCTCGCTCCCCCTGTTCGTGTTTCCCATCGGATAGAACGGCGGGGTGGTTTTGGCAAAGAGACCGTCCAGAACGTGGGGTGGTCAGGTCGTCCTCCGAAACGGGCGGCGGGCCCAACGCTCCGCGACGGAGGTTCGGACTTTCAGCATCAAATGAGCGCCCCGCAGAGACCGGCGCATTTGCTGCTGGGCGTTCATTCGCCGATTTCGCTCGTACTCCGGCGTGCATCGGTCGGGCATGATCTCGGCAACCGGGCTGAGCGTCCGTCGGCAGGTCACCGCAGACCGACACGGGGTAAAGCGGGGCGCGCCGACCTCATGAACGCCAACGATCCCAGACGGGCCAACCCGTTCCAACATGGCCCGCCACTTCACCCCGAACTCCCGGCTATAACGACCGGGCGGTCCCATACATCCCCACCATCTGGACGGTCTCGTCGACCGATATGGGCCTAAACACCCAGGTTAGGGTCTAAGCAGAGATTCGCGGCTTGACCAACGGAACGACCCTGCGCTCGCGGTTAAGGTCGGCGACGGCTGCATGGATAGCTTGGTCGAGCGCGGTGGCATCGGTGAAAGTCTGATGGGCGAGGTGATACGCCTTCAGGTCGTG
>JARLIN010000231.1 GCA_031291715.1 Rhodopila sp. | reverse complement strand
CCCCCGGGTGACACGCTCAGCCGGTCTGTTCACCATTGTAAGAGGGGTTTAATGTTAAAAGAAAAAAAATGTAACCCAATATGAACGCAGATGAACGCAGATCAAAGCCTCCCGCTTGGCCGTGCGGGGTTTTTTCTGCGTCGAAGCGGTGCATGTGCTGGGCGCGGTGAATCGCCCGGATCCGCTCCGTTGAGCATGCTACGCATATCCTTCAGCCGGGTGAAACGCTCAGCGGGGCTGTTCGCCTTTGTCCGCGGGGTTGAGACTTCAAAGCAAGAAAATGGAACCGCAGATGAACGCAGATGAACGCAGATCAAAGCCTCCCGCTTGACCGTTCCGGATGGCCGATCCGATGCCGCCGATCCGCGGGGGCTATTTTCATTTGGTGGCCGACAGCGCGGATAGGCTTGCCTCATGCCATTGTGCGTTCTGCATCGGTTGGCGGTGAGGGATCCGCCCTGAATAGAAGCCAAGGGATTCTGCGGCTTTCCGGCCTATCGCAAAGTCCGTTTGAGGACATGATGAAGCAATGACAGGTGAAGGCTGCGCTGCCACGTCTCGTTCCGAAATGCCAACCGCGGATCAGCGGGTTCCAGGTCCCCACGGCCGGTTGTCATCGTCTATCTGCGTTCATCTGCGTGCATCTGCGGTTCCATTTCCTTAACACTTCGTCCCAACGACAGCCCATCCGCCAGACGCACAAATAAACGCACGAACTGCGATCCCGCATCGTCAAAGCCGCTTCGAACCCAGCCAGGATTTCCACCATTCGCAACCAACCGCGGATCAGTGGGTTCCAGGTTCCCACCGCCGGTTGTTATCGTCTATCTGCGTTCATCTGCGTTCATCTGCGTTCATCTGCGTTCATCTGCGTGCATCTGCGGTTCCATTTCCTTAACGCTTCGTTCCGACGGGGCCCATCCACAGGCGCACAAAGCCAGACGCATAAAGCCAGACGCACAAGTAAACGCCCGAACAGTGATCCCGCATCGCGACCCGCCTCAACGGTCACGGCCCCTGGTCGAGCATCGCCAAAGCCGCTTCGGACCCAGCCAGGATTTCCACCAGTCGCAACTGCGCTGCAAGTCCCAGCCTTTCTTGTATCGCACTGTCCTTGATCACCTCGGCCGCCTTGCCCAGCAGCAGATCGTATGTGGCTCCGCTGCCGACGACCCGCGCCTCGGCCGCCAGTATCCGCAGACCACGTGCCGTGGACTCGAGGGCGGGTATATCGGCGAGAAGGCCGGACTGTCGTAGCGGCGTCAGCAATTCGTCCTCCAGCCCAGCGGCGAACCGGGCCTGGCAACCGGCGTCCAGCCGCCGGCGCACGGCGCGGATCCTGGCACGCCGTCGCGGCGTCGCGTTGCTGGTGTCCAGATGCCGCAGCAGGGTCGCGATCCGGTTCGCCGCGACCCCGGCGTCGGCCAGCGTGCCGTCGGCGATGCGTGCCTCGGTGCCCTCTTCGTCATCGAGTTGCCGCAGCAGCCGATCGGCTGTCTGATCCATCACCGCCTGAACCGAAACGGCTTCCGGCCCGGCGCGCGCTTCCGCCAGAACGGCCGCCGCTTCCGGCAAGCGGGTCAGCAGCAGCGTGATTGTCATCGGCAGCGCGGCCGGGTTGGCGGTGGTAACCTGGTGCAGGATCGCGTCGATTGCCTCTGGCCGAGGCGGCAGCAGACCATTCGCGGTTTCGGCGCACAGTGTCTCGAGCGCCGCGGCCTGGCGCAGCAACGTCGCGACGATATCCGCCAGCGGCCGATAGACGACATCGCCCAGTCCCGTCGTATCCCAGGTCGCCGGCGGTTTCGTATCGGCCAGGATTTGCGCTGCCGCCGGCCATAGCGACTGTCCCACCCTGGCGATCAGATCGGTGCCGGCGGCTGTGTGGCCGGCGATCTCGGCCTCGATCGCCGCCGCCTCGGTACCCATCGCCAGCCGGACATGGTCCGCCATCGGCGGCAGGGCTGTGCGTGGTATCCCCGGCTGTCCCAGCCGCCAGCGGGCCGCCGGCACGATCAGCGGTTCAAGCGGGCGGAACATCAGCCGGGCGAACCGAAGTGGCCGCGGCGGCCGCAGGACCTTCAGACGCCGGCGCAGCGGCGCGACCAGCTGATCGGCTGGCCCACGGCTGAGCAGTGCATCCACCGTCGCCACGATGCGCATGATCTGGGGCGCCCGAGCACCCACGATTTCCTGGGTGAGCGCGCGGATCGCGGGGTCGCGTGCCCGGATTGGTTCGTCGGTCATGGTCCTCAGATACTCATGGCGCGCAGCTTCTCATTGCGCTCGATCAGGGCGAGGGCCGCGCCGCCGCTGCGCCAGGTGTCCTCGCGGCTGGTGACCCGGCACGTCTCGTCCGTCGCCTCCGCCGGTATGGCCGCGTCGGTCCATGCCATCACCTCACGTGGCAGCACGGGCACCAGCGGCGCCATTTCCAGCAGCGCGGCCCGCCGCGAAGCATTGGTCTGGGCCGTGATCCACAACAGGCAAACCCGTTCCCACCCATCCAGCAGCCAATCGCAGCGAGCCGCCTGGACGAGCACGCCGCCGGGGGCCGCGATCCAGCGCTTCAGCGAAGCCAGCGGATCCGTGAGCGCCGTCCGCGTGTTTTCCAGCACCAATGCGCCGCTGCCGCACGCCATCCTCATCGCGGCGGTCACCAACCCGCCGAGGCCGCCGATATCGTTGCCGATATCGTTGCCGGGATCAGCGGCAAGCCAGCGTGACAGGCCGATGCATGTGTCCTCCAGGCGGGCGATCAGCCGGGGGATGCGGGCCTCCCGGTCCTCGGGTGCGGCACCCACCGATGCGAACGCATTGCCCATCGCCGCGAGGTCACGGGCCAGATGCGCGGCCGTCCGACCCAGGGACGGGGCGATCCGGTGCAGCACATTGCTGGCACGCCGATCGAGGTCGGGTGTCCGCGCCGCCAGGGACGCGGGCTGCAGGCCGCCGGGTTCCACTTGCTCGATCAGGGCCACCATCAGCCGGAAATGCGTGAGGAGGCGCTGCTGGTGGTCGCTCGCCAAGGCCGCTTCCGCTGCGGCCACGGCCTGCCGCCCGGCATGACCCTCGAGCGCAACGTCCAACGCGGCCTCGCGGATGCCGGCGGGGTCGATCGCGGAGAGGCGGGAGAAACGCCGGAACAGCATCGTGTCGTGGACTGTGGGATTGAAGATCGCCTGAACCCCGGGCCAGTGCAGGATATAGACCCCGCGGCCGCCGGACGGGTTGGGCACCACGAGTTCGATGTCCGTCTGCCGGGATTCCCGCACCCGCGCCCCGGCCAGCAGCGGCGTCGTGAAGGGCGCGGCGACGCCCCGGCTTCGAAACGTCACCGGATGGTGGGACTCGATCAGCGGGAGGGCGGGCTGTGGCACATGGGCAGAATGGCCAGGAATAGGTGAATCAAAGGTTACCGCTCGCAATGTTTATGCCGGCCCCCCATTCGGCGCGAGGGCGAGCCGCTGAAGAAAGCGATGCTGGTGATCGCGACGACCATGGAAAGCTGGGTGCCTGAATGGAGCGCCAGGCCGATGCGCTGCGCCAATCTCAGGTCGGCGCGGTAGAGCAGTAGCGCCGGTAGTCCGCGGGCGAGCAGCATCAACGCTGCGTAGAGCGGCACCATCATCAGCGCGACCGGCTCTGAGAACAGCGAGGCGACATCCAGGCGCACGCCGGAGGTCACGAAGAAGATCGGCACCAGGAAAGCAGAGCCCAATCCGTCCAGGCGCGCACTGACGGCCTCGTCGTGTTGCCGGCCGAGCGCCGCGCGAACGACAGCCCCGGCGACAAAAGCGACGGGCACGATCTCCAGCACGACACCAGGCAGCGGCAGGCGCGGCAGCAGTGCGGGAATGCCGGCCGCGATCGCGATCGCGAGCGCCACGACGATCAGATTTTCAGTGTTGACCTGCTCCATGGCCGTGCCGCGTCGGTGTAGGGTTTGAGATCCCGTGTGGGCGTTGAACCGGGCCGGTGATATCGTTTCAGCGTTCCAGGTTCACGTCGATGATACCGGCACGCACGGCATTCGACAGCACCGCGTGGTCTCGCTCGGCCTGATCGGCGTAGGCGAGAGCAAACCTCCCCATCGCCTCGTCGAATTGATCCTGCTTGCCGAGGTACCCGCTGATCGTCCAGGGATCGCCCGCCTTCGCGTGTGCGCGCGCAAGGACCCAGCCGCAGGCGTTGCCGTAGATCGACAGCATCTCGGCGTCATAGGTCTCGACCAACGGGCTCAGCTTCACGTCGCGCAACTGGCGTATGTAGAACTGGCGGTCTTCCGGTCCAGTGACCCAGCCCAGGAACAGGTCCGAGGCCGGCTGCATCAACCGCTGGCCCTGCACCACACGCTCGCCGTGGTGCGCATAGGCGCTCTTGCCGACATACGCTTCCAGGACCGAGGCATTGGCCTCCTTTACTTGCAGGAACAGCGGGTGGCCCGCGATCGACATCATCAGACCCACCATGCACAGCGTTCCGACACTGCCGATACCGACCACCTTGACTGCCGCATCCACCAACTCATAACGATCGAGCAGGACGCGCCGATCCTGGTTCAGCGTTTCCCGGTATCTCGGCAACGCCTGGCGGATCAACTCCAAGTTGCCGGCGGCGGTTGTCGGATCAGGATGGAAGATGGTCGGCGGGTTGTCGTGGATGCGAGGCTCCCCGCCCGTTGTCTCGACAAGCTTCGGGAACACCAGTTCCGAACTGCTGTGCGCCGTTGCCTTAGCGATCCGCTTTTGCAGCACGGCCCTGCGCTGCGGCGGCAGCATCGCAAGAAAGTCGGCCTCGTCGAGCCGGGCGTACCAAGTCTCCAGTACGTCCATTTCGGTGAAGTCACGCATGGTGCGCCGATAGCTGCGCGCGCAGGCGATCGCCGCATCGCGCCCGTTGGCGTCGGACAACTGATTCGACCGCGCGGCGAGCACGAACGAGGCGACCAGCCGCTTGACGTCCCACTCCCACGGCGCCGGCAGCGTCTCATCCAGGTCGTTGATGTCGAAGATCAGCCGACGCTCTGGCGTCGCGAAGCCGCCGAAATTCAGCAGGTGACAGTCCCCACAGGCCTGGACGTGGATTCCGGTGGCCGGTGTGCGCGAAAGATCGGCCGCCATCACGCCGGCGGACCCGCGATAGAAGGTGAACGGCGATTGCAGCATCCGGCCGTAGCGCAGCGGCACCAGGCCCGGCTGCCGGGTCGCATCAGCGGCGTGCAGGATGGCGAGTGGGTCCGTCCGATTTGCGTGTGGCCGCCAAGCCCCATGGGAATCTCGCGGCACTGTGTCACGCAGCTTCTTGCCGATTGCCCGTCGCTCCGCGGGTGGGATCGGCGATGGACGCGCCTCCGGCTTTTCAACCGCCGCGTGGGAACGAGCGATCTTCAATGCTTTTGCCACGGCGCGCCTCTCCGATTGAGCAGATTTATCTTGCTGTCGGGACGGCGTCTTGCCGCCCGCCCAGCGGCCATCGAGCGTATGGCGGTGTAGCATGGAACGCGTCTCATCTGCGGAAATCCCTTTGCAAGCGCAGATCGAACGAAACAGTCGCTATCCGTCCCGAGGGATGGCCTTGTGCGGCGCCGTTGAAGCTGATCGCACGAGCGATGAGGTCCTAAGCCGGTTTTGCAACCACCATGTAGATCACGGTGCTGCCACTGTAGAACGGCCGATAGTACGCCCCACCGTAGGTGAAGTAGGTGGCCCCGTTGATATTCTGATCGACCGCCCCGTTCGGCAGTGTGGTCACCGTCGCTCCGACCGGCGGCGGGATCACCTTATAGCCGCTCGGAACCGTGGCGTAAAAGGCGCCGCCACAATCGAGATTGGGCGCGCTGCCGACATAGACGGTGGAGCAGGAGGGGGGCGGGGTTGCAACGACCGCGCCTTGTGGCGGTGGCACTACCGCATACTGGCCGCCCTGCGGCGCGTAGTAGACGCCGTTCGCATAGTAGTAAGGGTTCCCGGCGACGGAGATCGCGGCCACAGCAGCAGGCAGCACCGCAAGCGTCGCGCCTATGGCAAGACCGGCGCCGAATCCGGCACCCGAGTAATACCCGCCCCAACTGCTGTTGTAGTTGTTGAAGTTGGTCTGGCGATTGTATTGCAGGCTATTTGCTTCGTTCGTGCGGTTCTGCTGGAGCTGGTTGGCCTCGGTCGAACGGTTCTGCTGGAGCTGCGACGCATTCGTCTTGTCGTCCGGATGGGCCTGCTGGAACTGCGATGCAGTCGTCCTGTCGTCCGGATGGGCCTGCTGAAACTGGCCCGCATTATGCTGAGCTTCTGGATGTCTCTGCTGGTATGTGTCCGCATGGTCGGTAAAACTACTGGCATTGTGCACGCTGCCGAAGCCACCATGACCAAACCCGGCATCGGTGCTTCGATCGGAAAAGCCTCCGTCACCGAAGCGCGATCCGCCTCCATGAAACCCGCCGAAGCCTCCGCCGAAGCCCCCGCCGTGGAACCCGCCAAACCCGCCGCCGTGGAACCCGCCAAACCCGCCACCGCGGAAGCCGCCCCCGCCGCCGTGAAAGCCGCCGAAGCCGCCACGAAACGCCACCGCGCGATCGACGCCGACAACGAGGCAAAGGGCCATCGCGGTGCCTGCGAGCAACATACCGCCCAACTTATTCCTGTCCAAAATCCCCCTGGTCATCGACATTCTCCCGACTGCTATTTGGCGGCTGCACTGGCAACGACTGGCGCGAATGGGATCTTCTCCGTGCCTGGCGGAAGGTCCGGCGTGAATATCGGCTCGGCGATACGGGGCGCGAAATCCCAATCGGTGAAGACCGCGGTGAATTGCGGTTGCCCGGGCTGCGTCTTGTAGCTGATCACCAGTTTGCAAGGCGTAAGTTGTGGACCCGAATCAATCCAGATTTGCCAGTCGATCTCCTGCTCCACAAAGGCCAGCGTGTGGCAGCTTCTGCCATCCACGTCGTTCAGGCCCAGATAGATCCCGTACTGTAACTTCCCGCGCACGCTTCGATACGGGTCGTGATAGAGGAAATCCGCCAGCGGCGGGGCAAAGTCTATCTGGGGCACAAGCTTGTTGAGCATGCTGTCGATCTCGGGCGGGGCCGCCTCGGCCGCGTAGAACGGAACAGCGGGATCGTACAGCGTGACCGACTTGCCGTCGTACCAGAACTGCCGGTCGCCGAGGTCACTGTGCCATTCCACATAAAGCCGGCCGCGCCGCTCCAGGGCGACGTCCTCGGTCGCGGAGAATTGCAGTTTCTGCCCGGACGGCAGCACGTGGTCGAAGGTGATGTCGGCATGGAAGGTGAACTGATCGGCGGAGCCGATATAGTCGCTCATTTGCTCCAGCAGACGATCCGCCTGCTCCGCCACGACTGGCGCGGCAGCCGTTGCCGCCGGCGGGGTTGTCGCAGGTTCTTTGTTCTGCGCTCCAGCCCCCTGTCCCCAAAGCGTCCCGGTGATCATCAGTGCGGCTGCAAGCGTGCGAGTTACACCCATGGTTCTGTTGCTCCCGCCATGTCACTCAGTAAGCCTCTGAAGCAAGGCATGATAATCGACGAAACGCGGGGGGTAACCCAAGCCATCCCCAAAGAAATCGTGTGGTTGCGCGGATTACCCCTCCCGGCTTGATGACGCTGGGCCAGCGGGCCGGTATCGGCGCACGGAAGGGCCTTTCCAGGTGGTGCTCGGCTCGGCCCTGAACGGCATCGTTCGCTCGGCCTGCGGTGCAACTTTGCGGCCCATAGGCCCAGGATCAGGTAGAGCAGAACGATGAACGCTGCCCCGATGATCAACAGCGCGCCGAAGGTCGCATGACCCTACGCGTCGCGTTGAAATCCGAGCAGCGTTTTCATTGGCGTTTTTCCTTCGGACGATGCCAGCCGGCAAGCGTCGCGCTCAGCCGCTGGCCGTCGGCTTGGCTTCGGCGCTGGCCGCCTGTGCGCCCGCGAGGGCCTGCCGCAACGCTTCCTCCTTGGTGTGGTCGAACGAGGTACGCAGCACCGTGCCGCCGACGCCCTTCAGGTCCGCGAGCACTTTGTCGGCGGTCAGCTTGCGAATCAGCAGGAACAGCGCCGCATTGCCTGACTGCAAGGTCTGGCCGATATCTTTCATGAACTTGTTATCGATCCCGAGATCGGTCATCGCCCCGCCAAGGGCACCGGAGGCTGCACCGAGCGCGGCGCCCGCGATCGGCATCAGAAACAGCCATCCGATCAGCATGCCCCAGAATGTACCGGACACTGCGCCGGCCGCAGAGGGATGAAAGAGCTGGTTGAGCTTGACCTTCCCGTTGGGCTGCTTCACGGCAATGACGGCATCGCCCAGTTCGATCAGGTAATCCTTCTGCATGTCCAGAAGCTTCTGACGAACCTCTTCCGCCTTCGCTTCGGACGGGAACGCGATAACGACTAGGTCGGACATGTTGGGTAACCTCCTTGTTCAAACGACGAGATTTGCGGTCGGAGTGGCAAGTAAGACCGTATTCGCAACGACAATGCCGGTGATGCTGCCGGCGCTGTAGATCGGCTGATACCAGGCCCCCTATAGGTGAAGCAGGTGACGCCGCATATGATCTTACCTATCACGTTCGAGGCCGAGCAGCCGTGTAGCCGAATCGTCGCGCGGCGCCCTCAGCCGAGGTTCGGCTGTCGCCTAGTAATACCAGCCCGGACCCCAGGGGTTCCAGTCCATCTGGTTCATCTGAGCGGTCATCTCCTGCTCGTTGGCTATATTCTTTGCGAACACGTCCTGGCGGTAGCGGTCGTACGCAGCCTGATTACCGACGTAGAGGCAGTCGCAGATCGTCGGGTCAGCGTAGGTGAAGACCACGGCGTTGTTGCGCACCTGGTGGACGAATTTATGCGGCGGCATCGACTTCAGTGCAGCCTGACGCTGCGGCGTATTCGCCGGCACCAGCGTGAAGCCGGCAGCGGCCAGCATGTCCTCCTTGTTCTGCACCTGGCTGCAGGCGGCCACCGCGGCGCAGATGGCGAAAAGCACCAGAGTTGATTTGTTACGAAGCATCGTTCCCTCCTTGCTGAAGCATCGTTCCCTCCTTACTCATTTGTTGGTAGAGAACGGCCTGTCGCTACCACACATGGTGCCGGAATCATCAAGCAAACTCGTAAACCCGTGACGGACCCGCGGTAGAAGGTGAAGGGCGATTGAAGCATGCTGCCATAGCGCAGCGGCACCAGGTCCGGCTGGCAGGTCACGTCCGCGGCGCGGAGGATGGCGATGACGTGGCGATTGTGCCGGACCCCGGGAAGCAGAAGCCCCGAAAGGCTCAAGAATGCATAGCAGGCTGCGCAGATGCCCGCTAACAGGTCCCGGATGCCTGTACTCGAAGGGACTTCAGGTGATGGTGCATGGAATCGGTCCGTCATGTCGTCAGGCCTCCTGAATGCGGAGAATTGCAATGCGTGCTGAAGCAGCAAACCTCGCCAATATCATTCTTATCGCCGCGATGAGCGGGTGCGCGACATCTGGACCGCCGCCCACTTCCCCGCCGGCAACGGCAGCGCCCGTTTCATTCGATGGCAGCTACCAAGGCACGATCCGGCTGACGTCTGAGGCCAGTACCAGCGTCCAAAACAATTGGTGCGACACTCCACCTGTCATGTCCGTATCCGTCCAGAACGGCGCGTTCAGCTACGTCATGCCGCATCCCAACCTTCCACAAGGTCAGGATCATTCCCTTTCACTGACTTTTGCGGTTACTGTCGCGCCGGACGGCTCCTTCGATGCGTCGACAGTCAATGGTGGGGCCGAAATGACCGGGCACATTACCGGGTCGCGCATGGTCGGCCAGATCAACGGGTCTGGATGTGGTTACGCATTCACGGCTGACAGATCCTGAGGCGTCCGGAGGCGTGCGCCTTTGCTCCGCCTCTGATGTCCAATTCGCCGATCCAGCCAGCGTAGTTTCGATTCGACGGTGCTTCGCGCTGTCCTGTTCAGCCGGCCGCTGACAGAAGATATCTGCCATCGAAACAGACAGCCAAATAAACGGGCGGCTTGCTGGAGACGTAGAGCCGCCAGTGAGGGGAGCGGAAATGAGTCTTCGCGCCGGATAGCCTTATTGCATGCGCCGGTCCATTGTCGCAGCGCTATCGCCCTGTATGGTGCTGTTGTCCCCCTTTACCTGGGGATTGGCCGGGGCTCCGTTCGGCCCGCAAGAACTCACCGCGAGAAATGCAAATAATGAAACCGCCAGACATAGGGAAGCTGATTTTATGGCCACGATTGCATCTCCTTTCATACCAAGCCGTAGAAAGACTAACCCACGGGCATTCCCCCCCTCCGTCATGCCCCGGTTTGTCACCGGGCCATGACGACGACTGAATGCCGACGCCAACGCGGGTTGGTATCAGTCACACGCATTCCACATGCACGCTCCGATCGGCTGCTGAACAGCAACCAACCTCCCCCTGCGGATCGTGCCTGGCTGCTTCTTCGATTCTCCGGCTGATTCGCGACATCCACCCGCCGCGAACGCTTGTTCAGTTTTCGCATCAACCGGAATTGGTGCTCTGGCCAATTTTTTTTAGCGGACACCGGCGTCGGGCACTATGCATTTTCGGCAAGCACGACGCAGCCATCATGCGCTATATATCGTAATAGAGATGAAACTCATGCGGATGGGGTCGCAGACGGATGGCATCGACCTCCTTCTTTCGTTTGTACTCCAGCCAGGTTTCGATCACATCGCTGGTGAACACATCGCCGCGCAGCAGGAACGCATGATCGCGTTCGAGCGCGTCCAACGCCTGGTCAAGCGATCCGGGCGTCGATTTCACCTCCTTGGCCTCGGCCGGCGGGAGGTCATAAAGGTTCTTGTCGATCGGCTCGCCGGGGTCGATGCGGTTCTCGATGCCGTCGAGGCCGGCCATCAGCATCGCGGAGAAGGCCAGGTAGGGATTGCAAGAGGGATCCGGCGAACGGAATTCGACGCGCTTCGCCCGCGGGTTCGGCGAATACATCGGAATCCGGCAGCAGGCCGAGCGGTTGCGCTGGGAGTAGACCAAATTGATCGGCGCTTCATAACCCGGCACCAAACGCCTGTAGGAGTTCGTGGTCGGGGCGCAGAGCCCGCATAACGCCCAGGCGTGCGTCAGCAATCCACCGATGTAGTGGCGGCCCATCTCGCTCAGTTCGGCATAGTCCGCCTTACTGTAGAACAAGTTGTTCTCGCCCTTCCACAGGCTCTGATGCACATGCATTCCCGAGGCGTTGTCCTCGAACAGCGGTTTGGGCATGAACGTCGCGGTCATGCCGTGCTGGCGGGCGGTGTTCTTGACCACGTATTTGTACATCATCAGGTTGTCGGCCATGCGGGTGAGCGTGGTAAACCGCATGTCGATTTCGTTCTGACCGCCCGTCGCCACTTCATGATGATGGGCTTCGATCTGGATCCCCAACGACTCCATCGTCAGCACCATTTCGGTGCGGAGATCCTGCATGCTGTCGGTCGGGGGAACCGGAAAGTATCCCTCTTTCGGGCGGGGCTTGTGACCCAGGTTCGGCGCTTCATCCTTGCCGGTGTTCCAACTGCCCTCGCTGGAATCGATTTCGTGGAACGCGTAGTTGATGCCCTGTCCGTAGCGCACGTCGTCGAATACGAAGAACTCCGCTTCCGGGCCGAAATAGCTCGTGTCGGCGCGGCCGGTGCCCTTCAGGTAGGTCTCGGCCTTCCGGGCGATGTAGCGGGCGTCGCGGCTATAGGATTGACCGGTTACCGGATCCCTGATGTCGCAAATCAGAACCAGCGTCGCCACGCGGGGGAACGGGTCGATGAAGGCCGTCGTCGGGTCCGGGACGACCAGCATGTCGCTTTCCTGGATCTCCTGGAAGCCGCGGATCGAGGAGCCGTCGAAGCCGATGCCTTCGCTGAGAGCGTCGGCATTCACCGCGCTCGGCGGCACGGAAAAATGCTGCCAGACACCCGGCAAGTCGGTGAACCGTAGATCGATCATTTGGATCTGTTGGTCATTGATCGCCTTGAGGGCATCTTCGACTGTGACACAATTGGGAACCATGGCTTCACTCCTGCGGCTGAGAGCGGTTCCTTAAAAATCACAATGCCGCTCCGCCACCACAAGGTGCGGCGGAACGGATACTGGTCCATGTTCGACCCTCAACGGCACCGTGGCCGCGCCGGCGTCGATCCGGAATAGCAACGTCATCGCCCACGCAAACCTTGTCTCGCGTGAGCCGGCAGCTTCAGCCTTGGTTCGGCCCGCGCATAAGCTTCAAAGCCGCTTCGATATGACGCCAGGTCTGGGCCTGCTCGTTCTCGCCCAGTCTTTCGAAGTTAAGGGCCTTCTGCGCGGCCTCGACAATCGCGTGGGTACCGTGTGCTTCCAACAGCTGTCGCGCATAGTCGTTGATTTCGACTTCTCGCATGGCGTCATGCTCCCCTCGTTTGGTGCGCGCCCGCGAGCACCAACCGGCACCAGAACCCTAGCCGTTGACACCTATCACGATCCGCAATCTGCATCCTGGCGCGAGACGTTTGCAAGACCCTGTTCCATGTCATTGACGGCCGAACCCGGGAATGGCGGTAACCTTTCCACGACGGGAATACGCCGCGTCCATGATTATTGTGGAAGCGCGCCACGCGGCCTAGATATTGAGAGTAAGGCAAGCCATCTTCAGCCGTGACCAAACCCAGGAACAACGCTGAGGTCCAGGCCACAGTCCGTGCAAAAGGACCGGGAGAACGAACGAAGCAGGAGGGCACCCCGATGGCGACATGGAGGCCGGATCCGACGTTCTATCCTTCGCCGCGCATGGCCATGAAGGCACCGGCGGAAACCCTCGCCTACGTGGCGAGCTTCGATCCCACGCGTCTGGTTCCGGACGCGATCAGCGTGGTCGACGTCGATCCCGGATCGTCGACCTATTCGCAAATGGTCGGGACCGTGCCCATGCCGAACGCGGGCGATGAGCTGCACCATTTCGGTTGGAACGCATGCAGTTCCTGCCTGTGTCCGAACGCGCCGCATCCCCACTCCGAGCGGCGCTATCTGATCGTGCCCGGCCTGCGCTCGTCGCGCATCCATATCCTCGATGCCAAGGCCAATCCGCGCGAACCGAAGATCGTCCGCGTGCTGGAGCCCGCGGAGGTCGCCGAGCGGTCCGGCTACACGCGCCCGCACACGATCCATTGCGGACCGGAGGGCATCTACGTTGCCGCCCTGGCCAACGCGGCGGGCGACGCCCCCGGCGGCGTGTTCCTGATGGACCATGAGTCGTTCGACATCCGCGGCCGCTGGGAAATCGACCGGGGACCGCAGCGTCTGGCCTACGATGTGTGGTGGCATCTTGGCTATGACACCATGGTGACGAGCGAGTGGGGCCTGCCGGCGACTTTCGAGAACGGCCTGGATCCCGAGGTGCTGCTCGGCGGCCGATACGGTCACAAGCTGCACTTTTGGGATCTGCATGCGCGCAGGCACACGCAGGAGATCGATTTTGGCGCCGAGAACCAACTCGTCTTCGAGCTGCGCCCCGCGCATGACCCGACGAAAGCGTTCGGCTTCGTCAACTCCGTCATCAGCCTCAAGGATCTCTCTGCATCCATCTGGACGTGGTACCGGGAAGGCGATGCCTGGGCGGTCAGGAAGGTCATCGAGATCCCGGCCGAGGCGGCAGATCCTGAGGCGCTGCCGCCCATGCTCAAGGGCTTCGCGGCGGTTCCACCGCTGGTCACCGATATCGATCTCTCCATGGACGATCGCTTCCTCTATGTCTCTTGCTGGGGCACCGGGGACCTGCGGCAGTACGATGTGTCCGATCCGTTCGCACCAAAACTCACTGGCACCGTCAGGATCGGCGGCATCGTCTCCCGGGCCTCGCATCCGAAAGCCGGCAAAGATGCGCTGAACGGCGGGCCGCAAATGGTGGAGGTCAGCCGCGATGGGCGGCGTGTTTACTTCACCAACTCGCTGTACGGCGCGATTGATGAGCAGTTCTACCCTGAAGGGATCGACGGCTGGATGGTAAAGCTCGACGCTGACCCGGCTGGCGGCATCGCCTTTGATCGGGATTTCTTCGTGGCGTGGCCGAAGACGCACCGGCCGCATCAGGTGCGCCTGGAAGGCGGCGACTGCTCCTCGGATTCCTATTGCTATCCGTGAGACCTGAACCGACGCCGCCGCCCACGCGGCGAACGTGACATGACGCTTCAAACCGCCTGGCCCTGGCTCACCTTTGCCGGGCTTGGCCTGTTCCACGGACTTAACCCGGCGATGGGCTGGCTCTTCGCGGTGGCGCTCGGGCTGCACCGGCACAGCCGCCGGGCGGTGCTGCTCGCGCTGCCGCCCATGGCCGCCGGTCACGCACTGTCCATTTGGCTGGTGGCGGCCTCCGTGATGGCTGTGGGGGCGGTGGTCAATGCACCTGCCATCCATCTGGCCGCCGGGAGCATCCTCATGGTCTGGGCTGGGTATCACTGGCTCTACGGCCACCGGCATCGCGTGCGCGTCGGCATGACGGCGGGTATCGGGGGTCTCGCTGTCTGGTCGTTCCTGATGGCGACCGCGCACGGCGCGGGACTGATGCTGGTTCCCGCCCTCGTGCCGCTGTGCGCGAGCCTGCCCACCGTCGGCCGTGCATCGCTGCTTGTCTCACTCGCGGCTGTGGCCGTGCACACGCTCACGATGCTGGTGGCGACGGGGCTGATCGCGGTGGTCGTATATGAGTGGCTCGGTCTCGCGTTCCTGCGGCGGAGCTGGATCAACTTCGACCTGCTGTGGACAGGCGCGCTGGTTGCAACCGGCCTGGTGTTGATCATCACGGCCTGAAGCCGTGCCTCACCGGAACGATCATGCTCCGGCCGACAGGCGTGGCGGCAATGGCTGCCACCACGCCGGACGTCGCGGCCCGATGACCCGCCTATCGGGCGGGTTTGTAGATTTTGGCGACTGCCTCCGCCTTCTTCATGCCGGCTACGGCTTCCGAACCTGACATCAGGACCGTCGTCTTGGAGGATTTGATGGCGCCGCCAGCGGCGACGGCCAGCGCGATTGCCGCCATGGACTCATTGTTCGGCACATCGGCGATCAGGATGATGTCATACTCGCCGAAGCAGTACCAGGCACCCACGAGCTTACCGCCCGCGGCCTCGCACAGCGCCCGGCCCACGGCCTCGGCACGATTGTGCGGATTCTTGAGCTGTACAGCCAAAGACTCCGCCGTATACGCTCCCTCATACATGTAAAGCGGCATGTTCCATCTCCCTTTATTGCTTTAGCTACTCGCCTAGCTTTGGCCGAAAGGCGACTATCGGGCGGCCCTGTAAGTGTTCGTGACGGCGTCCGCCTTCTTTATATGCCTGTCACGGCGCCGGCTCCCGTTATCAACACGGTCGAATTGGGAGGCGGCTGCCCGGTCACTATGCGTGCGCGTCATTCGTTTGGTCAAATAACGCCGAGGCGCGGGACACGCGGCGGCAACTATAACGTAGTAGAAGTAAGATGAGCTGAATTCCGGCCAGGAGGCGCCATACGTCCCGTCTTCTGAGCGCCGATCGGAATGATACCCGATTATATTTGACCATCACGACCGACGGAATGACGTAGGCGCTCTGATTGGACAACGAGTCGATGACTGCCTTGCCGGGGTGCCTCACGCCCGCGAGCCATCCTCGGCGACGCGAACGAAATCGATATTGGAGGTCACTGAACGCGCGGGGCAGGGCGCTTCGCGCGGCAGTGGAGCGCCCCGTCCTGGCGATGTGACGGCTTTTTCTTCCTGCTACCGTCCCCGGAACACCGGCTTTTGCTTCGCCAGGAACGACCGGCACGCGTTTTGAAAATCTTCGGTCTTGGTGAAGTCGCTGGTCGCCGCTTCTTCTTCCCGTGTCACCGGCAACGGCCCGCGCAGGCGGCGGATCGCGGCCTTGTGATAGCGCGCCGACAACGGGCTGCCCGCGGCGATGCGCCGTGCCAGCGCCAGAGCTTCGGCTTCGACATCATGGTCAGGCACGACCCGCGACAGCAGGCCTTTTTCATAGGCTTCGCGGCCGGTGAAGATGCGACCCTCGATCAGCATCTCCGAGGCGACGCCGGTCCCGGCCAGCGTAATGATCGGGTCGATTTCGGCATACGGGTACCAGATGCCCAGGTTGCGGGCGGTGATCCCCATCTGCATGCTTTCGCCGCCGACCCGGAAATCGCACATCGTGGCGATGCCGGCGCCGCCGCCGAGGCAGTAGCCCATGATCATCGCCACCACCGGATGCTGGCAGAGCCGGATCGACTGCATGCTCTCGTCGAGCACGCGCGCATATTCTTCCTCACGCTCGGCGGTGCCGCGTTCCTCGGCGAACGCGCCGATATCCGCGCCGGCACAGAACGCCTTCTCCCCGGCGCCGCGCAGAACGACGCAGCGCAGGTCGTCGTCATCGGACAGCATCTGCATGATCGTATGCAGGCCGCGCCACATCGACAGGTCGAAGGCGTTGCGGGTTTCCGGCCGGTTGAATGTGACGATGGCAATCGTGTCCTGCTGGGACACAGTCAGTCTGGGGTCGAGCATCGCGGAAAGGGCCTCCTTACCGCCGGGTATCTGTCACACCAGCTTGAAATCGTCCATGGCTGGTCTGCCGGTCACGTGCCGCCAGTGGTGCCAGAGCAGCCGGGCGGCCAGTGACCGGACCGGCTGCCACGCGGTGGCCAGTTGCCGCAGCGCTTGCGGGCTGGGCCGGGCCGGCAGCGATTTCAGATCCGCCAGCGCGGCGGCGAGGGCGATGTCGCCCGAGGGAAACACATCCAGGCGATCCAGCGCGAACAGCAGGTAGATCTCCGCCGTCCAGCGTCCCAGGCCCTTGATCGAGCCGATGGCGACGACCGCCGCCTCATCGTCCAGCAGCGCGATCCGATCGGCGCTGAGCGTGCCGTCAAGGAACGCCGTCGCCAGCGCGCGGGCATGAACGACCTTGGGGCGGGACAGGCCGGCGCCGCGCAGCACGTCGTCCGGGAGCAGCAACAATGAAGCGGGGTCCAGCGCGCCGGGTATGGCGCGCAGCCGGCCCCAGATCGCGGCGGCGGCCTGGTTGCTGATCATCTGCGCGACGATCGCTTGCAACAGGCCCGGAAACCCTGGCGTACGGCTGCGCCAGGGCAGGGGACCCGCGCGGTCCAGAACCTGGGCAAAATCCGGATCAATCGCGATCAGGGTCTCGATCGCGGCGAGGGCGGCCGGCGGCGGCGTGGGGGCGTCCATATCCCGCACAGGAAGCAGACCGTCGCGCCGCGATCAAGCCCGGGCAAGCAAGACCGCCTCCTTGAACGGCTCAAAGCGCCGGGCTCGGAGGCAGCGGCCCATGGCATCCGGGATCGGGTTCACACCGTCCCCGCGGATGCCGGGGCGCGTCCCTTACATGGCCATACGGCAACGCGGGTGGACGCTACCGCACATTATCCGACCCGACGAAGCCGCCCATTATGCGGGTCCATGGTGAACTTGGCGATCACCGAGCCCTCCGGCGTGGTCAGGCTGAACGCGATCGGACCCTCCGGGGTTGGTGCCACGTTGGTAACCTTCCAGGTATGGTTGCCGTTCCACAGCAGGAACGCCTCGGCGATCTTCTGCACATCGGCCGGGGCGAGCTGGCGGTCCTCCTGACGATAGACGAGCGCGAAGGCGCGCATATCGAACGACCGGTTCCGGTCCGGGCCGTGTCTCCACCCCATCATGCCGGGCCCCATCATGCCCGGACGCGCCGGGGCGCCATCCGCCTGCTGCTGGGCGGGCGGCGGCGCCGGCTGGGCGTGCGACAGCACCGCCCCTGTAGCGATACCGCCGATCAGAAAGGCCGCGGCGGCGGCGAGAAGAGTCTGACGCATCCGATATCTCCATAAATTGCGAGCTGCGCATACATGGGCCATCAGCCCGGTCTGAATCCGCTCGGTCAGGCGACGAATTGCAATAAAGTGCAACGGTCGTTCCGAAGCGGCCTCACAGATCGTATGTTACATTTCATGGACCAGACCCCGCACATCCTCGTCATTGATGACGACCGCGAAATCCGCGAGCTTCTCGCCCGCTTCCTCGAAAAACAGCGCATCCGCGTCACCGCCGTGCGTGACGGCAAGGAGGCCCGGCGAGCCTGGATCAACGGGCATTACCAGCTTGTGGTCCTGGACCTGATGCTGCCCGGCGAATCAGGCCTGGACCTCGCGCGCTGGCTGCGGAGCCAGGGAGAAATCCCCATCGTGATGCTGACGGCGATGGGCGAGGAGACCGACCGGATCATCGGCCTGGAACTCGGGGCCGACGATTATGTGTCCAAGCCGTTCAACCCGCGTGAGCTCCTGGCCCGGATCCGCGCCGTCCTGCGCCGGTCCGGCGACCAGGCGGAGGTCAGGCACGATCCGTCCGTCCGCGGCTACCGCTTCAACAACTGGACTCTGGAACCCGCCCGCCGCCGCCTGCTGAACCCTGAAGGGGTGGAGGTCGCGCTGACCGGCGGCGAATACGACCTGCTGCTGGCATTGGTGGAGCGGGCGAACCGGGTACTGACCCGCGACATGCTGCTGGATCTGCTGCGTGGCCGGCAGGCCGGACCGTTCGACCGGGCGATCGACGTCGCCGTTTCCCGCCTGCGACGCAAGCTGGAGGATGACGGGCGGAACGCACAGCTTATAAAGACCGTGCGCGGCGGGGGGTATGTCCTCGCCGCGACGGTGGAGCGTGCATGAAAATTCGCCTTTGGCCACGGAGTTTGGCCGCGCGTACTGCGGTGGCGCTGCTGCTGGGGCTTGCGATCGTCCAGGTGGCCGGCCTGACCATCCACGCACTCGACCGGCTCGACGTTCAGCGCCTGGGCCAGGCCCGGGACCTGGCGGTGCGTGTTGTCGGCTTGTATCGCACGATCGTACTGACCGACGCGCCGCGCCGCGCGGCCGTGTTGGCGGAGTTGCACCGTGGGCCGGAGTTGATGGCGGTGCTGAGTTCGTCTCCGCCCGACGTGGACATGCCTCAGATGCCCACCCCGGAGCAGCGGCTGCTACGGGTGAATATGAACCTGGTCCCCCTGGGCGCCCCACAGCTTCGCTGGCGGGAGATGTTGATCTTTGGTGGCCATACATGGCGGCACGCCGTGGTGGGGATGCGTCTGCCCGACGGAGAATGGTTGAATGTGACGGCCGAGTTGGAGCCGCTG
>JARLIN010000230.1 GCA_031291715.1 Rhodopila sp. | reverse complement strand
CGGCGACACCGGCGGACAACACATACCGCGTGTCGGCCGCGCTGCTGGATGAGGTCGCGGCGGCGTTCGAACGCTATACTGGCATGCCCCTGCCCGGCGGTGAGGGCAACCTGAATGACCCGTTCGCCGGCCTGCGTGAGCAGGCGCTGGGCTGGGCCGTGCGGCATTTGCGGGCCCGGATACGGTCGGACGCCTGGTCATGCATGGGGGATGCGCCGACCGCGAACGCGGTCACCCATGTCGCCGGGTTCCTGCATTTCGTTGCCACATGGTCGCGCCATCCGCTGTTCCCGGCGATGGTGACCACCGCGGCCGATCGGGGCTTTTCGCTGCATGGGCTAGCGCCGTTCGCCGCCGCCCATTGCCTGACGATGATGGGCAACCGGCTCAGCTTCCCCGAGCCGATGGGCTATCCGGGCCGGATCGAGGGATTCAGCCTGGCGACCGGGGCGACGGAGACCGTTGCGGTCCATACCGATGTGTTCGACCGGTTCGAATTCCCGTTCGGCCGGCCCTGGGATCATGCGAGCCTGCGGGCCGCGGTGTCCGATTTGCTGGAGGCGGCACAGGGCCGGATCAATCTGCGTAACCCGGGCGTGCTGCTGCTGTCGCCGGGGACCGCGTTGGCGGGGTTTGACGAGGCGTTGATCGAGGCGGTGAAAGCATCGGTACAAGCGTTGGGCCGGAAGAACCGTGGCCTGATGGCGGTGGCACCCGTCGTCTTGCGGTTGCAAGCGACCCCGGACCCGCATGCGGTCCGGTTCGGTTATGGCTTTTTCCCGATCCCAAACCGGCATTATCGCGGCGAGGGCCCGCTGCGGATGAACGGCTGAAGGTCGATCGCGTTGGGCGGGACGCTGGGGTCAGCCCGGGGCATCCGCACCGGTTTTGTTGCAGATGGTCCGGATTGGCGGCCTACGCGGTTGTGCCAAGCGTGATGGGATCCGGGCGTTCGTTCTTCCGCAAGCAAGGCAGTTTTTAACACGGAGGAAGAACGAGGACCACAGGAGGGCCACGGAGGAAGAAAGCATGGCGCTTCGCGCGACGTGCTTGCGGGCGGTGGTGCCCTACGAAACCGAGGCGGGGCTGGATGGTAGCTGTGTGCTTCTGCGTGGTCGTCGTTGTTCCTCCGTGTTGAGTGCCGTCTTGCAGGCTTGGCTTGGGCAAGAACAGTTTTGTTCATCCGGACCTTTGCTGCCCACTCGATCGACGGCCGGCGCCGGGATGGGCGCGTGCCGTAGGGGCCGCGCCCGGCGATGACGACGCAGCAACGCAATGTGCCGTGGTGCGTATGAAGACGGCGGGGCTTCAGGCCTTGCCGGACATCGCGGCCATGCGCCGTTCGATTTCTTCCACTGTTACGTCCTCGATATGCGTGGAGACGTGCCAGGTGTGGCCGAAGGGATCGAGCAGTGATCCCAGGCGGTCGCCGTAGAATTTGTCCTCTGGCTGGCTTTTCACCTCCGCCCCGATGGCGACAGCCTTGGCGATCGTTGCGTCAACGTCTGGCACGTACAGGTGCAGGCTGATGGGCGATCCACCGAAAGCCGCTGGCGCCTTCGCGCCCATGCCTGGGTTTTCGTCGGCCGGCATGATGCGGCTGTCGCCGATCTCGATCCCGGCATGGCCTATCCTGTCGTCCGGGCCGGACAGGCGCATCAGTTCACGCGCGCCGAACGCCTCCACATACCAAGAGAGCGCGCGGGCGGCGCCGTCCACGATGAGGTAGGGCGTGAGGCTGTGGTAGCCGGGCGGGACGGGCGATACAGGCATCGATGTCTCCTCCTTTGGGGTTGGAACCACGGGGAGATGATGCACCAAAAAGCTGGTTGCGGCAAGAACATATTGTGAACATATATTTCGACCCAAAGGTCGGCTTTGGGTGGTAAGCGGACACTCGATTTAGCGCTTAGGTGCGATTAGGTGGGGGAAGTCTCGCCTTGATCTCGTCCCGACGTCAGATCGTCTTCCATCCGCTGAATTTCCCGGCTGGTGAGTCGGATGGTTTCAGGGTTCCCGAGGTGAATATAACGAATGCTGTCGCTCGCGGCGATTGTCTTGGCGATCAGGCCCGCCAGGTCGGCCGTGCCGCCGCCGAGAACCCCCTTGAAATCTTCTTTGGCGAGCACCCACCAATCCGGATCATGCATGTGGATCCGCATGTTAACTGTCTCGCGCAAAGCAATTGACTTTGCGCCAGACAAGCCTTTTACTTTTTCTATTCGGTCGATCAAGTGGCTGAGCATGTCGAGGCGCAGCGCGCTCCCGACGATCTCACTCCAGAGAATCGCGTTGTGGCTTTCTTTAACCACAACTTCGCCGTACCAGGCGGCGCGGAGCGCGAGACGACCGGCAAACACCGCCGCGCGGTCGCCCCGCACCGGCAAAAGGGTACCTAGAACCGAGCGCGCTCCGCAGGCAAGGAAGCCTGAACCTACGGTCGCGTGGGTTCGATCGGGGGCATGGGTGTCACATGCCGATAGCACGACGACCGGTGGCGGGCGGAGCCGCCCGTAGAGCGACCAGATGTCGACGTCCTCGTCGCCGATGCGAAGCGTGCCAATTCCGGTGCGGGTGTCGTGCTTGCCATGACCGTCGAAGATGATCATCGCTCCGCCGAAGCTGTTTACTGCCTCTATAAATGTCTCGGAACTATCAACGAAAATCTGCTCGACTTTCAGGCGTCCACTGGAGCCCGCCGCCATAAATCTCAAGGCTGAACCGACCATATTGCGGAGCGGATCGGTATCTTGGAAGAACGACACCACGCGAACCGACGCGAACGCCTCGACGGGCATCAGGATGGGCTGCGTCATAGTCAATTCGCCGATCATCAGGTTTCCTGGCGTTGCAGGTATGCGCGAGACGATCTTGGCCAGGCCGAGCGGAAGATCGCCAAGCGGCATCCATTCGAGCGGCGCGTCAGCGATTAACTTAACCCCGGTTTGGCTGGAGGCGAGCAGATCTCTTAGATCCGGATGAACATGGCGAGCGAGCGCCCTCTGCGCATCGGTGAAGACGCGGTGTGCCTTGTCGATATTACCGAGGCGTCTGCCCCTAGTGTGATCGGTGAAGCGTTTGATATCGGCGGTCTCGTTAACGCCATTGGCAAGCCGGATGACCGCCGCCATCGTCGAGGCGGCGCGCAGCGCGACTGCTGTGGTCTGGAAGTGAAGCTCGCGAGTGCGCAGCTCCAGAACGAACTGCGCGGCGCGCTCTGTCAGCAAGGGCGCGATCTTTTCGCGCTCCCCGGTGAAGAAATAGGTCTTCTGGTCGCGGATGGCTCTGATCGCCGCCCGTAAACCTGCGGGTTCATCGGCAGAGGGCCGACCCAATCGGCCGTTGACGTTGGCGAACACGGCCGGGGCGCTGACGATCCGGTCCGGCGCAGGCGGCCGCGCGAACGTCACGCGCGGCGCGCCTAGCGCGTTGCGGAGCGAGATCACGGCTTCGGCCGACTCCCGGATCGCCGCAATCCACTCAGGCAACCTGCTCAAATGTGGTATGAGGTTCTCCTCGCTAGCGAACTCCCCCCCGAGGCTCTTAAGGGTTATGAGGTTGGCAAAGGTGGCGTTATGCGGCCGCGCAACCAAGCCCAGGGGAAAAGGCTCGGGATCGCACCACGCCGCCAAGGTCTCGTTCAGCACCTTGCTCGGAAAATGCGGCCTAATCGCCGCGATCTTGTCGCCAACGGCCGCGATGTGGTCGCGCAGCAGTCGCCAGTCGAGATTTTCGGCCGGTACCGGTCCGGCGAAGGTCGAGGCCGTGACATGGAGCGGCGGCAAGCGCTGCTCGCTTGTCCAGAACTCGACGGCGCGCGTGGTGGCCTCATCATAGGTGAAGACGACCCAAAACGGGTCACTTGCATCAATTGTCAAAGACGTGAGCGCCGAGCGAGTCAACGGCATCCAGCTATAGCCATGGCCCGTCAGACGACGTCCGATGCGGGCCGCGCGAGGCAGGCCAAGATCGAAAAGGTCCGAAGGCAGGAACAGAATCCGCCGAAGTGCCCAGTTCATGTAGAGTAGGCCTTCGGACAAACCTTGAAAGGGTGAGGCCTCTTCCAGATTTTCATCTGGTATCGCAACGATATACAGAATGCGTGTCGCGGCGCCTTCTTGAAGGATCAAGGCTTTCTCTCCTGCCCGCTCCTCAGGGGTGCTAGGGATCGGAAAATCCGAACGTGTTTTCGCCATTCAAGAGTTGAACGAACGCGGTGGGTCGCCCGCATAGGACATTATGTCTCGTTATAGCAAGATGTTGGGATGGCCGCTTTGGGTCGAGAACGGACTTCCCGTCCGCGAAACTCAAGTGTCTTCTGCTTCCCGTGCATCTCG
>JARLIN010000229.1 GCA_031291715.1 Rhodopila sp. | reverse complement strand
GTTGTCGAGATATTTCTGTTCCTGAAGCAGGCGGATCAGGTCCCATGCCGGCTTTTTCAGCTTCGAATCCTTGTTCACCGACAGGATTTCGATGAAGTTGAAGTTGCCCCAGGCCTTGCCGCGCGGCACCGGCGCCGTGCCGAAGCGGATGTCCGGTCCGTTCTTTCGGACGAAGGCAACGACCCAATCCTCACGCATCAGCATCGAGGCGGCCCCGTTGGCGAACCCCTGGGCGTCATGCTTCAGGGCCCAGTCGTCGACTTTCTTGGGTCCGTGGAGGTGGGCGACGTAATCGAGCAGCAACTGGGTGGCGGCGTCGAGGTTGTCCTTCAGCGTCACCCGCACCGTGCCAGGCTTGGGTCCGGTCTCCAGGATCTGCATACCGGTCATCTCGTAGTACATATCGCTGAATTTCTGCAGGCCGCCTGAACCCTCGGTGAGGCGAAGGGTGATGCCGGCCCGGGTAAGGGTGCCGTCCGGGGCCTTCTTCACCAGTTTTTCGCTGAATTCCCACATCTCCTTCATCGTCTTGGGCGGGCCGGCCAGCCCGGCTTCCTTGAAATGATCGAGGTTGTAGAACAGCGACCGGCTCCCCTTCCACCAGGGCATGCCCCACGGCTTGCCGTCGCGCGTGAGGATCCGGGTGAACACGGGGTCGACGATCTTCGGATTGTTGATGTCGGCCACCAGGTCGGCGGGCACGGCATCCAGGGAATCGTTGTCGTAGTAATGAGGGAAAATATAATCATGCAGCGTGAGAATATCGGGGCCATTGCCGGTGGGCACGGCGACCGCCAGCTTGGCCTCGTATTCATGCAGATCGAACGACAGCAGTTCGATCTGGATGTTGGGATACATTTGCTTGAAGGCAGGCTCCGCCAGGCGGTATGTCGGCGCCGTCTCACCGTAACCAAGCCAGATCGACAGTTTTCCGGAGACGGGATCGGGGGCGGCGGCTCTGGCGGAACCCAGCCCCGCCAGCACAAGTCCTGCTCCACCAGCAAGGACAGCGCGTCTTTTCATTGGTCGTTCCTCCATGCATTAACTTGAGCGTCATTCAGTATCCTAGAATACTAGGAGCCGCCCCAGGGGCGGGCAAGCGGTAAATCGCACCTTACAGCGGACCCTCTCATCATGTCATGCCCGGGTCTCGCCGGAAGCCCCGGCGGCGCGCAGGGGCCATGCTTCCGCGCTGGTTTCGTCATGTATAATCCCCGGGACGAACCGACACAGCAACGGGATTGCCGAGAATGACCGATGATGCCGCCAACAAAGTCTTTCGCCTCGACGGAGAGGTCGCCCTCATCACCGGGGGTGGCAGCGGATTGGGGCTGGGCATGGCGCGATGCATGGCTGACGCCGGCGCGACCGTGGTCATTGTCGGGCGACGCGAAACGCCGTTACGGGCAGCTCAGGCCGAACTTGGCGACCGGGTCCTGTACGAAGTCGCCGACATCACTGAATTCGCCAAGATGGCAGCACTGGTCGAGCGGATTTCCAAACGGGCGGGTCCGGTCTCCATTCTGGTCAACAATGCCGGCATCCATCTGAAGAAAGCGGCCGTGGATACCACGGTCGAGGAATTCGGCGCGTTGATCAACACGCACGTGCTGGCCTCCCACAACATGAGCCGGCATGTGCTGCCTGGGATGATCAAGGCGCGGCACGGCAACATCCTTTTTATCGCCTCGATGGTCGCGATGATCGGCATGCCGCTGGTCGTCGCCTATTCGGCGGTGAAGTCGGCCTATGTCGGCATGGTGCGGGGTTTGTCGGCGGAGGTTGCCGAGCATGGCGTGCGCGTCAACGCCATCGCTCCCGGCTGGATCGAATCACCGATGCTGCGCAAGGCGCTGTCGGGCGACGAAAAGCGCACGGCCAGGATCCTGTCGCGCACGCCGATGGCACGCTTCGGCGAGCCCGACGATATCGGCTGGGCGGCGGTCTATCTGTGCTCGCCGGCGGCCCGTTTCGTGACGGGCACGTTGCTGCCCGTGGACGGCGGCGCCAGCCAGGGGTTCTAGGCGCGGGGCTCTGGCGCCAGAAGTTCGATCTCCCCGGCCCAGGTCGCGGCTGCGACCTGGGCAGGAAGTTCGTTCAGTCCAATCGAAACAACGAGTCCGGCAGTTACCGGGCCTCGTACTGCGCGAAGGCGATGAGCTTGCGGCCCAGGGCTTCGATGATCGCACGGGCGATCAGTTGCTGGCCCTCGTCGGCGAGGAGCATCGCTTCGCCCATCCTGGTAAAGGTCTTCATGGTCTTGTCCTTTCGGTTACACCGGTGTCCCGGTCTGGTGATCCAAAGGACGCTTCCGCCTGTTATGCAGGTCAACGTAATAGGTAGCGTTACCATTGCAAGGTGACAAAAACCTTCTGGGTGGTATGCGGTTTTTGCAACCGGCCGCCGGCCCCGGTCAGATGTTCCGCAGGTCCGACCAGAGCGGATAGAGCGGCAGTTCGTCCTCCTCCAACGCCGCGAACCGGCCGACGTCGTCGAGGAAGTAGTTGTCCGTCAGGTCGTCGTTCACGACGGATACCTCGCCGACCAGAACCGGACCGTGTCCGGCTTGCCCGTAGAAGCGGTGGTCCAGGCCCTGTGGCAGCGTCACGCTGCTGCCCGGGCACAGGATGAGCGGGGTCGCGGCGGCGATCGTCACGGCCGTCTCGTCCACCATGACCGTGACGTCACGCGCATCGCGCGTGCCCTCCGCGTTGCGATGGGCAAACTCGATGACGAGGTTGCCGCCGCCGCGGACGATGATGTCCTCCATCTTGACGCGGTGGTGATGCCAGGGCGTTTCCTGGCCTTCCCGCATCACCATGATCTTTTCCGCGTAGCTGCGCTCCGCCGCGCCGCCGGGCCGGCCGTTGCGCAGGCAAAGCAGCAGGAGTCCCCGTTCGGCGAACCGTCCCGAGCCGAAGTCGGTCACGTCCCAGCCGATCTGCCGGGCCACGCAATGCCGCGCGACATCCGCCCGGGTGCGCCACTCGGCGCTGGACCAGTGAGCCCATGGCGGCAGGGCAAAGCCATGCGCCGCCATTCTCGCGGTCGCATCACGCAGCATGTCGTTGATCTCGGAACGCCGCATGCCCGTCTGTCCCCTAGCGAATAAAAGTCTTTGGTTCTTTACCGCCCCACGCTCCGGAGAATCTTGATCGCCGCCGTAGCTGCCCCGAACCCGTTGTCGATATTCACCGCCACCACTCCGGGTGCGCACGAGGCCAGAGCCACATTCAGCGCCACCCGGCCGTCTGCCGCCACGCCGTATCCCACCGAGCTGGCGACCGCGATGACGGGGGCCTCGATCAATCCAGCGAGCACGGTGAACAGCGCGCCTTCCATGCCGGCGACGGCGATGATGATTCGGTGGCGGCGCAGCGTCTCCAGCTGTTCGGTCAGCCGCCACAACCCGGTCACCCCCACATCCGCGCACACCGGCCCCGCGTAGCCATGGAACGCCAGGGTTCGCGCGGCCTCACGCGCGACCGGAAGGTCGGAGGTGCCGGCCGCGACGATGCCGATTCCCTCGATCATTTCTTGCTCCGGCGAAGCCGCGCCCAGGAACGCCGTGCCCGAATCCGGATCGTAGTCGAGCCCGCCGCGCAGCCCGGCCGGCAGGGCGGCGAACATCTCCGACCGCAGCCGCGTGAACAACATCCGTTGTCCCGCTTTCATCATTGCGGCGCCGATCGCCGCGATCTGGGCGGCGCTCTTGTGTTCGCAGAACACGGCTTCCGGGATGCCCGTTCGCGTCGCGCGGTCGTGATCGAGGCGGAACTCCGTCACGACAACGCCCGCACGAAAGCCGAGCCCCGCACATAGTCCTTGATGCCGACGAATGGCATGGCGGCCTGTTGGCACATCCGGGCGATGCGCCGTTCCAGCGCCTCCTTCGCCGCGGCGTCGATCGGTCCGAGTTCCAGCACAACGCCCTCGCGGGTGATGCGACAGCGGATTGTCGTCGACGGCGGCAGGGACTTTCCTGCCGCCTGCTCCACCGCATCGACAAAGGCGAGGTCCGTTTCGCGCACCGCGATCGCCGTTTGAATCCGGCTCGACAGGCAGGGCTGCGCCGGCAGTTCGGCCAGGTCGTCCAGCGCCATGGACCGCGCCAGCGCGCGAACCGCGGATTTGGGGAAGCGGGCCTCGATGAACGGATGCACCACATCGCGTTCCCTGGCCGCGATCAACCCCGGCCGGTAATCGTCGAGATCGTCGAGATTGGCGCCGGAGGCGATGGGCGCCTCGGTCAACTGCCGGATGCGGTCGTAGAGATTGGACTTGCAGAAATAGCAGCGGTCCACCGGGTTGGCGCGATACCGTGGATCGGCGAATTCGCCAGCGTCGGTCACGATCAGATCCCACCCGAAGCGCGCCGCGTGGTCGCGCACCCGCGCCGTCGCCTGCGCGGGAACGGCGGGCGAAGCGGCATGCACCATCACCGTCCGGCTCGCCGTCGCGGCGTGCGCGAAGTGCGCCAGCGTCATGCTGTCCACCCCGCCGCTCACCGCCACCGCCAGCGCCGCATGCCGTTCGATGGCCTGGCGCAACCCGGCCCGCAAGGCGGAAAAGTCGCTCACGGCCCGGTCCCGTGTTCGGCGTCGTGCTGACGGCGGCGCCGGTCGGCCAGATCGCGCGCTCCCCGGAGATCATCGCTCTCCGCCTTTACCGTGACACTTCCGTCCGGCCGCGTTGCCGCCTTGACGCGCGGGCCGTCGCCGCCGCCGCGCTCCTCGCGGGCCAGCACCACGCGCTCCTCGATCCGCCAGCGCAGACCAAGGGTCGATGTCTGCTGCAGGCACGCGAGCCGCACCGCGTCCAGCACATCCTCGCGCGCCATTACCCGGAACCAGGTCAGCGGCCGGCCCTTCTTGCCGACGGCCGCGCTCATCGACACATCCAGCACGCCGGGGCATTGCCGAATACGCTCGGCCGCGTCGGCGAGTTCCTCGCCGGTCATGTCGTCGATGTCGAAGGACACCACCGCCACCCGCTCGCTCGGGCTTCCTGCGGCGTTCTCCTCGAAAATCAAAGCCCGCAGGATATTCGGCAGGCCCGGCAGGTCGCGCGTTCCGGCGCCGGTGCCGCTTGCGGTCAGCAGGCGCGCGCCTGGAACCCGCAGAGCGGCGCCGACATGGCGCAGGATGGCCGCCCCCGTCGGCGTCACGCGTTCGCCGGCCACG
>JARLIN010000228.1 GCA_031291715.1 Rhodopila sp. | reverse complement strand
GCAGCCGCAGTTCCTGCCCGGCGGGAGTCGCGTCCGACGGGTACAGCACCTTGGAGATCGACTCGGCGCGCACCTGTTCCGCTAACGCACCGGCGTGGTCGCCGTGGTTGAACGCGTCCAGCCGCAGCGGATCGGCGGATCTGGCGGACCACAGGCGCAGCGTGTTGACGCGGCGGCCGCGCCACCCGACGGATGGCGTGTCGTAGGCCACCGCCTCGATCGTCTCGGCCGGGTGCCAGACATGCCGGACCGCGGCTTCCGAGATCGGCACCGCCTCGATCGACCCGCCAAAGCCGATCTCGTAACTGACTTCCGGCCGGTGGAATTCCCATGGGTTGCCGAGTGACAGCCACTCTTCCGGAAATTCCTGCTGCCACCCGTTCTTCATCACCTGGCGGAACAGCCCGTGGTCGTAACGGATGCCGTAGCCATGCGCGGGGATGTCGAGGGTCGCCATACTTTCCATAAAGCAGGCGGCGAGGCGGCCGAGGCCGCCATTGCCCAAAGCTGCGTCTGGCTCCAGGGCACGCAACTTGTCCAGATCGACATCCAACCCGGCCAGCGCCGCGCGCATCGTTTCCAGCATGGTCAGGTTGTTCAGGTTATCGAACAGCAGCCGGCCGACCAGGAACTCCAGCGACAGATAATAGACCCGCTTCGCGCCCTTCTGATACGCCGCGTCGACGCCGGCCAGCCAGCGGTCAACGATCTGGTCGCGCACCGCGACCGCCGTCGCGATCAACCAGTCACGGTCGGTCGCGATCGCTCGCCGCTTGCCGACATGATAGGTGAGCTTTTCGAGGATTGCGGTCTGCAATGCCGCCACGTCGTCGTCGTTCGGCACCGGGTCACGCCCGTCCGCGTCGTCAGCAAGCTGGGCCGACACGTCTATTTCAAACTCCACGCTGCGTCACCTTTTCGCGATCACGAATCGCCACCACGAAAGCATGTTTGAAGTGTCGGCTTCAACCATTTGCATGGGATTGCGACAAATTCGCGTTTTCCATGTGGCAATTCTGGCCACAAAACGCGTGGATGTGACGCGAATCCGTGCGGTGGTCGGTTCCCCAGCGGGCTATTGCGCCTTATCGCCTGATGTTTGTGCAGGCTTTTGCTTCTGGTGATCGATCGGCTCCAGGATGCGGCTGCTTGCCGGCCAGATTCGTATGACATCGTCCCGCCAGGCGACCGTGGCGGCCATCGCGCCCACCAGTACGAAAATCGTCAACACCCATGCGGCAAGCAGGCCGGCCCGCGATGGGGCAGGTGGGGGCGATGCGGCGAGTCGATCCATCGCGGTGAGCGCCGGCGGCGGCACCTTCGGCTGTGCGGTTTCGTTTGCCGGAGGGGCGGGCTCCGGGGCTGGGACAACCTCCGCCTCGCGGACGGCCATCCATTTTTCGCCACAGCGTGCACAGCGGACCATTCGGCGCGGCGTCAGGCGCGACGCGGGCACCTCGTACTCGGCGGCACAGCTTGGGCAGGCGATTCGCATGGAAACCCATCATTATGAAGAAGCACGGATGATATTGGGCCGGACGGGCGTCGCAGCAAAAGGGTTTCGGCGAACGGAGCGAAATGGCAAGAACCGTTCAGTCCGGGTAAACAGCCATCATGCTACGATTCGAAGCGGTCGGGTTGCGCTATGAGCGAAGCGGCGTCCGCGCGTCCGCCGGGCCAGAGGTCCTGCACGACATCAGTTTTCGCCTGGATGCGGGCGCATTTCGCTGGCTGCTGGGCCCGTCCGGTGCGGGCAAGACGAGCCTGTTGCGGCTGCTCTACCTCGCGGTGCGGCCGACTCGCGGACGCCTCAGCCTGCTGGGCACCGACGTCACCACGGCGCCGCGTCGCGCGCTGCCGCCGTTGCGTCGGCGCATCGGCGTGGTGTTCCAGGATTTCCGCCTGCTGCCCCACTTGTCGGCATTCGACAACGTGGCGCTGCCACTGCGTATCGCCGGCCGTCCGGAAGGGCAGATCCGAGCCGATGTCGGCGAACTGCTGCGCTGGGTCGGGCTGTCGCGTCACCTCGAGGCGCGTCCCGCCGCATTGTCCGGTGGCGAGCAGCAGCGTGTCGCCATCGCGCGGGCCGTCATCACCCGGCCCGCGCTGCTGTTGGCAGACGAGCCGACGGGCAACCTCGATGACAGCCAGGCCGAGAGGCTGATGCAGTTGTTCAAGGAGATGAATCGCATCGGTACCACAGTGATCGTCGCCACCCATAACGAAGCGCTGGTCGCCCGGCACCCCGCGCCGGCGCTGCATATCGCCAATGGCCGCCTTGCCGCGACCGACGGACGCGCCTGAGATGCGGATCGCCAACGCATGCCGGTGACCTCCCTGCGTCCATCCGGCTTCGACGAACTGGGCCTGCGGCGAGCCATGTCCGACCGCATGCTGCCCTTGCTGGTCGCGGCGATGGCCTTCCTCGCGGCGATGGCGCTGGCCGGCTGGTTCGGCACTGCTTCGCTGTCGCGGCACTGGCAGCAGGGGGTGGGCGCATCGCTGACCGTCCAGGTACCCCAGGCGAACGACCCGTCGGCGCGGGGCGACCAGACGCGGCTCGCGGCGGTGGTCGCGATGCTGACCGGCACGCCGGGTGTCGCCTCGGCGCACGCGCTGTCGGATCAGGAACTCGCCGACCTGCTCAAACCGTGGCTTGGGCAGGGAGCGGATCGGCTGGCGATCCCCATTCCGGCGGTGATCGCGGTTCGCCTGACCGATACCGCCACCGACCTGGGCCCCCTGTCGCGTCGCCTTGACCAGGCGGCACCAGGCACGCTTGTCGAGGACCACGGCGTCTGGATCAGGCGATTGGCGGTGCTGGCCCGCAGCCTGCAGGCCTGCGCCGGTTTGGCCCTGCTGCTGGTCGCCGCGGTGGCGGCGGCGGTGATCGCCGTGGCGACACGCGCCGGGCTTTCGACGCGGCGGGAGGCGATCGAGATCGTGCATGGCCTGGGCGCCACCGACAGCTATATCGCCGGCCGCTTCGCTGCCCGCGCGACCCTGCTGGCGGCGGTGGGGGCGGCGGGAGGCGCCGTCGCGGCGCTGCCGGTCCTGCTGGCCCTGGCGCGGATGGCGGCCCCGTTCGCCGGTCAGGGCGGGGTGGCTGGTGACACGATACAGGATGCGCTGGGCGCGCTGCCGCCCCCGCTCTGGTTTGCCCTGCCTTGTCTGCCCGTCAGCGCCGCGGCCATCGGCTTCGCCACTGCACATGGCGCCGTTCGGCGATGGCTGCGGCGGCTGCCATGACCAGGTTGCAAATCCTCCCGCGCGTACTGGCGGCGATCGCCATGGCGGGTGCGGCGTGCTGGATCGGCGGCTTCTTCTGGTTTGTCCAGGTCACCAGGCGCCCGGCCGAACCACCGCCGCCGCATGTCGACGGGATCGTCGCCCTGACCGGTGGGGCAGGCCGTGTGGAGCTCGCCTTGCATCTGCTCGCGACCGGTCAGGCTGACAAGCTGCTGGTCAGCGGCATCGGCGGCGGCACCGAAATGGCGACGCTGGGCCGCCTCGCGGGAATCGACACGGCGCCGCTGGCCGAGAGAATCACGCTCGGGCGGTACGCGGGGTCCACGCGGGGCAATGGCCTGGAAACAGCGGCCTGGGCCGCGCAGAACCGGATCGGTTCGCTGATCGTGGTGACCGCCGCCTATCACATGCCGCGGGCACTGACGGAGCTGCATCAGGCCGTGCCCGACGTCCGCCTGTTTCCGCTTCCGGTGTATCCGCAGGCGGGCGGACGGGCCGAACGGGGACCAGGGCTGCGGCTGGAGGCCGAGGAATACACGAAATACCTGCTGACCGCCTCCGGCCTGTCGGTCTGGTTCCCACATCGCGAGGCGGTTTCCGCGGCGCGTTCATCAGCGGGCGGCGAGGGATGATCATACTGCGTTCTGCTTTGTTCAATCTGGCCTTTTTCTCCATCTGCTTCCTGCTGACCCTGGCGGCGACGGTGGTGCGCCTGTTGGCGCCCGCCCATGTGCTCGGTGCGGTGATGCTATGGTCTCGGCTGCTTGTCGTCGCGGCGCGGATCATCTGCGGCATCCGCCTGGAGGTGCGTGGCCTTGAAAACATCCCGCAAGGCGCGGTGCTGATCGCGTCGCGTCACCAGTCGGCGTTCGACACTTTCATCTGGCTGGCCCTGTTGCCGCGCTGCTGCTACGTGCTGAAACACGAACTGCTTCGCATTCCGCTGTTCGGCGGGCTGATCAAGGCGGCCGGCATGATCGCGGTGGACCGGAATGCCGGCAGCGCCGCGATACGCACCTTGCTGCGCGAAGGGGACCGTGCCGTGCGGGAGCAGCGGCAGATCGTGATCTTCCCCGAAGGCACGCGCAGCGAGCCGGGCAAGCCGGGGGTCATGCAGCCTGGAATAGCCGCCCTGGCGTCGCACACGGGATTGCCCGTGATCCCCGTGTCCACCGATTCGGGGTATTGCTGGGGTCGTCGGGCATTCCGCAAGCGGCCGGGAACGATCCACATCGTGATCGGTAAGCCAATTCCCGCTCAAACCGAACGAAAGGCGCTTATGCGGGCACTGGCGGAAGGCATGGGCGCGCTGGACAGGCACGCCACCGGCGATTGCCGCGATCCCGCATGAACCTGTGGAAAACTCTGTGTGGAGATCGTGCCGCTGGCTCTCAATATGAACAATAAACGCCCTATAACAGATTGAAAAATATTAGATTGATAGAAAATTCGATCTGATGGGCGGCGATTTTCGGGCTTGTGGATGAAAATCCCGGATTCGCTCAAAAGTTGTGATCCCTTCTGACATTGTATCTGATTTTCGGCGATTCGCCACGAGGTCCGAATGCGTGTAAAAAAGCCCTCTATCCGAACAGAAGAATGATGCGCCGCAAATACTGGGTCATTGCCGCTGCCATCCCGTTGATTCTGGTGGCAGGCGATATCGCTTACTGGCGAATCGCGTCCGAACGGTTGCGAGCGGGATTTCAGGATTGGCAGGCGGAGCGGAAGGCACAGGGCTGGGAAACCGCCTCTGGTCCGGTTTCGATCGGTGGCTGGCCTCAGGCGGCGACGGTCACCGTGTCGAACCTGACCTTGCGTCACGCCGGTCCGTTGATCCCGGGCGACCTGGGCGTGGCCTCCGCCGGTATCACACTGTCGGTATCCTTGTTCCATCCGTCCACGCTTCGGCTGTCTCTCGCGGGTCCGTTGCATGTGCGAGCCGGCGATGCGCCAGATGTCATCGTGACCGCCGACGAGACATCGGTTTCGGTGCCATTGGATCAGACGGGGCCGATGCTGATCGGTTTGCGTGCAAGCGGCCTGCGGCTGGAGCCGGCGACGGGCGCCTGGCATGTGACGGTCGGATTGCTGACAACCCAGGCAAAACTATCCGCGGAGACTGAGGCCGGTTCCGAGCCGTCCGACCCGGCCGCGACGTTCGCGGTCACATCGGAGGCGATCGCACTGCCGGCCGGAACCAAGTGGCCTCTTGGCACCAACATCTCTTCGCTGTCGTTCGATGGTGCGTTGAACGGACCGCTACCCAAGGATCACGACATCACACGCTGGGCCGAAGCCTGGCGCGATGGCGGCGGGTCGCTGGAGATCAGGCATCTGGCGATGGGCTGGGGGCCGCTGGGTCTGACGTCCTCGGCGACGCTGGCGCTGGACGACCAGCTCCAGCCGATGGGAAGCGGAAACGGACGGATCGTCGGATATGCCGAGGTGCTGGACCGCCTGGCAGGCGCTGGGATGCTGACCAAATCAGCGGCCACCGCGGCCAAGGCGGTACTGTCGCTGATGGCGGGAGCCGGCGACGGGAATGGGCCTTCGGCGGTAGATGTACCGTTGACGCTTCAATATCGCACATTATCTATGCGACAGGTTCCCTTGGTCCGCTTGCCGGAACTCGACTGGCCGGCGCGGTAGTGGTATAAAGAGGCATGCAAAGCACCTTCCAGAGCATTCGAATTAGCGGCCCGGCTGCCTAGCAGCCGGGGTTATCCCGTTTTTTCGACCTATTTGCCTGGAAAGTTCCTCCCATGTCCGCCGACACGACACCTGAACAATCGCCCGTCGTCTTCGTCCGTTTTCTCCTGGATGCTGACGTCTCGCCCGGACTGCTGTCCCGGCTGCTGCAGCCCTATGCCAAGCGCGACCTCGTGCCCGACCGGATGTGGTCACACCGGGCTGGCGACACCATCCATGTGGAAATCGCCATGGAGGCGATGCCGGCCGAGGTCGTGCATCTGGTCGAAGGCAACCTGATGCAGGTCGTCGGCGTGCGCAGCGTGTCGCGCGTGGCGCGGCCCTGTCTGCGTCAGGTGGCCTGATCCCGCCACCCCTGCGGGTTGCCGGCATGGACCGCCGCTTCGGTGGCGGGGCCCTTGTCGGGATAGCGGCACCAGGTCGCCGCGACACAGCGCCAGCATTCTGGCCGCCGCGCCTTGCAGACGTAGCGGCCGTGCAGGATCAGCCAGTGATGTGAATCGCGCAGCCGTTCAGGCGGGATACGCTTGAGCAGCGCGTCCTCGACCTCCCGCGGGGTTTTGCCGGGGGCGAGGCCGGTGCGGTTGCCGAGGCGGAAGATGTGGGTATCGACGGCCATTGTGGCCT